>CAIRBF010000074.1 GCA_903876715.1 uncultured beta proteobacterium
CCGAGGTCGGCGCTGGCGCGGTTGCGCGTGCACGGCGCGAGCAACACCCGGTTGGGCAAGACCAGGCCCTGACCGAGGTCTAGCGGGGTGAAGAGGGGGGACGTGTTCACGCTCTGGATTGTCGGGCCGCCGGGCTGAGAGGCTGAGGCCGACACAGCCTGCGACGCCGGCTTACCATGCGCGCCCATCTCCAGACCCAGCGCGCTCCGGCAGCACCGCACCGATGCCCCCGAAGGAAAAGCCCTTTCTCGCCCGCGTCCGCGAGGCGCTGCCGACGCTGCACCCGGCAGAGCGGCGGCTGGGCGAGTTCGTGCGCGACTTCCCGGGCGAGCTCGCAAGCTACTCGGGCTCGGAACTGGCGGAACTGGCCCAGGTGTCCAAGGCCACGGTCTCCCGTTTCGTCAAACGTCTGGGCTACGAGAGCTACGAGGCCGCGCGCCGCCATGCCCGGACCGAGAAGCAGACCGGCTCGCGGCTGTTCCTGGCCTCGGCCACCGACACCGCGGGCGTGCGCTCGGCGCAGGCGCACGTGCTGCAGAGCATGGCCAACCTGGAGGCCAGCTTCCAAGCCATCAGTGACGCGCAGATCGACGCCGTGGCCGAGGCGCTGCTGGGCGCGCGCAAGGTCTGGGTCATCGGCTTTCGCAGCAGCCACGCCTTCGCGAGCTACCTGCAATGGCAGCTCACCCAGGTGATCGAGCAGATCGTCGCGATCCCGGGCGGCGGGCAGACGATGGGCGAGCATCTCGTGAGCATCGAGCCGCGAGATCTGGTCGTCGTCTTCGGTCTGCGCCGCCGCGTCGCGCAGATGGACAACCTGCTGAAGGCGGTGCTGCGCAGTGGCGCGCGCCTGCTGTACATCACCGACGAAGGCGTGCCGCTGCTGCCCGGCGCGCAGTGGCACTTCCGCTGCCATTCGCTGGCGCCGGGGCCGCTGTTCAATCACGTCGCCGTCACCGCGGTGTGCCACCTGCTGGCCACGCGCGCGATCGAGAAGGCCGGCGCTGACGGCCGCGCCAGGCTGCGCGGCATCGAGGCGCTGAACGAGGCACTGGACGAGCTCTGAAGTGCTTCCACAGGGGCGGCTGCGGGCCCCTGGCATGAGCGTACCCCCGATCCGGACGATGCACCGCCCGCGTGCCGAAGCGCACGTTGTCGGCGCATCGATGCACCATCCCGAGGCTCCACCCGGCCTGAGAAAAACCGGCTTGCGAAGCCCGCACCAAGAAACTATAGTTTCACGCTTGCTGGCAAGAAACTTGCGTTTCACTGTCGGTCCGCCTCGAAGCCACGGGGTCCGACATCCCGTCAAGAAAGGAACCGCCATGTCCATCCGCCTCCTCTGCGCCGCCGCCGCGGCACTCGCGCTGGGTGCCGCCCAGGCCCAGCCGCTGCAGCTCAAGGTCCTCGGCCAGCCCGTGGGCTCGGGTCTGATCCAGAAGAACAAGGAGCAGCCCTTCTTCGAGAAGCTGGCCGCATCGAGTGGGCTGAACATCAACGTGCAGTACGTGCCGGTGGATGTGGCGGGCATTCCCGACACCGACGGTCTGCGCGTGCTGAAGTCCGGGCTGTTCAACATCGTCTCGATCCGCGGCCCGCAGGTCAGCCGCGACGAACCGACGATCCTGGGATTCGACCTCGTCGGCCTGAACCCCAGCTTCGAGGCCGGACGCAAGAACACGGCCGCCTACTTCGCCACCGTCGACAAGCGCCTGCAAGCCAACTTCAACGCCAAGCTGCTCGGCGTCTGGCCGGCCGGCCCGCAGGTCATCTTCTGCAAGCCGCGCATCAAGGGCCTGGCCGACCTGAAGGGGCTGAAGGTCCGCGTCGGCGACCAGAACAGCGCCAACTTCGTCGCCGGCCTGGGCGCCACGGGCGTGCCCATGCCCTTTGGCGAGGTGCAGCAGTCACTGGCGCGCGGCGTCGTCGACTGCGCGATCACCGGCCCGGCGTCGGCCAATTCCGGAGGCTGGCCCGAGGCCGCCACCACGGTGCTGCCGCTGGCACTGCAATTGGCCGTCAACGGCTACGCGATCAACCTGAACACCTGGCGCCAGATGTCGCCCGCCGACCAGGCCAAGCTGCAGGCCGCGGTGGACGGCCTGGTCAAGGACATCTGGACCTACTCGGCTGAGCTGTACGACGACGCCATGCGCTGCAACACGGGCGCCACGCCCTGCACCCTGGGCAAGCCCTACAAGCTGGCGACGGTGCCGGTGACGCCGGCCGACCTGGCCACGGTGAAGAACGCGCTGACCGAGCGCTCGTTGCCGGTGTGGGCGCGTCAGTGCAACGCCGTCAACCCGGGCTGCGAGGCGGAGTGGAAGGCCACCGTCGGCGCTGGCCTCTGACACCCAGGCTGAAGGGAGCCCCTCGTGCAAGGCTACGCCCGAGCCGCCAGCCTGATCTTCGGCGTGATGATGCTGCTGCTGTCGGTAGCCGTCACGGTGGAGACACTGGTGCGCAAGCTGTTCTCGGTGTCGCTCGGCGGTGTGGACGAGCTGTCGGGCTATGCAATCGCCGTGGGGGCCCCGCTGGCCTTCGCGGTGGCGCTGATCGACCGTTCGCACATCCGCATCAACCTGCTGTACCAAGGCATGGGCGCGCGGGCACGGGCGGTGCTGGACGCGGCCGCCGTGATCGCGCTCGCGGCGCTCGCCGTCTTCCTGGCCATCTTCGGCGTGCGCACCGTGCTCGAGACGCAGGCCTACCAGTCGATCGCGCAGACCCCCTGGGCCACGCCGCTGATCTACCCGCAGGCAGTGTGGCTGGTGGCGATGCTCGCCTTCGTCGTGCCGGCGCTGGCGCTGCTGTGGCGGCTGCTGGCGCTGCTGGCGCGTGGCCGCTGGGACGACGTCACTCGCGAGCTCGGGCCCGAAACCGTCGAGGACGAACTGCGCGCCGAACTCGAGGACCTGGAGCGCCGTTGACCGGCACCCACTGACATGAGCATTCTTGTCCTGACCCTGGGCTTCGCCGCGATGCTGGCCCTGATGTTCCTGAGCCTGCCCGTGGCCTTCGCCATCATTTTCGTGGGTACGTTCGGCGGCTATCTCGCTTTCGGCATGCCGCTGGTCGAGATGATGGGCGGCGTGGTCTGGGGCACGCTGAACAACTCGGTGATGACGGCGATCCCGCTGTTCATGCTGCTGGGCGAGATCCTGCTGCGCAGCGGCATCGCCGACAAGATGTTCGACGTCCTCGCGGTCTGGCTCGGCCGGCTGCCTGGCGGCCTGCTGCACACCAACATCGGCACCTGCGCGCTGTTCTCGGCCACCTCGGGCTCGTCGGTGGCGACCGCCGCCACCGTCGCGACGGTGGCGCTGCCCGCGCTCGGTCAGCGTGGCTACCCCTTGCAGGCCACGCTGGGTTCGCTGGCGGCCGGCGGGACGCTGGGCATCCTGATCCCGCCCAGCGTGAACCTGCTGGTCTATGGCTCGCTGGCCAATGTGTCGGTCGGTCAGTTGTTCATCGCCGGCGTCATCCCGGGCCTGCTGCTGACGGCGCTGTTCTCGCTGTACATCCTGGTCGCGCACCGAGACGCGGGCGCCGCCGACAGCGCCCCCGACCTGCCTCTGGCCGACAAGCTGCGGCTGCTGCGCCACCTGCTGCCGCCGGCGGCCGTCTTCCTCGTCGTCATGGGCAGCATCTACGGTGGCCTGGCCACGCCCACCGAATCGGCGGCGCTGGGCGTGATGATGGCGCTGTTTTTCGTCTGGCGCCAGGGCCGTCTCAGCCTGGCGCTGATGGAGCACTGCTTTCGCCAGTCGGCGCGCACCACCGGCATGGTGGTGCTGGTCATCGTCTGCGCGCTGCTGCTGAACGTCACGCTGTCGATGTTGGGCACGGCGCAGGCGGTCACGCAGTGGGTGGGCTCGCTCGGCCTGAGCGCGTACACGCTGCTGGCGCTGCTGACGGCCTTCTACGTGGTGCTGGGCATGTTCATGGACGCGATGTCGATGCTGGTGCTGACGGTGCCGATCGCCGTGCCCATGGTCGTGGCCGTGGGCGTGGACCCGGTGTGGTTCGGCATCTTCATCGTCGTGATGTGCGAGATCGCGCTGATCACGCCGCCGGTCGGCATGAACCTGTTCGTCGTGCAGGGCTTGCGGCGCGACGGCGGCAGTTTCGGCGACGTCGTCCGCGGTTCGCTGCCCTACGTCTTCATCATGATCGGCTTCGTCGGCCTGCTGATCGCCTGGCCCCAGATCGTGCTGTGGCTGCCCGAGTCGATGACGGGCGGATGAGCGCGGTGCCAACGGGCAAGGCCCTGGCGCAACCGGGTCCGGCGCGCGTGCGTCAGGTGCTGGTCGTCAACCCCAACACCAACCCGGCAGTGACACAGCGCGTTCGCGCGGCGGCGGCGGGCTTGGAAACCGCGCGCGTGCAGGTGGAGGTGGCCAACCCGGTGCGGGGACCGTTCTCCATCGAGACCGCGGCCGAGCGTGCAGACGCCGAACGAGAGGCTGTCGCATACATCGCGCAGCGTGCGGCTGGGGGCTTTGACGCCTACGTGCTGGCCTGCTTCGACGATCTGGCGCTCGAGGGAGCCCGCGCCATCGTCGATGCGCCGGTGATCGGGACCTGCGAAGCCGGCATCGCCGCGGCGAGGGCGGTGTCGGCCCGGCTGGCCATCGTCACCACCTTCGACGCCGCCGTGCCCGGCATCCGCGCCCTCATGCAGCGCTATGGCGCCGGTCCGCACGCGACGGTGCGGGCGGCGGGCATCGGCGTGGCCGCCGCAGCCGGCGGGACGCAGGACACGTTGGAGCGCATCCTGCAGTGCGCGCGGGACGCCGTACTGCGGGACCGCGCTGAAGTGGTTCTGCTCGCCTCAGGCGGGCTCACCGGCCTCGCCCCGGCGCTGGCCGAGGCCATCCGCCGACCCGTGGTCGACGGCGTGGCCGCAGCCATCGCGCTCGCGGTGGCACAGGTCGGCGCACTGGACCGTTGAGCGCAGACACCGGTCCAACGGCAGGCCAGGCGGGGCTGCCCCGATCAATAGTCCCAGCGCAGCATCAGGTCGGCGCGGTCCGAGTGATACAGCTTGCGCTCGTCGCGCTGGTAGCGCAGGGTCATCGATCCGGTCTTGCTCAGCAGCACGCCCACACCCAACTGCAGCCGGGTGCCGATGGGCGTCACCGCGGACAGGTCGGTGGCGAACGAACCCGAGGTGTCGCCGATGTACCGGGCCGTGACCTGGGCGGGCTCGACAGCCCGCCTGTCGCGCACCCGCAACAGCGCGACCTCGGGCCGGAGCACGAAGCCGGCCACCTGCCGGGTCGCGTTCAAGCGCAGACCGACGCCGAATTCCGACTTGCGCAACTTGCGCTCCCCGAACGCGAGCCCGATGTCCCCGGCGCCTGTCTCGCTGTGCGCCGCCATGCTGGAGCGGCCCTCCTCGGCGGTGACGAGCGGCGTGATCACCACGCTGGACTGAGGCACAGGCAGGCGATACCCCACACCGATCTTCAGCGCATGGGCGCGGCGGCTGGCGTATTCGAATGACGCCACCCGATCGATCGCTGCCGTGCGCAGACCCGCCACCTCCTGGCGCGCCACGCTGAGAACGCCGTCCGCGTAGAAGTTCTCGTTGAGATCGTAGGCCGAGTAGGCGGTGAACTGCACGGTGTCGATCGTGCCTGCATCCCCCTGGCGGAAGCCCTTCTGCTCCACCTTGGTGCGCCCGTAGGAAAGGGCAGTTCCCGCCAACCAACGCGGATTGATACGGCTGTCAGCCCCCAGCGTGAAGCCCCTGTAGGCGTGCGTGAACCCATCCGAATCGGCATCGCCGGCTTGCCGAGCGTCGGCGATACCGTTGCGGACCCACAGGCCGTAGGAACGGCCGTCAGGCCCGGCCTCCACGGTCCGCAGGTCCTTCAGACGTGTGGCGATCTGGTCGACACCGATGGACAGAGCGTTCAGCGCGGCACGGTCGAACGAGCGGTTCGCAATGGGCGCAAGACGCTTGACCTGGACCGCCAGGCTGTCACGATCGCTGCCGTAGCCCCACTGGTCGAGGTCCAGCCGGTTGAGCACCGACTGCAGGTCGACGTCGTAGCCGGTGCCTGCCGCAGCCATCGCCCCCAGGCGACGGGCCGCCGGGTTGGAGATGTGGCCGAGCGTGCCCGACTTGTCCACATAGGTATTGGCATCGCGCGAGACAGTGAGCACCAGATCGCCGTCGACGCCGCGCGAGAGCACGGTGTCGATCACATGGCTGTTGTCGCTCAGCGTACCGGTCTGAGCCGGGCCGGCGTTGATGGCGGTGTCGATGAGGGAGAGGCTGGCCCCATTCCTCAGACTGCTGAGAAGGGCCACGTTCACCGTCTCGGCGCCGGTCATCACCAGGCTCGACCCGGAGGTACCCGTCAGGCCGCTCGAGGCAGTCGGGTCCACCCGTCCTCCCCCATGGCCCGCGTCCCAGGGTACGGCGTTGACGGCGACATTCAGCGTGGCGCCAGC
This sequence comes from uncultured beta proteobacterium, assembly GCA_903876715.1. Taxonomy (GTDB): domain Bacteria; phylum Pseudomonadota; class Gammaproteobacteria; order Burkholderiales; family Burkholderiaceae_C; genus Rubrivivax. The sequence goes on from CAIRBF010000074.1 coordinate 6,466, forward strand.
GGTCGCGATCTGGCCAGAGCCCGTCTGGGAGCGGGTGATGAGGGCGTTCGCGCTCAGCGAGCCGTCCGCGTTGCGCGTGTGGGCGAAGGTGACGCTGTCGCGACCGCTGATCGCCGTGCGTGCAAAAGTGCCCGCCGTGTTCAGCGTCACCTTCGGCCCCAAGGTCAGGGAGCTTCCCAGGAAGAGGCCCGACCGCGTGATGTCCAGCGTGGTCGCCGGGTCGCTCGCCGCGGGGTGGCCTACGCCGGTGGACAGGCTGTAGACACTGTGGCCGATGCTGACCGTGGCCGGGTCGGCCGAGGGGGCCGCGGCGCGGGCATCCGCCATCGGCCCGTGGAAGTTCACCGCCTTCAGCGGACTGGCGGCCGTGCCGATCTGGGCCGCCGTGGTCGCGTTGCCGATGAAATTCAGCGTGCCCGTGCCTGCAGCCTGCGTTGTCGCCGCGCCGATCTGCTGCCCGCTCGAGACGTTGACCAGGCCGTCGGCGTCGTACTGCAGCGGAGCGTACAGGCTGCCCTCGAGGTTGACCGTTCCGGTTCCTTCGACATGCAGCGTGGTGCCGCCGAGTCGCACGTCGTTCTTGAAGGTGACGATCTTGCCATTGGCGCCGGCGTAGACGTCGGCCAGGCGATCCGTCGGGTTCGCGACGCTGCTCGTCGCAGCCGAACCGAGCACGCCGGTGACGGTGCTGTGGCCTTCGAAGCGCAGCACGCCTTCGGCGGCATTGACGAAAGGCGTTGCCGCGGTGTCGAGGTTGACGCTGTCGCCCAGACGCAACTCGCCCCACTTGTTGTTGAAGTCGACCGTCCCGGTCAGGCCCTGCAGCGAGCGCACCAGGCCGTCGCCCCGGTAGGTCAGGCGCCCGATCGCCGCGCTCTTCTCGAGCGTCACCGCAACCCCGGGCAGGCCCGGCGCGCCGCCGACGTGCAACTCGGCCGCCTGGACCGTGCCCTTGAAATTGGCGGGCTTGTTATCGATCCCGAGGTCGATGACGCGCGCGACGACCGCGCCGTCGAAGGTCACGGGCGCCGTGCTCGTGCTGCCGTCGATCAGGCCGATCGCAGCGCCCTGCGCGCCGACACGTCCGGTGACAGTCGACGCACCCAGCAGGCGCAGCGTACCGGTGTTGTCGGCACTGGTGACCAGGGCCGGGATGGCCGGGTCCGTGCCGGTGAGGTTGACGCCCGGATTCAGCGTCAGCGTGCCACCGTTCTGCAAGGAGGTCTGACCAGCCCAGATCGAGGCCTCGGCGACCAGGCCGTTGGGCGTGCTCTGCCCCACCGTGTTCACGTTCAGGCGCGCGATGCTGGCGCCCGCGGCCCCGACGGTGGACCTCAGCACCCCGTCACCACGCGCGTTCAGGACCCCAGTGTTGGCAGTGGTGGTGGTGATCGCGCCGGTGATGGTCTTGCCCGATCCGAGCTGGACCGTGGCGCCATGACCGCCAAAGGCGACCGTGCCCGTCAGCCCCTGGTTGAGGTGGGCCGTGCCGGCGTCCGTGAACGACAGGTTCGTCGTCGTCACGGCATTGAACGTGCCGGTGCCGCGGGCGATCGTCGTCGAGGGCGAGGTCACTGCGGCATGGAAGGTACCGGTACCGTCGCCGATAGCCACAGAGGTGGCGGCGCCGACAGCGCCACCGAAGGTCCCCGAGCCGCCACCAATGGCCAGCGTGCTGGTCGTGACGCTCTGCTGAAAGCTGCCCGATCCCGTACCGATCGCCACGCTGGTGGCCGAGACGGCCTGCTCGAACGTGCTGGTGCCGGCGGCCACGTTCACAGCGGTCGCGGTGACAGGGCCGCGGAAGGTACTGGTACCGGTGGCGGTGTTCTCGACGGTATTGGCGAAGACGCCGGCCTCGAAGGTGGCCACACCGCCCGCGGCGCCGGCCTGGACCAGCGACAGGCGCGCATTGGCGGCGCCCACCGGCGCATCCACGGTCTGCACACCGCCGGACAGCACCAGTTCGCCCATGCCGTTCGCGTCGGTGCTGAGCGCGTCCGCCCGCAGGCTGCGGCCAGACGCGAGCGTCAAGCGCGAATGCGCGGCTACCGCGTTGTTGTTCAGCGACACCGCCACCGCGTGAAGGTTGCCGTCCATGACGACCGTGGCAGCGTTCTCGACGCCCACGTTGCCGACGTCAAAGCGCGCCACGCGCAGGCCCTGCGCGCCCACGTCGCCCGTCACCGTCTGGACGGCTCCGGTGCCGGCGAAGCGCAGCGTGCCGCGACCGTCGACGCTCGTCGTGGCGACCGGGGAACCTGCCAAGCCGGTCAGGTCCCCGCCCACCAGCGTCAGCAGGCCATCGGTCTGGTTGAAGCTCACCTGGTGCCGTGCCCCCGGAGCAGCGTCGGCGTTCATGCGCAGCGACCCCTGGACCGTGACCGCACTCGAGGCCTGGTAGTCGAGATGGTCGGCGGTGACGCTGCCACCGAAGAGCACTGTGCTGCCCGAACCGTCGAGCCGGATCAAGGACAGGCCCGAGTCGGCGCTGCCGATCGACCCGGTGACGGTGCCGCTGCCCGAAAGGATGAGCGAGCCGTTCGTCTTGTCGCCCACCGCCGACGTGCTGTTGACAATGCTGCCGAACAGGGTCTGGCCGCCGCGCAGGGTGACGCTGGCGTTGTTGCCCTTGTAGTCGAGGACGGTATTGTTGTTGGCGTCGCCGATCTGCCCCAGGAAATCGACCGCAGCCCCCTGGTTGAGGTCGATGCGCTGGGCGAACAGCGAGCGGTTGAAGACGACGTTCGGACCATTGACGTCGATACGGGCGATCGGATCGGCCACGTAGCTGCCGTAGAAGTTTCCGCCACCGTTGTTGTCCAGGTTGACGCGCACACCCACGAGGCCCGAGATCGAGTTGTTGCCTTCGAGCACCAGCGTGCTGTTGACCAGCGAGTACTGGTCGATGGTGGAGCCGCTGTTCGTGAAGTCTCGAACCTGCCGCGAGAACACCGCCAGTCCCTGCTCGGTGCTGACGCCGCTGATGTTCTGCCCTGTCAGCCACACGCCGGCAGACAGGCGCAAGGTCCCCGCGGTGGTGCTGTTGTCAGGTGCATCGTTGTCAACGGCGTAGATCAGGTCCAGCGAGTTCGTTGACAGGTTCCTGGTGATGGAGGTGCCGAAGGTCGCCGTATTGAACTCTTCGCTCCGCGCACCGTGCGCGGCGAGCAGCCCCAGGACGGCCACAGCCATCGCGGTCTTGCGCAGGCGTGCGGCGCGTGCGGTCTGGGTATGGGACATGGGTTTTCTCCGTGAGTGGTGCAGTGGAAGCATTCGTTCAGGGGGTCAGGCAGAGGAAGCCACCGTTCGCAATGGGTCGACCGTCCTCCCCCAGCGGCGCAGGGTGGTACCCCAGCGGCTGCGACCCGGGCTGCCGGGCCTCGCAGTCGCGCCGACCGCGCTCGAGCAGGCCTTCGGGGATCGGGCCGAAGTTGCCCGGCAGGTCCCAGCCGACGTGGTCGCCGACCTTGACCACGCGCGGCACGGCGGCCGAACGGCCCCGAACCGGCAGCTGGCAGAAGAAACCCCCGCCCGGCAAGGTCCGCCCGTCCAGGCCTCGGGCCGCCGGGTGGTAACCCTCTGCGCGGGTCTGGAGGTTCGAGCGCATGCAACTCAGGTCGCCGACAGCGCGCAGCGCCGGCGGCACCGGGCCGAAGGAGGACGGTCGGTCCCAGATCATGTAATCACGCCCCTGCGCGTCGCGCGCGCCGAGCTTGACGATCTGCGGCGCGGGCTCGGAAGGCGCAGGGCCTACCAGCGCGCCGCCGGCGCAGGCCCCCAGGACGAGGACGGCCGCAGCCAGCGGGCCCAGCCTCGCGATGCGCCAAGCAGGCGGGGAGGTCGTCGATGGGTTCATGGGCTCAGGCGATGAAAAGGTGGTTGGGGGTAGTCGAACCCGCCTGGGTGGTCAGCCCCTCGAGGGTGGCCGAGGCAAACAGCTGGACCAGGGTGTCCTGCGTGCCCGATTGGTGGAACACATAGGCGTCGTTGCCGGCCAGGAAACCCACCACCATCGCATCGGCAAGGTTCGCGTCCAGATACGCGATGGCCTTGGCGGGATCCAGCGTCCCCGACACCAGCGCCTTGCCGTCGCCATCGAAGAAGCTGGCCAGACCGGCGATCACGCTGTGCGACGCGATGCCGCCGGCGTCGGCGCCATCGGCCCGTCCGGCGGTGTCGGTCGGGACAGCCACAGCGCCCGGCAAGTCCAGCAGGTCCTTGTCGGTGCCCAGATCGACGCCGGCGATGCTGTCGGGGTCGCTCCTCGTGCTGTCGCCGGCGACGAACACGAAGGTGTCGCGGCCCACGCCGCCGTCCATCCGGTCTGCACCGCCGCCGCCTGTGAGGACGTCGTCACCGTCGCCGCCGTTGAGCTGGTCCTTGCCGACACCGCCATGCAGGGCATCGCCACCCTTGCCGCCATTCAGCACGTCGTCGCCCGCGCTGCCGGCCAGCGCATCGGCCTGGTCCGTGCCCGAGACATCGAACAGCATCTGGGCCAGCAGGTCCTGACGGCTGTGGGTGCCGTGGACCAGGACCTCCAGGTCGGCCGGGCCTGTGGAGTTGCCATCCCGGTCGACATCGACGCGCAGCCGGGTGAAGGTCTCGTTGGTGGGGCCACTCCCGTACAGGTAGCCGTCCAACAGGGTCTCGACACTGACCGGCAGGACCTGCGTCGCCGCGTCGAACTGGTCGCTGCCGCTGACGGCAATCAACAGCCGGTCCACCGCGTCGAGACCGTAGACCCTGTCAGGCGCGGCAGCGCTGCTGTCGGACGCATTGGAGACCCCGCGCGCGAGCTGCCATGTGACCACGTCGGTCGCGCCGCCGGTATTGCCGGACAGCAGGTTCAGCGTGTCCGCGCCTGCGCCGCCGCTCAGGCGATCGGCGCCTGCGCCGCCGACGAGGGTGTCCGCGCCCGTGCCGCCGTACATCGACACGCCGTCCTGGCCCGCGGCGATCGCGTCGTCCCCATCGAATCCGAAGACGAATCCGACGTCGTTGTCGAGGACCGCGACGTCCGAGAACGCCGAGCCCCGGAACACCTTGTCGAGCACCACGGCGCGGCCGAAGATGTCCCGGAACACGATCGACTCCAGCACCGGACTGCCCGAGGCGCTGAGGGCGAACTGCACCTGCCGCGCATTCAGGTTGTCCAGTGCCCTGCTTTCGGTGCCGACCTGCGCCGTGCCGGGCTCGTTGGACGTGACGACCAGGGCCTCGCCGGCGTCGGCCACTCGCAGCTGGGCAGGGTCGGGCCCCGTGGTGTCTAGCACGAAACTGCTGGCGCCCTGCGACTCGAACTCCTGGGTGTTGACCACCACCGCCTGCAAACCGATGAAGCCATCGGCCGCTGCCGTGAAGGATGCGGTGTAGGTCTGGGCGTCGATGCGCGTGAGGCTGGCAGCCTGGACCGCCACGCCGTTGACCAGGAAGGTCAGCGAGTCCTGGGGCGGCATCAGGTCCTTGTCGAAGCGCAGGGTCACCGCGAGGTTGCTGCTGTCGGTGTAGGTCTGCTGGATCGGACCATAGGCGGCCTTGTTCGCGTCATAGTCGGCCGTCGTCACGTAACGGATGACCTTCTGCGAGCCGTCCGTGTACTGGACCTCGTGCAGGACCTGCCGCCCGGCGTTCGGGGTCAGCGTCAACAGGTCGATCGAGGGCGTCGCGGGGAAGACCGGCAACTCGACGGCGTTCTCGAAATAGCGCCGGTACTCCGGATCGACGGCACCGTCGAACAACACCAGCTGTTCAGCCGACACCACCCCGTTGAGTTGCGCGATCAGGCGCGCTTCGTTGTTCTGGATGAGGCTGTCCTGCGAGGCGACGAGGTAGACGAAAGACTCGCTGCCGTTGGTGAGCACGAGGAAGCTCGCGATCCCGGTCAGCTGGTTGTTCATCGTCGCGATGGAGCCGACATTGACGCCGCCCACACCGAGCGTCTGGTTGCCGCCCGTGAACTGCGCGTGGTGGCCCACGACCTCGAGCGACGGCGCATAACGGCCGGGGGAGTTGAGGGCGACGTCGAAGAAGTCGAGGAACCTCGTGGCATCCCAGGCCCCGTCGGTAGAGCCCGGCGCCCTGCTCGCGGCCAGGAGCGACGCCCCATCGTCGAGCACGCCACCCACCCCGCCGATACGGTACTCGGCGTTGAGGTAGGGCTTCTGGTTCACCACGCCATCGACGATCGTCAACGAACCCAGTACCCACAGCGGAATCGCCAGGATCGGGCCGACGATGGGAATGGCCGACAGGCCGTTGCCGGTGGCCAGCATCGCGGTGCCCGCCCCGACCACGGCGCCGTAGGTGTTGGGCTTGTAGGCCGCGTCGTAGACGGCGTTGTTCCACGCGCCATTGGACTGCCAGCCGTAGGCGAGGAAGCCGTTCGCGACGTCGCTCGCGTAGTCGGGGTCGCGGGGGCTCGCGCCGTAGCTGTCGATGATGCTGTTGAACGTGGAGTTGAAGATCGTCTCGGACAACGCGTAGCGGCCGTCGTCATAGTCCTGGCCCGCCCGCAGCGCGGCGCCGGTGCGCGCGTCCGTCGCGGAGGTGATGCTGTGGGTTGCGGGCAGATTGACCTGCCGCCCCGTGATGAAGGCTTCCAACAGGCGCTGGTCGAGGTAGAGGCGGTCGCCCGTGTCGAAGCCGCTGACCTGGGTACGGGTCAGGAAGCTGTCGATGTAGACCCGGTCCGCGCCGCCGGCGCCCAGGTCCAGGCGGTTGTCGCCCGCACCGGCGTTGACCCAGTCGACCCCTGCCGAGCCGTACACCGTGTCGTCGCCGGCATAGGTGCTGACGATGGCCTTGCCCAGATTCACCACCTGCGCGCCGCGCAGATCGACCACGTCGCTGCCCGCCCAGCGGTCGGTGCCGCTCACCTGCGGACGCAGGTCGTGGCCTTGCAGGCCGCGGATCGTGGCGGCGCTGTCCGGCGAAATGCGCAGCGCGTCGATGCTGTTCTGCCAGTCCCAGACCTGCGACTCGGCCGCCGCAACCGCCGAAGCCGCCTGCGGCGGCGCGTAACCCACGTGGAAGACGTCGGCACCTGCACCGCCGTAGAGGTGGTCGGCTCCGCTGCCGCCGTACAGGTGCTCGACGCCACCGCTGCCGAAGACGAAGTCGGTACCGTTGCCAGTCCAGACGACGATCGTGCCCAGGTTGTCGACGTGGTGACGCAGGTCGACACGGTCACCGCCATCCCAGCGCGCGGCGTCTTCGGCCACCATGCCGGCCAGGCTGCCGACGAACAGCGTAGAGCCGGCAGCCACCGTCAGGCGGTCATGGGTCAAGTCGCCCGTGTCCGGTGCATCAACCCATTGCGTGCCAGCGCGGCGCGCATCCCAGCCGTGCATGGTGTCGACAGCCGCGCCGCTGGCTGCAGTTGCGCCGTGGCCGTCCACTTGGTAGCCAACATGGATATGGTCGCTGCCCGCACTGCCATGGAGGGTGTTGCTGCCTGCACCGGCTGCCAGGTGGATCAACCCCAGGTTGTTCACCTGCTGGCGCAAATCGATCAGGTCGTCTCCTTGCCAGCGCGTGGCAACCGGGTCCATGCCCTCGAGGCTCGCGATGCGCGCGACGCCGCGCTCGGACATCCAGAGCTGGTCACGCGGACTGCCCTGGTCGTCCCAGTGCCATAGGAGGTCGTCGGCCGCGCCGGCGCCCAGCGAGGGCGGCGCCACGCGGCCGTCGATGACGCCCTGCGGACCCTTCAGGTAGGCATGGCCAACGAA
>CAIRBF010000075.1 GCA_903876715.1 uncultured beta proteobacterium
CGCCGCGCTGGCGCTGCGCGTGCGCGCCGGCACGCCCGCGCTGCGCACCCGCCGCTGGTACCGCACGCGCGACGGCGCCGTGGTGCTGATGGCCACCTCGCTCGCGCCCCAGGGGCGCTATGTGTTCACCTCGGTGCTGCGGCGCCAATCCTGACCTCCGCCCCACGCGTCATCCTGCATGAACCACCGCCCACCCACCCTGCTCTTCTGCCCCGCGCACCGGCCCGAGCGCTTCGACAAGGCCTTGCAGGCCGGCGCGCCGGGCATCGTGCTCGACCTGGAGGACGGCGTCGGCGCCGATGCCAAGGACAGCGCGCGCGACGCGGCCTTCGCCTGGCTGGCCGGCGAGACCGCGCGCGCCACGCCGCAGCGCATCTGCCTGCGCGTGAACGACCCGCACACCGCCGCCGGCCTGGAAGACCTGCACCGCCTCGCCCACGCCCCCGCGCTGCCGGCTGCGGGCTGGCTGATGCTGCCCAAGGTGGAAGATGCCGCGCTGCTGCGCTGGGCAGCCGGGCACCTGCTGCGGCGCGCGCCCGGCTGGCAGCTGTGCGCGCTGATCGAATCCGCCGCCGGGCTGCGCCGCGCGCAAGAGATCGCGCGCGCCCACCCGGCGCTCGCAGCCCTGGGCTTCGGCGGCGCCGACCTGCGCGCCGAACTCGGCGCCGCCGACACCTGGGAGGCGCTGCTGCACGCGCGCTCCAGCCTCGTCGTCGACGCCGCCGGCACCGGGCTGGCGCTGCTGGACGTGCAGCACATCGCCATCGACGACGAGCCCGGCCTGCGCGAGCAGGCGCTGCGCGCCCGCGCCCTGGGCTTCCACGGCAAGCTCGCCATCCACCCGCGCCAGGTGCGCCCCATCCTCGAATGCTTCGGCCCCAGCCCCGCCGAGCGCGAGGCCGCGCGCCGCATCGTCGCCGCCTACGAGGCCTGCGCCGGCAACGCCTGCCAGGTCGACGGGCGCATGGTCGACGAACCCATCTACCAGCAGGCGCGCGCGCTGCTCGCGCGCTGACCCCGAGTTCCTCCCATGGCCCTGCCGGCCCGCAGTGTTCGAAGAAGATCCATTCAGGCGGCGCCCGGAACCCTTCGGGCTGAGCCCGGAACCCTTCGGGCTGAGCCCGGAACCGTACAGGCGAAGCACGGAACCGTTCAGGCCGAGCGTGGACCCGTTCGGGTTGAGCGTGGACCCGTTCGGACTGAGCGTGGACCCGTTCGGACTGAGCCTGGATCCGTTCGGGCTGAGCCTGTCGAAGCCCCTGACGGGCACTTCGACAAGCTCAGTGCGAACGGAGGTCTGAGCAGGCCATACAAGCAATTCTCATGAGTCATTCACCCATGCACACGAACTTCTACATCGCCGGCCCCAGCCTCTACCGGGAGACCTTCGGCCTCGCGCCCGCGCACCTGCAGCCCGGGCAGCGCTTCGTCCACCGTCCCGGCGTCACGGTGAGCCAGCAGGACAACGTCGACGAGGCGCTCGACACCGTCAACTCGGCCATGATCCACTACGACGCCCGCTACGCGCAGCAGACGACGTGGAAGCAGCCGCTGATGGTGAGCACGGTGACGCTGCAGCGCCTGATCGGCATGACGGCCAAGACCTTCGGCCGGCG
>CAIRBF010000076.1 GCA_903876715.1 uncultured beta proteobacterium
GGCGTGGTGCCACCGTCGAACCCACCGAAGCCGTAGGCAAGATCGCTCAGCGACAGACCGTCGCCTGCCTGTCCCGCCATGGCGAAGACCACACTGCCGGCCGCAGCAGGGGCCGGGCCGCCCAGGTAGCGCGACGCCGCCGATCCGCTGGCTGCGAGCACCGAGACCGACCCGTCGGGCGCCGCGTCGAGCGGGCGGGCGTAGACCGCTGACACCGGCCGGCCTTCAACGATCTGGCCTGCGCCCGAAACCAGCTCCTGTCGCGCCACCAGCACGCGGCTCGCGCCTTCGTCGGCCATGCGCAACTGGTCACGAACGATACCGGCGCTGACAAGCTGGTAGACGATCCTGCCGTCGTCGCCCCGGCTCTCGAAGGTCGTTCCCCGGATCGCCGAGGCCTGGACGGCACCGGCATCGGCCACCGGCACGTACGCCGTATCGGCCAGTGCCAGCCCGTCACCGTGGATCGACACCCACGGCGCACGAAGGTGCGTGCCCCCCGGGACGGCACCCACCGCCCGGATCACGCCCGCGGTGCTCACCACGTCGATGCTCTGGTCGGACTCGATCACCGCCAAGGTGATCCCGGCCGGGGCGGCGAGGGCCACCGCCAGACCGGCATCGATCGCAGTGTCGGCATCCATGACCAGGCTGCCCTGCTGCGCTGTCAAGGACAGGCCGGACGCAGCGCCCAAGTCGACGTGCAGCTGCACATCGCCCGTGGCGGCGCGCAACACCGTTTCGGCCGTGAAGGTCCAGGCGCCGCCACCGACGTCCCCGAGGTGGACGACGGTGCCGCGCATGACGACCTCGGTCCCACGCGCCTGCAGCGCCGTCCAGGGCGAGGGATCGCGCAGGCGCGCGGCCGCGGCGTCATCGCCCAGCGTGAGGCGCTCGAGCCCGGCATCGCCGTCCTGGTCCGCCGCCAACCACGCCATGCGGCCGGCCAGGGCGGCCGCGCTCGGCTCGAAGGCTGACGGGACGAAATCGACGACCGGCACCAGTGCGCCTGCGCCGCCACCGGATGCCGGCGCCTTCACCGAGGAAGGCGCTCCGCGCATCTGCACAAGACCGCCCTCGCTGTCGAAGGACACCGCCTGGTTGACGGTGACGGTCGTGGCCCCCAGGACCAGCGTGGCGCCGGCCTCGAGCGTGATGCGGGCCTGCTGCAGTGTCGAGTGGGGTGCGAAACGGATCTCGTCGGCCAGCAGTTGCAGCGTCTTGCCAGCACGCACCGTGATGTCACCCTGGATCGTCAACACGAGTGTCGTCGAGAGGTCCTCGTCAGCCACCTCGATGATCGAGTCGTCGTTGACGATCATCGCGTCGTCGATCGTGACGTCGCGGGTGTGCAGGACGTCCGCTCCATCGAGGTAGGTCGTGTGACCACGGCCCTGGATCGCCATGCCCACGCCTTCGATACGCCCAGCCAGCCGCGTCACGCCGAAGGGAGTCTCCACCGTCAGCCGCCCGCGGAAGACCAGTTCGTCCTGCGAATTCGCCGGATCGGTCTGGAGCCAGACCTGCTGGCCCGCCTCTCCCCCGCCGAAGACGATGTCGTCGAACTCGAGCTGGGCCACCTCATCGCCGTCGATGAAGATGCCCTGGGTCGGCGTGCGGTCGATCACCGGCGTGCCAACGACCAGCGGCAGGAGCAGTGCATTCGGGTCTGGCGTCGGCGGGGTCACCTCGATGACCGAGCCCGACAGCGGCGCCGTCACCTCCACGCTCGCACTTTGAACCTTGACCGGACTGGTGAAGGTCTGCGGCTCGTCGGCCACGAAGTTGCCCTTGGGCACCGTCAGGTCCACACCTCCGGCGCCTTCGCTGCTGACCACCCGAACGTCGTCGGTCTCTTCCAGCGCCAGTCCGCCCGTGCCGGTATTCGACCGCAATTCGTCGATATTGGTCTCGATTCGCGACGCCGTCGTGCCGACCCCGGCCGCAGCCAGGAGTTCCAGCGAACCCGCCACGATGTCCTCATCGTCGGACCCGCTCGAATCACCGTCGACGATCGTGCCACCGCTGCCCAGCACCACGCGCTGCCCTGCCGCCACCAGCGATTCGATCGCCAGCACCGAGCCGGCCTGCCCGGCACGGATGTCCACCGTGCCGTCGCTCGCCACATCACGCACGGTCAGGTCGTCGGTCTCGGCGAGATGAACCCCGCCACTGCCGACCACCGCAAGCAGGCTGTCGAGCTGGGTCTCCAGCGCGTTGCCCGCCGTGCCCAGCCCGCTCGCGCCCGTGATCGTCAGCGTCGCCGCCCGCACGTCCCGATCGTCCGTGCCCGCGGCATCTCCGTCCAGCACCGACCCGGCGCTCTTCAGCGTCACCACCTGCCCTGCCGCCGAGATCGACTCCAGCACCAGGTCCCGGCCCGCCGTCTTCGTCTCCAGGTTCACCGCGCCGCCGCTGCTGAGCGTACCCACCAGCAGCTCGTCGTCGTCCACCAGGTGCGCGCCGCCCGCGCCCACGCTGCCCTGCAGCGTGTCCACGTCCACCTCCAGCGCGTTGCCCGCCGTCCCGAGCCC
>CAIRBF010000077.1 GCA_903876715.1 uncultured beta proteobacterium
GCCCGCCCCCTGCGCGTTGTGGCGCACCCAGGTGCCACGCAGCACACCGCGCTCGATCTGCAGCATCAGGTCGCGCTCGTAGGTGCTGGCGTAGCCCATGTGCACATAGACCAACTGACGGCCCTGAGGCACCCGCAGCGTACCGCTGTACCAGTGCGCGAAGACCCGGTCACCGTAGCCTGGGAACAGGCGCTCGAGCGGTATGGGCTCATCCCCGAAGGGCGAGGAATTCAGGCCCACCAGGTACAGCCTGTTGCCCACGATCTCCCAACTGCCAAGGTAGCCACGCCACAACGCGGTGCAGAGGGACCCGGACGACGGTCGCTCGCCGCCCAGGGCGAAGTAATCCTCCAGGGGCTCGGTGGCCATGGTTATGTCCTCGCCCTGGTAGCGCAGGTGCTCGCCAAACTGTGCGGTCATTTGTTGGCTTCTGTCCGTCTCTGAAAGAACGCGTTGTGCGGCGCTGACCCCCGACTGTGGCTTTCGGGGCGTGCCGGCGTTCGAGCAGAGTCTGCAAGGTGGGTGGCTCACCAGGTGATCTGGACGGAATCACAGCCATTGCGCGCTTGTGGACGTGCTCACCGGCAGAGGGAACCACGTTGCCTGCACAGCCGGACCCATTACGCAGGCGTCATCGGTGCCGAGGGGACGGCCGATGGGATGGAACACAATGTCTTCTGCGAGGCGGGCATCGGTGGATCGGCCCGTTTCGGACGGCAGACTATGAACGCACTACGTTAATATCGATGCATGCCGATCAGGAGCTTCAGGTGCAAGGACACACAGGCGCTGTTCGAGGGCCGCAGGGTGCGGCGTTGGGTGAACGTGGAACGCCCTGCCCTGCGCAAACTCGCACAGTTGGACTGGTCCGCCGTCCTGGAGGACCTGAAGGTGCCGCCCGGCAACCGCCTTGAGGCCTTGACGGGTGACAGGCGCGGCCAGCACAGCATCCGCATCAATGAGCAGTGGCGGGTGTGCTTCGTCTGGACACCCGACGGCGCCTGCGACGTCGAGATCGCCGACTATCACTGACCTTGAAAGGGACCGAATCATGCGCACCGTGCTGCCCGTCTCGCCGGGCGAGATGCTCGAGGAGGAATTCCTGAAGCCTCTGGGCCTGACAAAGTACCGCCTGGCCAAGGACATCGGGGTTCCGCCGCAGCGCATCGGTGACATCGTGGCCGGCAAGCGTGGCATCACGGCAGACACCGACCTGCGTCTGTGCCGCTACTTCGGACTGAGCGACGGTTGGTGGCTGCGCGGCCAGGCCAGCTACGACATCGCGATGGCCAAGGAAGACCTCAGGGAAGAACTGAACCGCATTCCGCGGTGCGCCCTGCTGGCGGCGTAGGGGCCCGGCCTGCTGCGATGCAGCGTACCGGAACGCCCTGTTTGAACCGATCCCATCGTCACCTCAGTCCGCATCCTTGCGAAGGAATGCCGGGATCTGGATCTCGTCGTCGTCAATACGCACATCATCGTCGGCAGGAACCGCGGCGCGGCCTTCCAGGCGCTCCAGCGCCGTCAGGATGTGCGCCACCGGTTGGCTCCCTCGCCAGATGACGTAGCCCGCGCGCCGGTCCGGTCGGCTCAGCTCATCCTGCCACTGCGCCTTGAAGGCCCAGAGTTCGTCACC
>CAIRBF010000078.1 GCA_903876715.1 uncultured beta proteobacterium
CGTCAGCAATGCGTCACAACGCAGGCGGATGGCGCCGGCGAGGACGGGACGGTCTTTCTCGGGCAGCCAGGCCCATGGCGCGTCGGGGGAGCCACGCGGCATCTCGGCCGCCGCGGCTTCCAGGCGCGGCAGCAAGGCCTCCAGCGCCGCAAGCCCTTGCATCTCCTTGCGGGCGAGGTTGCACCGCGCTTCGGCGACCACATAGTCGTCCACGCAGCAGGTGTGCCCGGCGTCGACGAGCATGCCGAGCAACCGGCGAACCGCCCCGTCGGACTTGGCGGCCGAGAACAGGATGTTGGCGTCGAGGAAGATGCGCATCTCGGGGTCACCGCAGCGCCGGGAAGCTCCCGAGGCGCTCAGTGCCTGCTTGTGTGGGGCTCTGGCGCGGGGGGAGCAGGGAGTCGCTCCGGGTTCAGCGCCCAGCCTTGCGCCGGGTGCCGGGGGCTGCCGGCGCCGCCGGGCGCGCGGGTGCCGCCGCGGCACGGTCACGCAGCGCCAAGCCGGCGGCCAGGTCGGCCTCGGCGGCGTCGAACTCCCGCTCGCGCTGCGGCGTGTACATCTCGACCGGCAAGGTCAAGGCCGGCCTGAGCAACAGCCCTTCAGGCGTGGCCTCGGCGATCAGCGCGTCGTCGGCCTTGAAGCCCAGCGCGGCGCGCAGCTTGGCCGGCAGTGTGACGACGCCACGGCTCGTGAGGGTGACGGTGGCTCTCATGGCTCGCAGATTAGCAGAATTGCTGCAATTCGGAAGCGGTCGGGCGCGTCCAGCGCGCATCCCGGGCGCAGAATCCTCCCACCATGCCCGACACCCCCCAGGACACCCCCGCCCTCGCCCGCACCCGCGCCTGGGTCGAGCACGCCGTGATCGGCCTGAACCTGTGCCCCTTCGCCAAGGCGCCGCAGGTCAAGGACCTGGTGCGCTACGTGGAGAGCGCGGCCGAGGACCCGGCGGCGCTGCTCGCGGACCTGGCGGCCGAGCTGCAGCGCCTGGCGCGCCAGCCGGCGGCGCAGCTCGAGACCACGCTGCTCGTGCACCCGAAGGTCTTCACCGACTTCGAGGACTTCAACGACTTCCTCGGCGTGGCCGAGGAGGTGGTGGCCGACCTGGGCCTGGAGGGCGAGATCCAGGTCGCGAGCTTCCACCCCGACTACCGCTTCGAGGGCACCGCGGCAGACGACATCACCAACGCCACCAACCGCTCGCCCCACCCCACGCTGCACCTGCTCCGCGAAGCCAGCATCGACCGCGCGGTGGCCGCCTTCCCCGAGGCCGAGGCGATCTACGAGACCAACATGGCCACGCTGCGGCGGCTCGGGGCCCCGGGCTGGGCCGCGTTGCGGCAGAGGTGGGAGCGGCAGACATGACGCAGCCCCCGGCCACCGACCAGGTCAGCTTCCTCGACGGCCGCACGCGGCTGTACGGCATCGTCGGCGACCCGATCGAGCAGGTGCGCTCGCCCGAGATGATCACCTGGGAACTGCAGCAGCGCGGCGCCAATGCGGTGCTGCTGCCGCTGCACGTGCGCGAGCCGGATTTCGACGCGGTGATGCCGCAGCTGCAACGGCTGGCCAACCTGGACGGGCTGGTCTTCACCATCCCCTTCAAGGCCCGGGCCCTGGGGCTGGCCTCACGGCTGGGCCCGCAGGCGCAGCAGATCGGCGCCATCAATGCGCTGAAGCGCACACGCGCGGGCGCATGGGTCGGCGAGATCTTCGACGGCAGCGGCTGCGTGGAGGCCTTCCGGCGCCGCGGCCTGCCCCTGGCCGGGCAGCGCGTGATGCTCGTCGGCCTGGGCGGCGCGGGCTCGGCCATCGCCGCGGCGGTGGCCGGCCAGCAGCCCGCGCTGATGCGCCTGCACGACCTGGACGCGACACGCGGCGCGCGCGTGGCCGACACCGTGCGCAGGATCAGCCCCGGCACACGGGTCGAGCTCGGCCCCCCCGTGGTCGACGGCATGGACGTGCTGATGAACGCGTCGCCGGTCGGAATGCTGGGCGATCCGCGCCTGCCCATCGAGGTGGACAGGTTGCCCGAAGCACTGGTCGTCTTCGACGCCATCGTCAAGCCCGAGATGACGCCGCTCCTGGCGCTCGCGCAGCGCTGCGGGTGCCGTACCGTGCAAGGGCGCGAGATGATGCGCGGCCAGATCGCGCGGATGGTGGACTTCTTCCTCGAGAACAGCTGAGGTGGTCCGCGCCGGTGCAGGCTGCCGCACAGGTCGACGCGCGGTACCGACCCGCACGCGGGAGTCCGCCCCGCCGCTTCAGCCGGTGCCTTGCCTTGGCGAGGGCGGTCTCAGCCACTGACGGAAGGGCCCGAAGATCCAGGACCGCATGCCCAACAGCATCGTGTAGTCGACCTGGGCAGACTCACCTGGCGCATCCTCGACCTGCTGCTGACGGACGAAATCCTGGGCGACGCGCTGAAGGCGGTCGTTCAAGACCGCGGCCTGGGCCGGCGTCACCTGGGCGTGCACCATCATCAGCATCTCGCCCGCGCCCCCGAAGTCGGCCGCGAAGTAATCGGCAGCCGCTTCATGCCGGAAGAATCGCATGACCGGCCCGTTGGCGCGCCAGCGAAACGCGCGGTCCACCCGCAGCCGGTACCGGTCGTTCGGGCGCAGCTCGAGAAAGCCGATCCGGTCCAGCCGGGTCAGGCAGCCGGTCAATTCGGCCTGGGAAAGGGTGAAGTGACTGAGGATGCGCTGCGCAGGCCACTGGCCCAGGGCGCATATCGCCACCAGCAGCACCCGCGCATCGGCCACGACCGCGGCCTCCTGTTCCGGCGACAGTTCCCGCGCCACAGGAGCCGACTCGACAACCTGCCGGGCCAGGTCTGTGGCATCGAGCTTCAAGACCGCCAGGATCGCGTCCAGGCGCGTCAGCGACAGCTCACCGCGCGCCATCATGCGCTTGACCGTGCTCTCGGCCAGGCCGAGTTCGCGCGCCAGCTGCGCATAGGTCATGCCCCGGCTTCGCAGCTCGGCCTTGACCACACGGACGAAGGGATGGGATTCACTCATGACAGGTCCAATTCAGCCTAGATCCGGCAGTTGGGCGCGCCCGAGCGGGTCATCATCGGCCGTGCCGGCAAGGCGCGCACCGCAGCCATGGCCTGTGCCATGGCGAGGATGCGCAACGCCGCTGGCGCGGTCGAGGGCGGCTCGATCGGGTGTGCAGCGGTCTCACCCCCGGGGTGAAGCAGGCCGCAGGCGGAATCTTCAGCGTGGTCAAGCATTTGCCTGCGCAGACAAGCGGTCAACTGCCGGATCCAGGTTCAGTATCCCAAAACGATACCGATCGTATCTACCGAGAAGGCTTCGTATATCCATGAGATCCCACAGCACTGATCTGGCATCATGAAACCTTCTGCCACACGGGAGTGAGGAAGTGACCCAAGACCTTTTTACGGGCCATCTCGAGGGGCGGTCGATGACCGGCGTCAAGCCACTGCTGGCATGGGGCCTGGCGCTGGCCCTGCTGGCACCACAGGCCCAGGCCCAGAACCGCGCCTCCGAGGCCAGCGCGCTGTCGATGCTGCCGGTGGCGCTTTCCGCGGCGATCCCGGTAGGGTTCCTGGTGTCGGGAGCGGCATTGACGGTCGTGGCTGTGGACGCGGGATCGCAAGCCACGACCTGGGTGCTCGAGCGGGCCAGCGACGGCGCGCGCCTGAGCCTGCAGGTTTCCGGTCAGGTGGCTGGCGGCGTCTCGGTGGGGGTGGGCACCGCTGTCACCGTGACCGCCCTCTCCGCTGGGTGGGTGCTGTCCGTGGCAGGCCAGGTCGTCGCCCTCGTGCCCAACGAGATCGGCCGGGCACTGCTGCACCACGAGCGCCTGACCCGATGAGCGGCAGGCGCGATACCCGCAGGCAGGCCCGATGAGCCCGTCTTCCTTCCGCCCCCTGGGCCGCCGGGCCGGCGCGCTCGCGGCGGCGCTGGTCGCCCTGCTGCTCGCACTGGCGTTGCCCGCCCATGCCGGGCGTGCCTGCGCCGCCCGCATGCCGGACGTCGCCTCGGTGCAACGCGGCTTGGCCCTGGCCGAGCAGGCGGCGCGGGCCCTCGATGACAGCGGCGCAAAGGTCGTCGTCCTGGCGCGCGCCGGGCAGGATCTGAGCCGATACGGACTGCGTTGGAGCCATCTCGGCCTCGCCTACCGTGACGGCACGGTGTGGCGCGTCGTGCACAAGCTCAACGAGTGCGGCAGCGGCCGCGCCGATCTGTTTCGGCAAGGCCTTGGCGAGTTCTTCCTGGACGACATGTTCGAGTACCGGGCCGCCTTCGTGGTGCTGGCACCGGCACTGCAAGAGCGCTTGCTGGCGCTGCTGCGGGACGACGCACGCGCAGCCGTCCTGCACGAACCGGCTTACAACATGGTGGCCTACCCCTGGGCCCGGCGCTACCAGCAGAGCAACCAGTGGGCCATCGAGACCATCGCCTTCGTCGAGTCGCCCGAAGCCCGCAGCCGCGACAAGGCCCAGGCCTGGCTGCAGCTCTCGGGCTTCGAGCCCGCGGTGCTGCGCATCACCGCGATGACGAGGCTGGGCGCGCGCATGACCGCCGCCAACATCGCTTTCGACGATCACCCGAACGAGAAGCGGTTCAGTGACCGGATCGAGACGGTCTCGGTGGAGTCGGTCTTCCGGTGGTTGTCGCGCCGCGGCCTGTCGGGTCCGGTGCAGGTGACCCCCTGACCGACCGTCGGCGCCACCGGCTCAATACCGCTGGCCCAACTCCAGCAGTTCCGCCGTCCCGATCACGCCGTTGAGCTCGTCGAAGTCCAGCATCTGCCCGCGCATCGGCGCGGTGGTGCGGTGGGTGTGCAGGCTGGCGTAGTAGCGCTGCAGGGCGTGGGCCACGGCACGAGCCGTGCCACCGGGGAAGATGACGATGCGGTAGCCGATGGCGCCGAGTTCGTCGGCGCTCTTCACCGGTGTCTTGCCACCCTCGACCATGTTGGCCAGCATCGGGATGCGCCCGGCGAAGCGGGCGCAGGCCGTGGCCATTTGCTCGGGACTGCGCACGGCCTCGATGAAGAGCGCATCGACCCCGCACGCCAGGTAGGCCTCGGCGCGCTCGAGCGCGGCCTCGAAGCCCTCCACCGCCACGGCGTCGGTGCGGGCCAGGATCAGGGTCTGGTCGCTGTGGCGGGCGTCGAGCGCGGCCTTGAGCTTGCCGCACATCTCGGCCACGGGCACCACGCCCTTGCCGTCGAGGTGGCCGCAGCGCTTGGGGAAGGTCTGGTCCTCGAGCTGGATCATTGCCGCGCCGGCGCGCTCGAAGGCGCGCACGGTGCGCTGGGTGTTCAGCGCGTTGCCGAAGCCGGTGTCGGCGTCGACGATCACCGGCAGGCGCACCCGGTCGGTGATCTGGGCCAGCGTGTCGGCCACCTCGGTGGCGGTGGTCAGGCCGATGTCGGAGCGGCCGAGCCGGGTGTAGGCGATCGACGCGCCCGACAGGTACAGGGCCTCGAAGCCGGCCTGCTCGGCGATCAGCGCGGTCAAGGCGTCGTAGATGCCGGGGGCGAGGACGGGGGTGGACTGTTGGAGGCGCTGGCGCAAGGGGGTCGTCATGGGGAGCAAGGATGTCGTTCGGCGTATTGGGGGGCTTCAGCCGCGCAAGGCCTCGATCACGGTGCCGGCAGCGACCCAGCCGCCACCGACCGCGCTGAGCAGGCCGTTGCCGGAGAGGTAGCCCCAGACCTCGTCGCCCGAGACACCGCGCGCCGCGCCGCCGGCTGCGGTGAGGTTGGGCAGGGGCTGGCCGTCGGCGCGCAGTACGCGGCAGTGCTCGTCGACGTCCAGACCGCCCTGGGTATGGAACAGCGCGCCCGTCACCTTGACGGCGTGGTAAGGCGGCTGCAACGCGCGCGTGAAGCGGCGGCCGAAGCGGTCGGCCGCGCCGGGCGCAACCTCGGCCAGCGTCGCGGCCAGCCCGGTGGCGTCGCAGCCGATCAGCGCAGCCAGGGTCGGCACGTCAGCGGCCGTACGCAGCGCGCCCGCGCGCTCGGCCTCGACGAAGTCCGGAAAGCTGCGCGCCATCTTGAGCAACGGGTCGTCGAAGACGTTCCAGGCCACGCTGTCGGGCTGTGCCAGCACATGCACGGCGGCTTCGGAATAGCCCTGGGTCTCGTCGTGGAAGCGCTCGCCCCGGCTGTTGACCTGGACCGCGCCCTGCATCATCGGCGCCCAGGTCATCAGCGCGCCCTGCGGCGTGACCCAGGAGCCGTGGCCCTGGTAGGCGGTCAGGTCGGCCAGGCGCGCGCCCATGGCGCGGCCCCAGGCGATGGCGCTGCCGTCGTTGCCCACGTGCCCGGCGAAGGCAGCCTCGCGCATCGCCGGCAGCAGCTCGCCCACCATCGTGGCATTGCCGCCGTAGCCGTTGCAGGCCAGCACCAGCTGGTCGCAGGCCAGGTGCTCGACGCGGCCGTCGGGACGCACGAACCCCACGCCGAGCACGCGGTCGTGGTCGTCCATCCACAGCTCGCGCACCAGGGCCTCGGTCAGGATGTCGGCGCCGGCAGCCACCGCGGTGCGCTCCAGGCCGGCGATCAACGCAGCGCCGGTGTGCTCGGGCACGGCGTGCATGCGGCGCACGCGGTGGCCCGGGTAGAGGAAGCCGTCGAGGACCTCGAAGACGATGCCGTGGCGCTCGAGCACGTCGATCGCCTGCGCGACCGCGCGTGTGTAGGCCTGCACGAGCTGCGGCTGCGCGCGACCGTGCGTCTTGGCCATCACGTCCTCGGCAAACAGCGCCTGCGAGTCCGCGATGCCGAGCGACTTCTGCAGCCGCGTGGCGGCGGCCGGGATGAAGCCCGAGGACAGCGCGGTCGAGCCGCTGGGCGCCGCATCGCGCTCGAGCAGCACGCAGTCGACGCCCGCGTCGCGCAGCCGGATCGCCGCCGTCAGGCCGCAGGCGCCCGCGCCGACAACGACGGCGGGCACGCGGTGCACGTCGGGAGCCATGCGCAAGGCGCGGACCACGCGCGCGGGGTGGGGTGTCATCGGGCGGTCTCCTGGTTGGGCGGGCATGGCGGGGCGTTGGGCCGGCGCGGGAAGCTCGACAAGCCGACCCTCAAGCCGCGGCGCCGCGGGCTGCGCGCTCGCGCTGCAGACGCTCGCGCAGCTGGTTCATCAGGCCGCCGGCGCGCACCATGTCGAGCAGAAAGCCGGGGATGGGCTCGCAGGGCAGCACGCTGCCGTCGGCGGCGCGCACGGCGAGGGCCTGCAAGTCCAGGGCCACCTGTTCGCCGTCCGCCAGGCGCTGCGCGTCGCGGCAGGTCAGCAGCAGCAGGCCCAGGTTGAACGCGTTGCGGAAGAACAGCCCGCTGAACGAGGGCGCGATGACCGCGCGCACGCCCAGGTGCACGAGCGCGGCCGCCGCCTGCTCGCGCGAGGAGCCGATGCCGAAGTTGGGCCCGGCGGCGACGACGTCCCCGGGGCGCACAGCGGCGGCAAACTCCGGGCGCACCGCCTCCAGGCAGTGCGGGGCGATGCCGTCGATGCCGAGCTTCATGTAGGGCCCGGGCGCGAGCGCGTCGGTGTCGATGTCGGCGCCGAGCGTCCAGACGCGGTGGGTCGTCGTCATGCCATCACCTCCCGCGGGTCGCTGATGCGGCCGCGCAGCGCCGAGGCCGCCACGGTGTAGGGCGAGGCCAGGTAGACCTGCGCCGTGGCCGCGCCCATGCGGCCCTTGAAGTTGCGCGCTGTCGTCGCGATCACGTTCGCGCCCTCGGGGATGCCGCCGCCGTAGCCGGAGCAGGCGCCACAGGCTGTGGGCAGCAACTGGGCACCGGCTTCGCGCAGCACGCCCATCACGCCCTCACGCTCGGCGTCCTGCTGGTCGCGCACGCTGGCCGGGGCCACCATGAGCTGCACCCCGTCGGCCACGCGCCGGCCGCGCAGCACCTGCGCGGCGGCGCGCAGGTCCTCGAGCTTGGCCCCGGTGCAGGCGCCGACGTAGGCCACGTGCACCGGCGTGCCGGCGGCTTGGCCAACGTCCCGCGCGTTGGCCGGGCTGTGCGGCAACGCCACCTGCGGCGCGAGCGCAGCGGCGTCGAAGCGGTGCGTGGTCGCGGGCGCGTGCTCGTCGGTGTGCCAGCCGGCGGTCTCGATGGCCTCGTCGGCCACACCGACGCCGCGCAGCCAGGCGCGCGTGGTCTCGTCGGGTGCGATCAGACCTGCCTGCGCGCCGAGCTCGGCGCTCATGTTGGACATCGTCATGCGCTCGGGCATGGTCAGCGCCTGCACCGCCGGGCCGCAGAATTCCACGGCCTGGTAGTCGGCGCCGTTCATGCCGAAACGCCCGGTGAGCGCCAGCATCATGTCCTTGGCGGTGAGGCCGGGACCCAGGCGCCCGTCCCACCACATCCGGATCGTCTGCGGCACGCGCACCCAGAGCTCGCCCGTGACGACCACGCCCAGCATTTCGGTGCTGCCGATACCGAACATGTAGGCGCCGAAGGCGCCGCCGGTGGGCGAGTGCGAGTCCCCGCCGACGCAGAACAGGCCCGGCCGCAGGTGGCCCTGCTGCGGCAGCACGACGTGACAGATGCCGATGCTGTCGTAGACGTGCGGCAGGCGCTGCTCGGCCGCCCACTCGCGCGCGATGCGCACGATGCGGCGCGAGTCCTCGTCGCGCTCGGGCACGTAGTGGTCCATGACGAGGACGACGCGCGAGGGGTCCCAGATGCGCGCGCCCAGCTCCTCGAGCATGGGCTTCAGGCGCCGCGGGCCCGAGGAATCGTGGAACATCGCCAGATCGACGCGGCAGCTGACGATCTCGCCAACGGCCACGTGGGCGCGGCCGCTGGCGCGCGCCAGCAGCTTCTGCGCCAGGGTGGACGCCAGGGGCGGCGGCGTGCCGCCGCCGGGGTGCATGGTCTCGGTCAAGGAAGGATCTCCCGTGCCACGATGCGGGCGTCGACACCGCCCACCTGCGACAACTCCATCTCGTATTCGTAACGGTCAGGCCGGTAGCGGCCTTGCAACAGCTGCACCGGACGATCGTCGGCGTCGTGAACGACGCGCGTCACCGACAGCAGCGCGGCGCCCACGGGCACCTGGAGCTGGGCTGCGGTCTCGGCGTCGGCCGCACGCGCGGTGACGGTCTGGCGCGCGCGGCCGAGCACGGTGCCGCTGCGCTGCAGCAGTTGTAGCATGGGGTGCTGCACGAGGTCCGCGCGCTTGGTCCCGCGCACCAGCGACTCCGGCACGTGGGTGGTGATCAGCGACACCGGGCCGGCGCGGGTGCTGCGCAGGCGCACGGCGCGACGCACGCGCGTGCCCGACTCGAGCGCCAGGGCCTGCGCAACGCTGGCGCTGGCCGGCACGGCCCGCCAATCCAGCACCTTCACGGTGGTGGACTGGCTGACCTGCACGATGCTGCCGAGCAGGCCGCCCAGGCGCGCCACCGGATGGGTCGATGACTCCATCGCGGCCGCCGCGCCGCCGGCGCCGGGCAGCGGGGCCACCGGGCGCGTGCCGCGCCCGGCCTGACGCACGATCAACCCATCGCGCACGAGCTGCTCGAGCGCCCGGCGCACGGTGACACGGCCCACGCCGAACTGGCGCACAAGCTCGAGCTCGCCCGGCAGACCGTCGGCGAACCGGCCCTCGGCCAGTTGCTCGCGCAGCACCAGGTAGACCTGGTGGTACTTCGCCAGCGGCATGGGCGCGTTCATCGGCGGGGCTCCCGGTTCCTCAATGCAAGTGCCCGCGCGTGACCTGGTGCGCCTGGACGCTGAAGATCTGGTCCAGCGGTGCGTCACGCATCACGTGGTACAGCGCGAAGCGCCAGGCCTCGTGCGCGTCGAGCTCGCTGGGGGTGAAGGCGAAGGCCACATTGCCCGCGGTCGCGATGCGCCCCGGGTAGCCATGGTGCAGCAGGTTCTGCTTGAAGACTGCAGCACAAGTGCGCGCGAACTCGGCCTCGGCGGCCACGAACTCCAGCACCAGCCCAGCCTCGTGGGCGCTGCGCTGCGCCGGCGGCAGCGGGCACACCGCGCCCTGGCCATAGATGCGCGGGTACACCTGCCAGGCGCCCGGCACCAGGGCGCGCACCTTGACCTCGACCGCAGCCAGCACGTCGGGCAGCACGCGCAGCAGCACCGGGTCGGCCACGCCGGCCAGCAGCACCGCGCGCGCGCCGACGCGCACGGCGCCCTCGATCTTCAGCGTCGCACGCGCCCGCGGCCGGAAGGCCGCGCCCTCGACCCGCGTGCGGTGCGCGTCGAGCGCGGTGTAGCGCGCGCCGCGCAGGTCCAGCGTGCCCTGCGGCTCCTCGACCTCGAAGGGGTCGGCCTGCTCGTACAGCGCGTGCGCCGCCACCGAGGCCGGCGTCGCGTGCGCGTCCGGGTTCATGCTCTCGAGCACGAAGCCCTCGGGGTCGAGCGTGGCGAGCATCGCGTCGCGCCCGCCGGGCGTGCAGCACAGCGAGGTGCACTCGACGATCTTGGCCAGGTGCAGGCTCGGGCCCGGCGCGTAGCCCAGCATCGCCGGCAGCGTGGCGAAGATCGCGGTGTCGCAGGCGCGGCCGGCCAGCAGCACGTCGGGGTCGGTGGCGAAGGCGCGCTCCAGGGTCTCCGTGCCGCATTGGCCGACGATGTGGGCGCAGGCGCGGATGTCCTCCTCGGCGGGCTCGGGGATGGGCCCGATAGGCTCGAGCCGGCCCGCGCGTCGGGCGGCGAGCACCGCCTCCACCGGCACGTCGCTGCCGACGGTGGCCAGGCGGAAGGACCAGCCGTGCTCGCGAGCGATCTCGCACAGCAGCTCCCGCGTGGCATCGAGATGCGGCCGGGCGCCGGCCGTGCCGGCGCTGCCGATGACCAGCGGCACGCCGGCCTCGAGGGCGGCGCCGAGCACGAGCGCGAGATCGCGCCGCGCCATGGCCCGCGGCGCGGCCATGGTGCCCGAGCCCAGGTAGTACGGCCCGGGATCGACCGAGCCCATGTCGCAGCCGATGAAGTGCGGGCGGCGCTGCAGCCCGCGCCGCAGGGCCGGCTCCGGGATACCGTAGCCCAGCTGGCCCGAGGCGGCGAGCACGCGTAGCGGCTCGCCTGCACCGGCACGGTGGCTCTGGAGCAGACGCTGGGTCGCGTGCATGCGCTGCGGCGTGATGTTCAGATCTCCACGCCCAGCAAGGGGCCGTGCTGCTGCGCCCCGTACACGTCGCCGTCGCCCGGACTGCCAGCGACCACGCGGCGCGGCAGCGTGAACTTCAGCGCCGGCAGCGCGGGCAGCTCGAAGCGCCGCACCTCGCCGGCCGCCAGCCCGTACAGACCGGCCACCGCGTCGGCCTGCAGCGCCGCGCTGGCCGCGGCGCGCTCGTAGCCCGCGGTCTCGTGGAAGAACAGGTCCAGCGTCAGCTGCGTCGGGCCGGCGTTCTTGCTGCGCACCACACGAGCCAGCGCGCCCAGCCGCACCGGAAGGGAGCCCTGTAGCGCCGTTGGCGCCACCGACTGGAGCCCCGGCACCGGATTGCACGGAGCGGGGGGCTTGCTCCTCTCCCCCCTGGCGGGGGACGGGCTGGAGAAGAGGGGGGCGAGTGCCAAGGTGTCGGCGCTCCCGCCTGCCTCCCACCCCTGTCCCGCAAGGGGAGAGGGGCTGGATGCCGGGCTGCCAGCGCAGGGTTCCTGGGCAGAAGGCGGGGGCACCGCAGGAGCCAGAGGGGCGGCGTGCATGGCGTCAACGCGCGGTGAAGCCGCCGTCGGCACACAGCACCTGGCCGGTGACGAAGGAGGCGCGGGACGACAGCAGGAAGACGATGACCTCGGCGATTTCAGCCGCCTGGCCGAGCCGGCCCATCGGGATGGTCTCGCACATGGCCGCGAGCGCGGCCGGGTCGGCCAGCACGCCCGCGACCATCGGCGTCTCGGTAGGACCGGGCCCCACCGCGTTGATGCGGATGCCCTCGCGCGCCCACTCCAACGCGAGCGAACGCACCATGCCGTTGAGTCCGGCCTTGGAAGCCGCGTAGGCGGCGCCGCGCGCGTGACCAACGAGGCCGATCTGGCTGCTCACCACGACCACGCTGCCGCGTTCGGCGGCGTCCCGCTGCACGCCCGACGCGCCGGCGGCGCGCATGTGGGCGATGGCCGCGCGCGTGAGCACGAAGGTGGCATCCAGGTTGACGGCGATCGTCTCACGCCACTCGTCCAGCGTTGTCGCGTCCGAGCCCTTCTTGTAGAAGATGCCGGCGCAGCAGGCCAGGCCGTCCAGCCCGCCGAGCGCGTCGGCCGCGCGTGCCGGCAAAGCCGCGCAGGCCTCGTCGTCGAGCAGGTCCTGCACGAACACCGGTGCATGCGGCAGACACGCGCGCACTTCAGACACCTGGCCGGCATGCTGCAACACCGCGGCCACCCGCGCGCCGCGCTCGTGCAGCGCACGCGCCGTGGCCAGGCCGATGCCCGAGCCCGCGCCGGTGACGAGCACGCGGCGACCGTCGAGTTCCTGTGTCAGCGCAGCGGCATGCATGGATCAGAGCCCGAGGTAGTTGCGGCGCAGCTCGGGGTCACGGGCCAGCTCTTGCGAGGGCCCCTGCATGGCCACATGTCCATTCTCGATGATGTAGGCGCGGTGCGCGATGGCCAGCGTCTGCACCGCGTTCTGCTCCATCAGCAGGATGGACTGGCCCTCGGCGTTGATGCGCCGCACGAGCGCGAACATCTCTTCCACCAGCAGCGGCGACAGGCCGAGCGATGGCTCGTCCATGATCAGCAGCTCGGGTTCGGACATCAGGCCGCGGCCGATGGCCAGCATCTGCTGCTCGCCGCCCGACAGCGTGCCGGCGAGCTGGGCGAAACGCTCCCTCAGGCGCGGGAAGATGCCGACCACGCGCTCGAGGTTGCGCGCCCGGTGGGGCTTGCCGCGCACGAGCGCGCCCAGCTCGAGGTTCTCGCGCACGCTCATGTTGGGAAAGATGCGCCGGCCCTCGGGCACGTGGATGAGACCGCGCCTGACGATCTCGGTCGAGCTCAGGCCGACGAGCTCCCCGCCCTTGAAGCGGATCGAGCCGGCAAACGGCCTGTACAGCGCCGAGATGTTGTTGTTCAGCGTGGACTTGCCCACGCCGTTGCTGCCGAGCACGGCGACGATCTCGCCCGCGCCGACGTCCAGGTCGATGCCGCGCAGGATCTCCACCGTGCCGTAGCCGGCGCGCAGGCCGCGGATCTCAAGCATGGGCAGCCTCCTGCGCGGACGCAGCGCCGGGGTGGGAGGCCAGACCCTCGGCTGCGCCACGGCCGAGGTAGGCCTCGATCACCGCGGGGTCGTTGACGACCTCGCGCGGCGCCCCGTTGGCGATGATCTTGCCGTAGGAGAGTACGTAGATGTGCTCCGACAGGCTCATCACCGCCTGCATCACGTGCTCGATGAGCAGCACGGTGACGCCGCTGGCGCGGATGCGGCGCACGATCTCGACGATCTCGACGATCTCGGAAGGGTTGAGCCCGGCCATGACCTCGTCAAGCAGCAGCAGCTTCGGGCCCGTGGCCAGCGTGCGCGCGAGCTCCAGGCGCTTGCGTCCAGCCACCGTCAGGTCGGCCGCGGGCTGGTCGAGCATCGCGCCCATGCCCACCTGCTGCGCGATGCGCTCGGCGTGGGCCCAGGCCTCCCGCCGGTCGGGGAAGCGCTGGTAGGCGCCCACCGCGATGTTCTCCTGCACCGACAGCTTGGCAAAAGGCTGGGTGATCTGAAAGGTGCGCACCATGCCGCGGCGCGCGATCTGGTGCACCGGCAGGCCGGTGATGTCCTGCCCGAGCAGGCTCACCCGCCCGGCGTTGACTGGGTGGAAGCCGGCGATGCAGGCGAACAGCGTGGTCTTGCCCGCGCCGTTGGGCCCGATGAGCGCGACGATGCGCCCTTCGCCGACCTCGAGCGAAGCGTTGTCGACGGCCTTCAGGCCGCCGAAGATCTTGGTCAGTCCCTGGACCTGCAACATCACGCGCCCTCCTTGGCGCCAGGGTGACGGCGACGCCGGCCCCAGCGCTGGAACAGGTCGATCAAGCCGTTGGGCAGGAAGGCGATGATGACCACCAGCAAGCCACCGTACAGCACCAGCGACAGGCCCTGCACATCGGTCAGCGCGCGCGTGATGTCGCTGATGCCGGCCAGCAGCACGGCGCCGATCAACGGGCCGTAGACGGTACCGGCGCCGCCGATCATGCTGACCAGCAGCATCTCCACCGACTTGTCGACGCCGAAGACGATCAGCGGGTCGATGTAGAGGAAGTACTGGGCGAAGAAGCAGCCGCCCACCCCGCACATCGCCCCCGACAGGATCATCACCTTGACCTTCTCGGCGTAGACGTCGATGCCGAGCGCGCGCGCTGCGTCCTCGTTCTCGCGGATGGCCGCCAGCTGGGCGCCGAAGCGCGAGTGCTTGAGCCACACCGCCACCGCGATCGAGGCCACCGTCAGCGCCAGGATCAGGAAGTAGAAGCCGGTGCGCTCCGGAAACTGGAAATTGGCCGCGCTGCGCTGGGCCGGGATCAACATGCCCAGGCCGCCGCCGGTGATCTCCACCGAGTTCGCGACGATGCGCAGCACCTCGGCGAAGGCGAGCGTGATGAGGGCGAAGTAGGAGCCCTTCAGGCCAGCCCGGAACGACAGGAAGGCGATCACCCAGCCGACGAACGCACCGGCCAGCGCGCTGGCCGGCAGGCCGAGCCAGGGCGAGAAGCCGAAGCGCATCTGCAGGATGGTCGAGGCGTAGGCGCCGGCGCCGAAAAAGACGACGTGGCCGAAGGACAACTGGCCGGCAAAGCCCCCGGCGATGTTCCACGATTGCCCGATGAAGGCGTAGAACAGCGCCATCACGCCGAAGTTGACGGCAAAGGACGTGGAGAACACGAAGGGGAAGGCCAGCGCGATGGCGAGCAGGCCGCCGTGCAGCAGCCAGGCCTGACGGGTGCTGAGCGTGTTCATCGCGAGGCCCCGAACAGTCCGGAGGGACGCAGCAGGAGGATGAGGATGAAGATCAGCGAGATGCCGATCTGTCCCAGGCTCTCACCGAGGAAGAGCCCGCCGAAGGATTCGGTCAGGCCGACGATCAAACCACCAACGACCGCGCCCAGGAAACTGCCCATGCCGCCCAGCACGACGACCGTGAAGGCGACGATGACGAAGACATGGCCGATCGTCGGCGAGACGTAGAAGATCGGCATCAGCAGGCAGGCCGCCGCGCCCAGCGTGGCCAGGCCGACACCATAGGAGATGGCGAACACGCGGTCGACGTCGATGCCCACCAGGCGCGCACCCATGCGCTCCTTGGCGACCGCGCGGATCGCCTTGCCGGTGTCGCTGCGCTTCATCCACAGGCCCAGCACCGCGCACAGCACCATCGCGGCGACGAAGGAGATGATCTTCGGCAGCGAGACCAGCAGCGGGCCGAGTTCGACCATCTTGTCGGAGTAGGCCACCGAGATCGTGCGCGTGTCGCCCTTGAAGAACATCAGGGCCAGGTTCTCGATCAGGATCGACAGGCCCAGCGTGATGAGCAGGATGTTCTCGTCCTTGCCGCTGGAGAACCTGCCGATGACCCCGCGGTACAGCAGGTAGCCGAGCGCGAACATGGCCGGCACCATGACCAGCAGGCTCGCGTAGGGATCCACGCCGAGCTTGGTCAGCAGGAAGAAGACACCGAACATCGCCAGCATCAGCATGCTGCCGTGGGCGAAGTTGATGATGTGCAGCACGCCGTAGATCAAGGTCAGGCCGGAGGCGACCAGGGTGTAGATTCCCCCGATCAGCAGACCGTTGATCGCCGCGGCCAGTAGGATCGTCGCGTCCAAGCCGGCATCCCCGCAGGATAGAAGTCAAGGCGGTTTCACGCCTGCCGAGGCGCGGCAGGCGTGAAGACCTCGGTTGGCGTTGTCGCCGCCGCTCAGCCGAACTTGGGCTTCGGGAAGACGGGCTTGGCGCCCGCGAAATCATTCGGCCAGACGACGTCGATGTCGGTCTTGCTCGCCTGCAGCAGCACGGCACGGCCACCCTGGTTCTGGCCGTTGACGAACTTCGTCGGACCGTAGGGCATGAAGTGGTCGGACCAGGTGCTGGTCTCCAGCGCGGCGATGACCTTGTCCTTGTCGGCGGACTTCGCGCGCTCGATCGCGTCAGCGTAGCACCTGACGGCGTTGTAGCCGCAGTAGACCTCGAAGGTGAACAGCCCACCCTTGGCTTCGACCGCCTTGCGCATGGCCTGCGCCTTCGGGCTCAGCGGGTTGTACCAGTGGTTGAAGTCCATCATGTACTGCGCCACATCCGGCTGCTCCTTGATGAGCCGGTAGTTGAAGCCGCCACCAAGCACCGAGAACATGCCCGCAACGTCCACGCGCTGCTGGTGCATCGTGCGCGCGAGCAGGACGTATTCGTTCTGGTAGTTGCTGATGATGACGAGGTCGGGCTTGAGCGACTTGACGCGCAGCACGAGGTTGGAGAAGTCGCGCGTGGGCGTGGCGTGCTTGAGCACATCCTTCACCTCCAGGCCGATGCCGGAGATCTTGCCGGACAGTAGGCGCGCGGTGCTGGTGCCGAACTCGGAGTCCTCGTGCACGAGCACGACGCTCTTGGCCACGCCGCCGGCGGCCTTGTTCACCTCGGCCAGCCCGGCGAAGGCGTCGTCCACGCACTTGCCGTTGCCCGGGGCCAGGCGGAACACGTTCTTCAGGCCGCGGCTGACGATGGCATCGGACACGCCGACGTCGATCATGAAGGGCGTGTTGTACTTGGCCGCGGCCTGCGTGGCCGGCAGCGCGATGGCACTGGCGAAGCAGCCGACATAGGCAGCCACGCCCTCCTGGTGCAAGCGCTCGACCTCGGCCACGCCGACCTCGGGGCGCGACTGCGAGTCGCCGAGCGCCGCTTCGAGCTTCGCGCCGCCCAGGGCCTTGAGACCACCGGCAGCGTTGATCTCGTCGATGGCCATCTGGCAGCCCATGCGACCCTGGCCGCCGCTGTAGGCCAGCGCGCCGCTGACCGGATGGATCAGGCCGACCTTGACCGGACGAGCCTGCGCGAGCAGCAGGCCGGGTGCGCCGAGCAGGGTGCTGGCGGCGGCCGCCTTGACGACCGTGCGGCGAGAGATGCGGGGGGTGAGGGTCATGAGGGTCCTCGCGCGATGCAAAAAGAGGTGGACGCGGAGCCCGGGCCGCGGCCCGTGGCAGACTGCCCCGGCGCAGCACGACCTGATGGGTTCGTCAGGCCGGCTTGTCGGGTATTGTTCTAATGTTAGAACAATCGAACCGCAGGCTATCACGGCAGGGAATCCTTGCGCGGCGCTGGGGAAAGAAGGCGGCGCTGCCGGGGCGGGCCGCACCTCGACCGAATCCGTACGCCCCGCCCCCTGGCCCGGCCTGCCACGACCACCGCTCACCGACCTGATGGACCACCCGCACTACGCCTACTCCCCCCTGCCGCGCCGGCCCCGCGCCGCGCCGGCCGGCGCCGGGCTGCGGGCCTGCGTCGTGATCTTCCTCGAGCACTGGAACCCCGAGCCCGCGGCTGGCGACTGGCGTGACCCGCGCTTCGTCGGCGAGTTCGGCAGCTTCAGCCCCGACTACCGCAGCTGGACGCAGCGCGAGCACGGCCTGCGTGTGGGCGTGTTCCGCGTGCTCGACGCGCTGACCGAGGCCGGCATCGTGCCGGCCGTGGCGGCCAATGCCCGCGCCATCGAGCGCCTGCCCGCGCTCGTGGCGCGCCTGAACAAGCTGGGCTGCGAGTGGGTGGGTCACGGCCACGCGGCCACCGCGATGATGCATGCCGGCATGCCGCTGCAGGCGCAGCGCGCGCACATCGAATCCGCGCTGGACGTGTTGCAGCGCTGCACCGGCCACCGGCCGGCGGGCTGGGCAAGCCAGGACTGGGGCACGACGCCCGACACCTTCGCGCTGCTGGCCCAGGCCGGCGTGCGCTACACGCTGGACTGGACCAACGACGACCAAGTCTTTGCGCTGCAGACGACCCCGCCGCTGCAGGCCGTACCGCTGTCGGCGGAGTGGGACGATGTGCAGTGCCAGTGGCTGCGCAACCTCGAGCCGCGCGCCCACGCCGCGCTCGCGCTGGCCGCCTTCGACCGACTGCGCGCGGAGTGCGCGGCAGAAAGCCGCAGCGCCGTGTTCGCGCTCGGCCTGCACCCGTGGGTCAGCGGCATGGCCAGCCGCATCGCCGCCCTTCGCAGCCTGTTGCGCGAGCTGAAGTCCCGCCCCGACGTGGCCTGGCGGCTGCCGTGCGAGATCGCGCGGGAGCCTGGGGCCCCAGACTCGGGCCTGCGCCAAGTCCGGCCCCCGGCGCGCGCGCCATCAGCCCTGTCCCAGGAACCCCACACCGGGAGCCCCGAATTCAGCCCCTCTCCCGCAAGGGGAGAGGGGAGCTCCAGTCTCCCGCCGGCACAGCCTCAACGATGAACTACCTCGACGCCCTCTCCGGCTTCGCCGCCACGCTGCGCTTTGCCCAGCTGCCCGAGACGGTGCGTGCGCACACCGGCTGGATCCTGGCCGACACGGCGGCCGCCATCGCCGCGGGCTCGGCGGAACCCGAGGTGCAGGCATTGGCCGCGCTGCACGGCGAGCCGGCGGCAGGCGGCGGCGCCACGCTCGTCGGCCTCGGGCGCGCCGCGTCAGCCGACGCCGCCGCCCTCGTCAACGGCACCGCCGGTACCTTCCTGGAAATGGACGAGGGCAACCGCTACTCGCGCGGCCACCCCGCAGTGCACGTGCTGCCCGCGGCGCTGGCGCTGGCCGAGCAGCGCGGCGCCGACGCCGACACCTTCCTCGCGGCCCTGGTCGCGGGCTACGAGGTCGGCTCGCGCCTGGGCGCGGCAGCACAACTACGCGGGGCCATGCACCCGCACGGCACCTGGGGCACGATCGGCGCGGCAGCGGCCTGCGCGCGCGTGCTCGGCGCCGACACCGCGGCCATGCGCGAGACGATCAACATCGCCGCCTCGATGACCACCGCCACCTCCAAGCGCACCATGCTCGAGGGCGGGCTCGTGCGCAACGTCTACGCCGGCCTGGCCAACCGCAACGGCCTGCTCGCGGCCCAGCTCGCAGCCTGCGGCTACACCGGCGAGCACGACGGCCCGGGCTCGCTGCTCGGGCAGGTCGTCTCCGAGCGCTTCGACCGCGAGCAGGTGGTTCGCGGCCTGGGCGAAGACTGGCACCTGCTGCAGAACTACTTCAAGCTGCACTCGTGCTGCCGCTACAACCACGGCACGCTGGACGCAATCGACGCCATCGCCGCGCGCGGGCCGCTGCCGACGCCCGAGGAGATCGCGCGCATCGAGGTGCGCAGCTACGCGCTCGCGGCCGAGCTTGACGACCCGGCGCCGCGCAACACGCTGGCGGCGAAGTTCTCGGTGCCCTTCGCGGTGGCCACGCGCCTGGTGCGCGGCAGCAGCGCGCTGGCCAGCTTCACCTGGGACGCGGTGCGCGACGAGCGCACGCTCGCACTGGCGCGCCGGGTGGACCTGGCGGAGGACCCGGCGATGACCGCTCGCCTGCCGCGCGAGCGCCCGGCGCGTGTCGTCATCACCACCCACGACGGCCGCCACCTCGTCGGCGAGGCCGGCGTCAACCGCGGCGACGACGCCGCGCCCTACACCGCGCAGGAGCTGACCGCCAAGTTCATGGACCTGTGCGGCCGCGTCTGGCCGCGCGCCCACGCCGAGCGGCTGCTCGACGCCACGCTCGACCTGTGCGCCGGCGGTGGCAGCCTGCCCGCCTGGACGGCGCTGCTGAAGCTGGCGCCCGCGCGCTGACCGGCCTCGCGCGGCCCGCTTGCCCGACCCTCGTCACAATTTCCCCATCTGGTTCCGACCGCCCCGCAACACCCCTCCCTCCCTAACGCCCATGCAAACCTCCGACAAGTCCGCCCGGCAGCTGTACGCCGAGATCAAGGCCAACCCCACGCGCAAGCGCTTCGGCATGGGCCGCGTGCCGGCGCTGATCAACGTCGACCCGCAGAAGGCCTACACCTGCGTGGGCGAGTTCGCCACCGCCTACGAGACCGACCCGCGCCAGATGGACTACATCAACGAGCTGGCCGACGCCTTCCGCGAGCGCGGCTTCCCGGTGGTGTGGACCTACGTCGCCTACATGGAGTCGGGCGAGGACTGCGGCATCTGGGGCACGCGCACCCACACGCCCGACTCGCTGCAGAACATCAAGGTCGGCAGCCGCCGCTCGGAGTTCGACGACCGGCTGCGCATCGACCGCGTGCGCGACATCATCGTCAACAAGCGCATGGCCTCGGCCTTCTTCGAGACCAACCTCGGCTCGATCTTCAACTTCCACGGCGTCGACACCGTGGTCGTCACCGGCGGTTCGACCTCGGGCTGCGTGCGCGCCACCGTCGTCGACAGCCTGCAGCGCAGCTACCGCACCATCGTGCCCGAGGAATGCGTGGCCGACAAGCACGAGAGCCCGCACTTCGCCAACCTCTACGACATGGCGCTGAAGTACGCCGACGTGATCTCGGTGCAGGAGACGCTGGCCCAGGTGCGCGCGCTGCCGCCCAAGGGGAGTGTGAAGTGAAGCGCGACCCCGGCTTCTACGACCACCTGCCGTGGACGCGCCGGCCGGTGATCCGCTGGCCCGGCGGCGCGCGCGTGGCTTTCTGGGTTGCGCCCAACATCGAGTTCTACGAGCTCAACCCGCCACGCAACCCGTCGCGCGCCCCCTGGGCGCGGCCGGCGCCCGACGTGCTGAACTACTCCTACCGCGACTACGGGAACCGCGCCGGCTTCTGGCGCATGTTCGAGTCCATGCAGCGCTGCGGCATGCGCGGCAGCGTCTCGCTGAACGTGGCGATGTGCCAGCACCACCCGGAGGTCATCCGCGAGTGCGCGGCCGCGGGCTGGGAGTTCTACTCCCACGGCACCTACAACACGCGCTACCTGATGAACATGACCGAGGCGCAGGAGCGCGCGGTCATCCAGGACTCGATCGACACCATCCGCGACCACACCGGCCAGCGCCTGGACGGCTGGCTCGCGCCGGCGCTGACCTATACCGAGCGCACGCTGGACCTCGTGGCCGAGATGGGGCTGAGCTATGTGTGCGACCTCTTCCACGACGACCAGCCCGGCCCGGTGAAGGTGCGCCAGGGCACGCTGGCGAGCATCCCGTACTCGCTGGAGATGAACGACACCATCGTCTACAACGTCAACCTCGTCTCGCCGCGGCGCTACGGCGACATCCTCAAGCGCCAGTTCGACCGGCTCTACGCCGAGGGCGAGCACTCGGGCACGGTGATGTGCATCCCGCTGCACCCCTACCTGATCGGCCTGCCCTACCGGCTGGCCGCCTTCGAGGAGGCCCTGTCGTACATCACGAGCCACGAGGGCGTGTGGCTGGCCACCGGGCGCGAGATCGCGCAGCACTTCAACACGCACTACCACGCCGCCTTCGCCGCCGCGGCCGAGCCCATCGGAGACGCGCCATGAGCAGCCTGCCGGCCGATTACCTGGAGTACCCGCTGCGCCGTCATGGCATGGACCATGACCGCTACGACTGGACGCAGCTGCACCAGCGCCGCGGCGTGGCCTGGCCCGGCGGCGCGCGCATCGCGCTGTGGATCACGGTGGCGCTGGAGTGGTTCCCGCTGGACATGAAGGGCCAGCCCTTCAAGCCGCCGGGCGCGATGCAGACCGCCTACCCCGACCTGCGCCACTACACGCTGCGCGACTACGGCAACCGCGTGGGCATCTACCGCGTGATGCAGGCGCTGCAGCGCCACGGCATCCGCGCCAGCGCGGCGGTGAACGCCGCGGTCGCGGCGCGCTACCCCTCGCTGCTGCGCGACGTGTGCGACGCCGGCTGGGAGATCGTCGCCAAGGGCCTGGACATGGACCACCTGCACCACGGCGCCCTGCCGGTGGAGGAGGAGCGCGCGCTGATCGCGCGCACGCTCGAGATCCTGCGCCCGGCCGCCGGCGGCGCGGTGCGCGGCTGGCTCTCGCCGGCGAAGTCGGAGTCGCACGCCACGCCCGACCTCGTGGCCGAGGCGGGGCTGGACTACCTGTGCGACTGGGTCAACGACGACATGCCCTACGCGATGCGCACCGTCACCGGCGCCCTCGGCAACTCGCCCGCCCACTACCAGCAGCCGCCGGGCCACGGCAGCGCCGCGGGTGTGCAGCCGGGCCGCGGGCTGGTGGCGATGCCGCACCCGATCGACCTGGACGACCACACGATCCTGGTGCAGAACCACCACACCGAGGACGACTTCCGCGACGCGCTGACCGACCAGTTCGACCTGCTGTACCGCGAGGCCACGCCGGCCAACGGCCGCGTCATGGCCATCGCGCTGCACCCCTGGGTGATCGGCCAGCCCTACCGCATCGGCGCGCTGGAGGAGGCGCTCGCGCACATCATGCGCCACCGCGGCGTCTGGGCCGCCACCGGGGCCGAGATCGTCGACGCCTGGAAGGCGCAGCAGGCTTGAGGCTCGAAGACCGGCTCGACTACAGCGCGCTGCCCGAGCGCGCGCCGCTGCGCTGGCCCGGCGGCGCGCGCCTGGCGCTGTGGGTCGTGCCCAACATCGAGCACTACGAGTACCTGCCGGCGCAGGTGCGCGTGCGCGACCCCTGGCCGCGCATGCCGCACCCCGACATCCTGGGCTACGGCCTGCGCGACTACGGCAACCGCGTCGGCGTCTGGCGCCTGATGGAGGTCTTCGACCGTTTCGCCCTGCGCTGCACCGTCTCGCTGTCGATGGCCGTGCTCGACCTCTACCCGGAGATCGCGCAGGCGATGCTCGAGCGTCGCTGGGAGCTGATGTCGCACGGCCTGTACAACACGCGCTACCACTGGAACCTCTCCGAGGACGAGGAGCGCGCCGCGATCGAGCAGTGCCAGGCCATCCACCGCCGCCACACCGGGCGCGGCCTGGCGGGCTGGTTCTCGCCCGCGGCGTCAAACACCCTGAACACGCCCGACCTGGTGGCCGAGGCCGGCATCGACTACCTGTGCGACCTCTACCACGACGACCAGCCGACCTGGGTTCGAGTGCGCCGCGGCGGGCTCGTCAGCCTGCCCTACAGCATGGAGGTCAACGACAGCATCTGCTGGCGCCGCGGCATGGAGGCGCCAGCCTTCGCGCAGAAGATCCGCGACGAGTTCGAGACCCTCTACGCCGAAGGCGGGCGCGTGATGTGCATCGCCGTCCACCCTTTCATCATGGGCCAGCCTCACCGCATCGAGCCCTTGGCGCAGGCGCTGGAGCACGTGCTCGGCCACCCGGGGGTGTGGTGCGCCACCGGGCAGGAGATCGTCGAGGCCTGGCGCGCGCAGGCGCCGTCGCCCCCATCCCCGCTTTTCTGACCCCCCATGTCCAACGCCAACGACTACATCCGCGACTTCATGGCCGAGCGCGCGGTCGAGCCCGCGCGCGCCGCGCTGCTGATCATCGACATGCAGAACGCCTCCGGCGCGCGCGACGGCGCGCTCGGCCGGCGCCTGCGCGCCGAAGGCTCGAGCGTGGGCGACTACCGCTTCGACCGCATCGAGCGCCTGGTCACGCCGAACGCGCTGCGCCTGCGCGAGCATTTCCGCGCCCTCGGCCGCCCGGTGCTGCACGTGACGATCGGCGCGGCCCTGCCGGATGCGAGCGACGCGCCGCCGCACATGCGCAAGCTCTTCGTCGAGACGCGCAACCACCTCGGCAGCCGCGAGCACGAGATCATCGACGCGCTGAAACCGCTGCCGGGCGAGCACCTGCTGCGCAAGACGAGCATCGGCGCCTTCGCCTCGACGAACATCGACAGCCTGCTGCGCGCGCTCGGCGCCGAGCAGCTGTGGCTGTGCGGCGTGTCCACCAACATGTGCGTCGAGTCCACCGCGCGCGAAGCCGCCGACCGCGGCTACCTCGTCACCCTGGTCGAGGA
>CAIRBF010000079.1 GCA_903876715.1 uncultured beta proteobacterium
CCGAGCGCCGCTTCAGCCAGAGCCGCGCCGTGGCGCTGGACATGGAGAGCGCCACCATCGCCGCCAACGGCTTCCGCTTCCGCGTGCCCTACGGCACGCTGCTGTGCGTGAGCGACCGCCCGCTGCACGGCGAGATCAAGCTCCCCGGCATGGCCGACACCTTCTACCGCGAACGCGTGGACCAGCACCTGCGCATCGGCCTGCAGACCGTGGACCTGCTGCGCGCCCAGCCGCCCGAGCGCCTGCACAGCCGCAAGCTGCGCAGCTTTGCGGAGGTGGCGTTCAGGTGAGTTGGGGCGCGGCCCTCGCGGCGCCGGCGCGTGACGGTCCGTTCGGCCCGGGGGGGCAGCGTGTGCCCTCGGCAGGCGGCTCTGTCAGGCTCTCAGACGCTCTCGACCCGCGGATCGCCTTGGCGTGTCAGGGCGGCGAAGTGCTTCACGTCCAGGGTGACGAGTGCCTCGGCGCCGGCCTTGCGGGCCGCCACCAGATGCAGGTAGTCGTACACGGCGCCGGCCCGCACGCCCCGGGCGCGGGCGTGGGCCAATGCTGACATCATCTCGTCAGCGTCCAGGGTCACTGCCTGCACGTAGGGCAGCACGCTCTCGCGCAGCAGGCGGTGCGCCAGGTCGGCCCCGATGCGCAGGCCCTGCGTGCCGCCGGTGAGCGTGGAGAACACCTCGGCGAGCGCATGCACGTACAGGGCGCGCCCGCCTTGCAGGAGCAGCGTGTTGCAGGCGTCGTGATGCGGTTCGGCCTCGTGCAGCGAAGCGAGGACCACCGAGCTGTCGAGAAACCGCATCGCCGCGGGTTCAAGCGCGCCGCGCGCGCCCCGCCAGCGCGTCACGCTCCGCGCGCACGGCCTGTGCCGCGTCGAGGGGCTCTCCGGTGTTCGCCAGCACCAGGCGCCCCGACTTGCGGACGAGCGCGGGCTCGGGTGGGGCCGCGGGCGTCAGTTCGATCCTGTCGGCGACGATCTCGACCGTGAACCGGGTGCCCGCAGCCAGGCCCAGCCTTCGCCTCACCTCACGGGGCAGGACGACGCGACCGGTGCTGTCGAGCGTGGTGGATGCAGTGGCAGCGTCGCCAGGGGTCATCGTTCAGGAGTTGAGCGGTGTGATGGGAAACACCATGGGAAGCATTTTGCCATTGCATATCCCACGCAGTGTCCCGATCCGCCGCAACCAAGCTGCATGTCGACACTGATCACCCCACGAACAGCGCCCCGCACAGCCCCACCCCCGTGACACAGGTGCCGCGCGCACCGACGAAGCGCACCGGATTGGGCCGCTCCATGCGCGCGCAGGCGACGAGGCCGACGACCGGCAGCACGCGGCAGGCCGTGGCCGCGACGATCAGGCCGACGACCCAGGGCGCCGGCTGCTGCAAGCCGTGCCCTGCCGGCCTGTGATTGCGTACGGCTGCCAAGGCGCGTCGACCGTGGGCGCGCACGGGCTGCCGTGCGGGCGGGCCCGGTCACTCCAGCGTGCGCAACCCATGCCGACGGCATTTCTCCCACAGCGTCTTGCGCGAGATGCCCAGCGTGGCCGCCGCCAGCCCGACACGCCCGCCGTGGCGCGCGAGCACGGCCTTGAGGTAGCTGCGCTCGGCCTCGCCGACGAAGGCGTCCAGCGTCGGCAGCGCGGCCTCCAGCGGCGATGTGGCTGCCTCGTCCTCGAAGAGGTCGGCCGCGGTCAGCACCTCGTGGGGCGTGAGCACGCAGGCGCGCTCCAGGCGGTTGTGGAGTTCGCGCACGTTCCCTGGCCACGCATGGCCCAGCAGCGCGGCGCGCGCGCTGACGCCCAGCACGTGCCGCTCGCCCCCTTGCTGCCGTGCGTGCGCCTCGAGGAAGCGCTCGGCCAGCCACAGCACGTCCTCCGGCCTGTCGCGCAGCGGGGGCACGCGCAGGTGCACCACGTGGATGCGGTAATACAGGTCCTCCCTGAAGCGCCCCTGCTCGACCAGGGCGCGCAGGTCACGGTGCGTGGCGCACAGCAGCCGCAGGTCGACCGCGATCTCGGCGTCGCCGCCGAGACGGCGGATGCGGCGGTCCTGCAGCACGCGCAGCAGCTTGACCTGCAGCGCGG
This sequence comes from uncultured beta proteobacterium, assembly GCA_903876715.1. Taxonomy (GTDB): domain Bacteria; phylum Pseudomonadota; class Gammaproteobacteria; order Burkholderiales; family Burkholderiaceae_C; genus Rubrivivax. Next base: position 2,085 of record CAIRBF010000079.1, read on the forward strand.
GGCTCAGCTCGGCGATCTCGTCGAGGAACAGCGTGCCGCCGTCGGCCTTCTCGAAATGGCCGCGCCGGGCGCGGTCGGCCCCGGTGTAGGCGCCACGCTCGTGGCCGAAGAGCTCGGCCTCGATCAGCGTCTCGGGGATGGCGCCGCAGTTCACCGCGACGAAGGGCGCCTGCCCCTGCGGGAAGGCAAGCTGGTGCAGGTGCCGGGCCAGCACTTCCTTGCCGCTGCCGCTCTCCCCGGTGACGAGCACCGTGCGTGCGCGCGCCGCGATCCGGGGCGCCTGCTGCTCCAGCGCGCGGATCGCGCGCGAGCGGCCGAGCACCCCCGGGGGCTCGCCGGTGTCGTCCCGGCTGTCGGGTTCCCCGGCTGCATGGCGGACCTTGGCCACCAGTTCGGCGATGTCGAAGGGCTTGGTCACATAGTCCGCGGCGCCCTGCTTCAGCAGCGCCACGGCCCGGTCCAGCGAACCGTGGGCGGTCACGAACAGGAAGGGCGGCCGCCGGCGTCCGCGTGCGGCCAGTGCCGTGAACAGGTCCTCGCCGGACAGGTCGGGCAGCCGGATGTCGCTGACGACGACGTCGTAGGCGCGCTGCTCGAGCGCGTGTGAGGCCTCGCCGCCGGTCCTGAACCAGTCGAGCTCGAAACCTTCGAGCTGGAAGCGGTCGGCCAGCGACTCCCCCATGATGGGGTCGTCCTCGATCAGGCACAGCGTGGGCATCAGGCGGGCTCCGGGTTCGGCGCGGCGGGCAGGTCGGGCACGGGCAGGGTGACGGAGAACCGCGTCCATCCGTCCGCGCTCTGGGCGTCGATGCGGCCCTGCAGGCGCTGCACGATCTGATAGCACACCCACAGCCCGAGGCCGAAGCCGCGCTCGCCGCTGCCGCCTCCTGGCGGGGTGACGAAGGGCTCGAACATGCGCGCCAGATCGGAGGGCTGGACCGGGCGGCCGGTGTTGCCGACGACGATGGCCAGCAGGCCCGGCGCACGTGCCACGGTGAGCTCGACCGTGGCCGCCGGGGCCGCATCGGAGGACGCGGCTGCCGGCTGCGCCGCCTTCACGGCGTTGAGCAGCAGGTTCAAGACCAGCTGCCGCACCTCGTGCGCCGGCAAGGGCACCGCTGCCTGGGCCGACTCCTCGACCTGCCAGTGCAGGGCCAGCCCGCGCGCGGCGACCTGCGGCGCGATCAAGGTCTGCAGGTCCTGCCAGTCCTGGGCCGCCAGCGCCGGCGAGTCCAGCCGTGCCTCCACGAGCAGGGCGCTGACGGTGGCCCGGATCTGCTGCAGCCCGCGCTCCAGCAGGCCCAGCGTCTTGCGCGTGAAGGCGTCCGCCTTGCCGTGCCGCGCCACCGTGTCGATGGCGTTGAGCATGCCGCCCAGCGGGTTGTTGATCTCGTGCGCGATGGCCGCCGAGACGCGCCCCACCGCCGCCAGGCGCTCGGTGGCCATCACCTCCTGCTCCAGCGCCTCCTTGCGCGCGAGCCCGTCGAGCATCAGGCGCACCTGCGTCGACAGCCGGCCCACCTCGTCGGGGCCCTCGGGCGGCAGCCGCCCGGCCACCTTCTGCGGCGGCTCGCGGCCCACCTGTGCCAGGGCTTGTGCCATCTGCACGAGCGGCGAGGCCAGGCGCCGCCCGGCCAGCCAGCCCAGCGGCACCAGCAGCAGCAGGCCCGGCACGCTGACCAGCGCGAGCTCGCGCAGCAGCGCGAACAGGCGCGCGTGGTAAACGGTCGCATCGAACTCCACCAGGACCGTGCCCAGCGCGGTCCCGTCCTCCGCGTTGACCGGGCCCGCGGCGGCGATCAGGGTCTGCGAGCCCTCGCGCTGCGCGAGGAATGCGAATCCCGAGCTTGCCGCCGCCTGGGCCGCCGCCCGCGCCAGGGCTTCGGGAAGCTCCGCCGCCGCGGAGGCCACCGGGATGCGCCGCGGATCGGTGGCGACGAACACCTGCCCGGCGGCATCGAGCACGACGATGCGCTGCAGCGGGTTGTCCGCCGTGCGCGTGGCCACCGGGGTGCTGATCACCTCGAAGGCCTGCCACAGGTGGTCGCGCACCAGCGGCTCGCGCAGCGACCGGCCGAGCACGGTGACCAGATTGCGCGCGCTGGACTCGAGGTCGGTGCGGGCATCGCGCAGGGCGCGGGTCACCAGCGCCGCGGTGACGACGAGCTCGGTCAGCAGGATCACCGCCGTCAGCGCCAGCGGGATCTTCAGCCGCCAGTCGAGTGTCCAGGGTTTCATGGTCGCGCCCGCCACCCGGTCAGCGCCGGTGCTGCCGCACGAGCTCGCGGATGCTTGCATACAGACCGGCCTGCACGGGCCTGAAGCCGTCGATGTTCAGGCGCTTCAGCAGGCTTGCGCCGGGCTCCGAGCCGCGCATGCCCACCAGCGCCTGGGCCAGCGCCTCGCGCTCCTCGCGGGCGAGGCTGGGGCGCGCGACGACCGGCGGGAAGCCGTGCGTGCCCGAGCGCCAGGCCACGCGCAGCCCTTCGGTGGCCTCCGGGTGCTGGCGGTGCAGCGTGTCCCACACATAGCCGTCTACTGCGCCCGCGTGGGCGAGCCCGGCGCGCACGGCCTCGACCACCTTGCGGTGGCCGAAGGTGAAGAAGCTGCGGCGGAAGAAGCGGTCGGGGTCGGCGCCGGCGCGCAGCAGTTCGACGCGGGGCACCAGGTGACCGCTGTTCGACAGCGGGTCGCTGTAGGCGAAGATGCGGCCGGCGAGATCGGGCACCGCGCGGGTGGCCGTGTCCGACGCGGGCACCACCAGGTGCGACCGGTACAAGGCCTGCCCCTGGTAATCGGCCACGGCGACCAGGTGCAGTCGGTCCTCGTAGACGACGTAGGGATAGCCGCACAGCCAGGCGGCATCGACCCGATCACCCAGCAGCAGGTCGACGATCTCGCGATAGCTGCCGCGCTGCACGAAGGTGACCGCCCGGCCGAGCCGGCCCCTGCAGGTAGCGCTGCCACACGCCCAGCAGGGCCAGTTGGTCGTCCAGGAACACCGGGGTGGTGCCGAAGCGCAGCGGCTGCGCCGCCGCCCGGGCCTGCGGGACGGGTACCGCCAGCACGGCGGGCGCCAGGACGGCGGCACCGAGCAGCCGGGCCCATCGTCGGCGGTTTCGTTCCCGTAACACGGGCGTCATCGGATTTCGCGTGGACATTTCGTTTTCGACACGTGGTGTGGCAGGCGTTCGGCGCGTGCCACGGGCGGAAGGGCCCCGGGTCGCAATGGCGCGCATCTTGCAGAAAGCGCGCCACGGCGCACAAAGCGTTTTCCCGGGGTTGCCAAGCCCGGCAGCGCGCGGGTCGATGCGCCGACCCCTTGCCGGGGCATCCGGCACCCACATGCATCGAGGAGGCGCGACATGTCCCAGCAAAAGCAAAGAGCCCAGGAAGAGTCCCTGGTCAAGGAAGCCCTGCGCATCGGCCCCCAGGCCGACCGGCGCCAGTTCTTCGTCTCCGCCGCGGCCTTCGGCGCGGCGGCGGCCGCACCCGCCCTGGCCCAGGCCCAGGCGGCGGCCCCCGCGGCACCGCCGCGGCGGGTGCTCGTCAAGGACGACTCGCGCCTGCTGAACATCGGCGCGACCGTGCGCAGCGGCAACTACTGGAACTTCTCCACCTACATGACGCCGGTGGAGGAGTTCTACGTCCGCAACCACTACCCCACGCCGCTGGTCGAGGCCAAGCCGGTGCTCGACCCGCGCAACTGGAAGCTCAAGGTCCACGGCAACGCCGTCGAGCGCGCCATCGAGATCGGCTATGAAGACCTGCTGAAGATGCCTTCGCGCACGGTCATCGCGACGATGGAGTGCCACGGCAACGGCCGCAGCCTGTTCTGGGAACAGCAGGAGATGAAGGACGTCGCGGGCGGCAACTGGGTGCTGGGCGCCATCGGCCAGGCTGAATGGCAGATCGTGCCGATCAGCCACATCCTCGGCCTGGTGGGCCTGAAGCGCGACGCGAAGTCGGCGCTGTTCTGGTCCGGCGTGGACGGCGGCGATATGGGCCGCCCCATGCCGGTGTCGGAGCTGACCTCGCGCGGCGACGACATCGGGGTGTGCTTCCGAATGAACGGCAATGCACTGACGGCCGACCACGGCGCGCCGGTGCGCCTGGTGGTGCCGGGCTGGGGCGGCACGGCGTCGATCAAGTGGCTGACCGAGATC
>CAIRBF010000080.1 GCA_903876715.1 uncultured beta proteobacterium
ATCAGGCCCATCAGATGGCCGACCACGCGCCCGCTCTTGCCGCGCGCGAGCTCGGCCACGTCGGGGTTGCGCTTCTGCGGCATGATGGACGAGCCGGTGCAGTAGCGGTCGGCCAGGTCGATGAAGCCGAAGCTCTGGCTCATCCACAGCACGAGCTCTTCCGCCAGGCGCGAGACGTGCACCATGCAGATCGACGCGCAGGCGGCGAACTCGAGCGCGAAGTCGCGGTCGCTGACGGCGTCCAGGCTGTTCTCGCATACGCCATCGAAGCCGAGCGCGCGCGCCACGGCCTCGCGGTCCAGCGGGTAGCTGGTGCCGGCCAGCGCCGCCGCGCCCAGCGGCAGGCGGTTGACGCGCTTCCTCGCGTCGGCCAGACGCTCGGCGTCGCGCGCGAACATCTCCACATAGGCCAGCAGGTGGTGCGCGAAGCTCACCGGCTGCGCCACCTGCAGGTGCGTGAAGCCGGGCATCACGGTCTCGGTGTGGCGCGCGGCCAGCTCGACGAGGGCGCGCTGCATCGCCGCCAGCAGCGTGGCCAGGCCGTCGATCTCGGCGCGCAGCCACAGGCGCACGTCGGTGGCCACCTGGTCGTTGCGCGAGCGCCCGGTGTGCAGGCGCTTGCCCGCCAGGCCGACGAGTTCGGTCAGCCGGGCCTCGATGTTCAGGTGCACGTCCTCGAGCTCGAGCTTCCAGGTGAACTCGCCGCGTTCGATCTCGCCGGCGATCTGCGCCATGCCGCGTTCGATGTCGGCCAGGTCCTGCGTGCCGATGATGCCCTGCGCGGCCAGCATGCGCGCGTGCGCCAGGCTGCCGTCGATGTCGGCCCGCCACAGCCGCTTGTCGAAGCCGACGCTGGCGGTGTAGCGCTGCACCAGCTCGCTCATCGGCTCGGAGAACAGAGCCGACCAGGCCTGGGACTTGTTGGCGAGGGGATTCGAGCTGGTCATGGGTGGGCGTGGGAGTGACACCGAAGGATCCCGTGATTATCTGAGGTCGCCTGCCGAGGGACTCCATCCACACGCGTGCGAAGCCCATCGTTCGAAGGCGGCGCCTGCGCCGCGGGCTTGATCAGCCCGTGTTCCGCAACCCGGCCGCCAAGCCGTTGATGGACAGGTGGATGCCGCGCCGCACACGCTCGATCTGTGGGTCGCCCTCGCTGCGCTGGCGGTAGCGGCGCAGCAGTTCGACCTGCAGGTGGTTGAGCGGGTCGAGGTAGGGGATGCGCTGCTCGAGCGAGCGCGCCAGGGCGGGGTTGGACTGCAGGCGCTGCGCCTCGCCGGTGATCAGCGCCAGAGCCGCGTCGGTGCGCGTCCACTCGGCCTGGATCAGCGCGAAGATGCGCTTGCCGGCGCGCCGGTCCTCCACCAGCGCGGCGTAGCGCTCAGCCAGGCCGATGTCGGTCTTGGCGAGCACCATGTCCAGGTTGGACAGCAGGGTGCGGAAGAAGGGCCACTGGCGGTGCATGCGTTGCAGCAGCGCGACGCGCTCGTCCCGGCCGTGACCCTGGCCGTCGGGCCCCGCCAGGAAGGACTCCACCCCCGAGCCGAAACCGCACCAGCCGGGCAGCGCCAGCCGGCACTGGCCCCAGGAGAAGCTCCAGGGGATGGCGCGCAGGTCCTCGATCGCGCGTGTGGCCTTGCGCGAGGCCGGCCTTGAGCCGATGTTGAGCTCGGCGATCTCGCGGATCGGCGTGGCGGCGAAGAACCAGTCGGTGAAGCCGGGTGTGCCGTAGACCAGCTGGCGGTAGGCCGCGTAGCCCGCGTCGCTGAGCGCCTGCGCCGCCTCCAGGAAGGCCTTGGGCGCGGCGCGTGTGGGGTGCAGCAGCGTCGCTTCCAGCGTTGCCGCCACCAGCGTCTCCAGGTTGCGGCGTCCGATCTCCGGGTTGGCGTACTTCGAGCCGATGACCTCGCCCTGCTCGGTGAGGCGGATCTGCCCGCGTACGGTGCCCGGCGGCTGCGCCAGGATGGCCTGGTAGCTCGGCCCGCCGCCGCGGCCCACCGTGCCGCCGCGGCCGTGGAACAACCGCAGCCGGATGCCGTGCGCCGACTGCAGTTCGTCGAACAGACGCACCAGTGCGGTGCCGGCGCGGTAGAGCTCCCAGTTGCTCGTGAAGACGCCGCCGTCCTTGTTGCTGTCGCTGTAGCCGAGCATCACGTCCTGCTCGGCGCCGCCGCGCACCACCATGGCTGCGATGCCGGGCAGGGCGTAGAAGTCGCGCATGATGGGCTCTGCGCGGCGCAGGTCGGCAATGGTCTCGAACAGCGGCACTGGGATCAGCTCGCACCAGGCGCTGTCTGCGGCGTCCGCATCTGGATCCACCGTGCCGTGCAGCAGGCCGCACTCTTTTTGCAGCAGCAGCAGCTCCAGCAGGTCGCTCACGTCTTCGGTGTGCGAGACGATGCTGTGGCGCAGAGCCTCACGGCCATAGCGCTGGCGCAGCTCGCGCGCGGTCTCGAAGATCTCCAGTTCGGACTGCGTGAGCGCGCTGTAGGTGGCGCCGCGCACGCGCAGCGGCCGCGCCTCGCCGAGCAGCCGCAGCAGCAGCGCGCGGCGGCCGTCCTCGGGCAGGGCGGCGTAGTCGGGCTCGACGCGCGCCAGGCGCAGCAGCTCGGCGACCACGGCCTCGTGCTGGTCGGAGCTCTGGCGAATGTCCAGCGTGGCCAGGTGGAAGCCGAAGACCTGGGCTGCGCGCCGCAGCGGTTGCAGCCGCGGCGCCACCAGCGCCTGCGCGTGGTGCGAGCGCAGGCTGTCGGCGATCACGTCAAGGTCGGCGATGAACTCCTCGACGCTCGCGTACGGGTCCTGCGGTGCGACGGCGTGGCGCAGCGCCTCTGTGCCGGTGAGCGCGTGGAGCGTGGCGGCCAGGCGCGCGTAGATGCCGGCCAGCGCGCGGCGGTAGGGCTCGTCCACGCGGTGCGGGTTGTGGTCGGGCGAGCGTTCGGCGAGCGCGCGCATCGCCTCGCTGACCGGCGCCAGCGACTGCGACATCGACAGTTCGGTGCCCAGCGTATGCACCTCGGTCAGGTAATGACGCAGCGCCACCTCGCCCTGGCGCGCGAGCGCGCGCCGCATGGTCTGCGCCGTGACGTTGGGGTTGCCGTCGCGGTCGCCGCCGATCCAGTGACCCATGCGCAGGAATGGTGCGATCTCGTGGCCCTTCAGCGCATGCTCCAGATCGGCGTACAGGCGCGGGATCTCGCGCAGGAAGGTTGCCGGGTAGTAACTGAGCGCGTTCTCGATCTCGTCACTCACCGTCAGTTTGGTCGTGCGGATCATCCGGGTCTGCCAGAGCTGGGTCACGCGGGCGCGCATCAGGGCCTCGTTGTCCTCCAGCTCGCGCGGCGTGGCCAGCGCATCGCGCGTGGCCACGAGCTCGGCGATCGCGCGCTCGGCGTCGAGGATGCTCTTGCGCTGCACCTCGGTCGGGTGCGCGGTCAGCACGGGCGAGATCCAGGCCTGGCGCAGCGCGGCGGCGATGTCGGCGGCGCGGAAGTCGGCGGCGTGCAGTCGTTCCAGCGCGAGTGCGAGCGAGCCGTCCTGCACCTCGCCGCGGTGCTCGTGCGCCAGGCGCCGGCGCACATGGTGGCGGTCCTCGGCGATGTTGGCCAAGTGCGAGAAATAGCTGAAGGCACGGATCACGGTGACCGTCTGATCGCCCGAGAGGTTCTTCAGCAGCCGGTCCAGAGCGCGCCCGGCCTGCGCGTCCTTCTTCAGCCGGAAGGCCACCGCGAGCTGGCGCACGCGCTCGATCAGGTCGAAAGCCTCGCGGCCCTCGTTCTCGCGGATGGTGTCGCCCAGGATGCGTCCGAGCAGGCGGATGTTCTCGCGCAGCGGCTGGTCCTTGTCGGCGTCGGTCCCGCGGCGCTCGGGAGCGCTCGAGCGTGTTCGGGCGCGCGCGGCGCCGGAAGTGACTGGGGCTTCTCCGGCGTGGACGTCGGCAGGGCGGGCGGTGCGGGACATGGGGCTGGCTCGGGATGAGAGGAGGGCGAGATCGCTGGAACACAGTATGCAAGGTCCATACCTGCCAACTGTCGCCCTTCATTGACGATAATGTCTGTCAACCCGTCGGCGTGTGGCCCCTTCGGTCATCCGAGTTGCCACACGCAGCACCCGGGGCAGGACGACAAGGCAGCGTACCGGAGGGACTCTTGAGCACACGCACCATCATTGCCACGCGCGAGAGCCGCCTGGCCCTGTGGCAGGCCGAGCACGTGCGCGATCTGTTGCGCGAGCGCTTCGGCCACGAAGTCGAGCTGCTGGGCATGACCACCCGCGGCGACCAGATCCTCGACCGGGCGCTCAGCAAGGTCGGCGGCAAGGGGCTGTTCGTCAAGGAGCTCGAGACCGCGCTCGAGGAGGGCCGCGCCCACCTGGCCGTGCACTCGCTGAAGGACGTGCCGATGGACCTGCCGCCGGGCTTCGTGCTGGCGGCGGTGCTCGAGCGCGAGGATCCGCGTGACGCCTTTGTGTCCAACCACCATGCCGACCTCGCTTCGCTGCCGCCGGGCGCCTGCGTGGGCACCTCGAGCCTGCGCCGCGTCGTGCAGTTGCTGGCCGAGCGGCCCGACCTGCGCATCGAGCCCTTGCGCGGCAACCTCGACACGCGCCTGCGCAAGCTCGACGAAGGTCAGTATGACGCCATCGTGCTTGCTGCCGCGGGGCTGAAGCGGCTCGGGCTTTCGGCACGCATCCGCGCCGTGTTCGACGTCAAGCGCATGATCCCGGCCGCGGGCCAGGGCGCGCTCGGCATCGAGGTGCGCGAGGACGACGCGGCATTGCGGCAGACGCTGGCTGAGCTGGTCGACACGCCGACTTGGCTGGCCGCACACGCCGAGCGTGCGGTTTCGCGGTCGCTGGGCGGCAGCTGCAGCATGCCGCTGGCGGCCCACGCCGTCTGGAACGGCCCGGTGCTGAGCCTGCAGGCGGCGCTCGGCGACGCGCAGCAGCTCACGCGACCGCTGCTGCGGGTGTCGGTCGAGGGCCAGCCCGCGGACGCAGCGGCAGCGCGCGTGCTCGGCGAATCGGCGGCGGCCCAACTGCGCGCGGCGGGTGCGGGCAGCTATCTCGCGCCGGCTTGATCCGTGGCCACGGCGCCCGATGACGCCGGCGCGCCGTCCGCCGCCCTGGGCGGCCCGCGCATTGTCATCACCCGCCCGGCCGCACAGGCCCGGCCCTGGGTCGATGCGCTGCGCGCCGGCGGGGTGGACGCAGTCGCGCTGCCCCTGATCGAGATCGGTCCGTCCCCCGACCCGGCGGCTGTGCACGCGGCTTGGCATGTCCTGCCGGGCTGCGCCTTCGTGATGTTCGTCAGCGCCAACGCGGTGCAGCAGTTCTTCGGGGCGCGGCCCCCGGGTCTGGCCTGGCCCGCCGCGCTGGAGGCTGGCTGCACCGGGCCCGGCACGGCGCGGGTGCTGCGCGTCGCGCTGGCCGCAGCCGGTGCGCCGCAAGCGCCCGTGGTCGAACCCGGCCCCGGTGACGCGCTGGAGTCTGAATCCCTGTGGCGCCGCATCGGCGGGCGGGACTGGCAGGGCCGACGTGTCCTCGTCGTCCGCGGCGAGCAGGGCCGGGACTGGCTGGCTGTGCAGTGGCAGGGCGCCGGCGCGCGAGTGGACTTCGTCGCCGCCTACGCGCGCACGCAGCCGGCCCCTGGCAGGGCGGAGCGGGCGGTGCTGCACGCCGCGCGGGCCGAGCCGCAGCGCCACCTCTGGCACTTCGGCAGTGCAGAAGCGGTTGCACATCTGCGCCTTCTCGATCCTGAGGCCGATTGGGCGTCGGCGGGGGCGCTGGTAACCCACCCGCGCATTGCGGCGGCGGCGCGGACCGCGGGTTTCCTGCGCATCCGCCTGGTCGAGGCCGGCTGGCAGGCGGTGTCGGAGGCGGTGGGCCGCCTAGAATCCGAGCCCTTGTGAGCGCCCCTCAGAACGTCGTTCCTCCGACCCCGGAATCCACCGCCACGCTGGCCGCGGACGCGAGGCTTGAGCCTGTGGTCCCGCCGGCTGCGGTGGCGTCCGCCTCGGCTTCGCAGCCTTTGTCGCGCCCGTGGATCGTCGGTTTCGGTGTCACGGCCGTGGTCGCGCTGGTGGCGTTGGCGATGTCCTGGAGTGGTGGTCGGCGGCTGGAGACGAGTGAGAGCGAGCTCGTCAAGCGCCAGCAGGAGGCTGCCGGCGTGGCCGCCGAGGCCCGCGCGCTCTCGCGTCAGGCCGAGGCGTTGACACGCGAGTCGGCGGCCAAGCTTGCGCTGCTGGAGACCCGTGTGGCCGAGACCTCGCTGCAGCGCACGCAGCTCGAGGAGCTGATCCAGGCGCTGGCGCGCTCGCGCGATGAGAACCTGCTCGCCGACGTCGAGGCGGCGGTGCGGGTGGCGATGCAGCAATCGGCCATCACCGGCAGCGCCGAGCCACTGGCCAACGCCTTGCGCCAGGCCGACGAGCGCCTGGCCCGTTACCCGCAGCCGCGCATCGAGCGCGTTCGGCGCGCCATCGTGCAGGACCTCGAACGCCTGCGCGCCGCCGGTCTTGTCGACCTGCCTTCGCTGACCATCCGCGTCGACGAAGTCGTGCGCCAGGTGGATGACCTTCCGCTGGTGGCCGGCATCGACCGCCGCGGCGCCCGGCGCGAGCCCGGGGCGTCGGCCCCCCCGCCAGCCCAGGTGGCCTCCGCGCCCGCCGGCGCAGCGTCGTCGTCATCGTCGGCCTGGCCGCGTTGGATCGACGAAGGGTTGCGCCTGCTCCTGACCCAGGTGTGGTTCGAGGTGCGCGACCTCGTGCGGGTGACGCGGGTGAACGACCCCGAGGCGCTGCTGCTGGCGCCCGAGCAGGCCTTCTTCCTGCGCGAGAACCTCAAGCTGCGGTTGCTGAATGCGCGCTTGGCGCTGCTGAGCCGGCAGTTCGACGTGGCGCAGGCCGACCTGCGGGAGGCTCAGCAGACCTTGGAGCGCTACTTCGACCGCAGCTCGCGCCGTGTCACCCTCGTCGTCGACCTGCTGCGCCAGACGGCGGCGCAGGCGCGCCAGGTGAACCTTCCGCGCCCGGACGCGACGCTGGCCGCGCTGGCCACCGCTGCGGCGGGTCGCTGATCGCGAGCCACCCGCAACCCTGCCATGCGCGGCGTTCTCTGGGTCGTCCTGCTGTTCGCGGTGGCCGTCGTCGCCGCGATGACGCTCGGCACCAACGACAGCCTCGTCACGCTGAACTGGCGCGGCTGGCGTGTGGACCTGTCGCTGAATCTTTTCCTGCTGCTGCTGGTGGGGGGCTACTTTTTTCTCGCGGCGACGCTGCGGGGCATCGAGGCCCTGGTGAGCCTGCCTCGCCGCGCGGGCGAGTGGCGGCGCCTGCAACGTGAACGCGCCGTGCACGCTCATCTGCGCGACGCGCAGTTCGAACTCGCCGCAGCCAGGTTCGCGCGCGCGCGCAGGGCAGCCGAGCGTGCCCTGGGCCTGCTCGACATCGGCCAGCCCTTGGACAACGCTGCAGAGACCGGGGTGGCGGCCCGCCTGCTGGCAGCGGAGGCGGCGCACCGCCTGCAGGACCGCGAGGCGCGCGATGCCGCACTTGGCGCGGCGCTGGACCAAGCCACGGCCCGTGGCCTGCGCGTGGCAGCCGAAGGCGCGCGTCTGCAGGCTGCAGCATGGGCGCTGGACGACCGCGACGCTGAGCGCGCCCTGCAGTTGTTGGGCGGGCTGCCGGCGGGTGTGTCGCGCCGCACACAGGCGCTTCGACTGCGCTTGCAGGCGGCACGCCTGGCGCAGCACCCGGTCGAGGCCCTGCAGACGGCGCGCCTGCTGGCCAAGCACCAGGCGTTCTCCCCCGGCGCCGCCCAAGGCCTGCTGCGCTCCTTGGCTGGCCAGGTGGTGGACGCGGCGCACGACGCCGATCAACTGCGACGCGAGTGGCAGTTGCTCGACCCCGCCGACCGGCGCGACCCCATCGTCGCGGCGCACGCGGCGCGGCGCGCGGCGGCGCTCGGTGTCCTTGGGGACGGTCGCTTCTGGCTCCTGCCGCACTGGGAGCGGCTGGCCGAACTGGCGCCCGACGAGCGCGAGGCTGTTGTCACGGCGCTGGCGGATGTGTTGCCTGGCCTGGGCCCGGAATGGCTGCCGTTGGCTGAACGCGCGCTCGAGAAGCTGCGCCGCGAGCCGCTGGTGGAGGCCGTTGTCGGCATGGTCTACGCCGAACGCGAGCTCTGGGGCAAGGCTCGACGCCCGTTGGAGAACGCCGCGGCCACCGCCACGCTCGCCCCCCCGCTGCGTCGCCGCGCCTGGCGCCTGCTCGCCCAGGCCGCGCGCGGCGCTGGCGACGAGGCGCGTGCGATCGAGTGCGAGCAGGCGGCGGCAGCCCTGGATTGACGCATTCCATGCAGATGGTGGCTGACGGTGCCCGCGGCCCCTGCTATACTGCGTGGCTCAGCGGCTGTAGCTCAGTTGGATAGAGTACTTGGCTACGAACCAAGGGGTCGTGGGTTCGAATCCTGCCAGCCGCGCCAATAAAATCAACGGGTTAGTCCTCACGAGGGGCTGACCCGTTGTGCTTTGTGGGCTCGCTGGCGACGGAATCGGCGACAGAATGGTGGACGGTTCGTCTTCGAGAGGTCCTCTGTGTCGCCGCCGCGGCCTGCACCGCCTGAGCATGCGTCTGCGGTGTTGCCCGATCTTGAGCTGACTGCAGCAACCGCCTAGCTGATCTCGCCCATGTACGAACCATAGCGCTTGCGCTTGCGCAACAGCGGGACCAGGCGCTCCTCCTTCATCAAGCGCCGCACAACCTTCTCGGAGATGGTCACCGACTGCCTTGCGAGCGTGGCGTGCATTCGGCGCGAGCCGTAGCAGCGGTAGTTGCGCTGGAAGATGTCGGCCATGACGCCTCGAACTTCGGCGTACTTGTCTTCGCGGTCAAGCCGTCCCCGGTGGTAGGAGTAAGTGCTTCGCGGCAGTTCCAGCTCTGCAAGAAGGTCGGCCAGCGTGTGCGTGGATCGCAGGGCATCAACCAGCCGGGGCCTCTCCCGATTCGTCAGGAGGTGCTGATCGATGCCCAGTTCTTTTTTTTCAGTTCCTTCGACTTCTTCAAGATGCCCTGCTCAAGCTTCAGGCGCTTGACGTCTCGTTGGAGGCGCTCGACTTCCCGCTCGAGCACATCGCGCTCCGAGCTTGGTGAAGGGTCGCGCTGGGGCTTCATGGATGCCAACGCCTCGTTGCTGAGCAGCTGATTCCTCCAGTTGTACAGCGAAGACCTGGACACCCCCAGCTCCTGGGCGACCGCTTGGGCATTTCCTTGCCGCATGCACAACGCCATGACCGCAGACTGCTTCGCCTGCGATGACAGCGCTTCGTGGGCTTGTCCCACACGCGGGCGCTCTTCAGGATACGCGTCCCGAACCCAACCAGCGAGCAGCGCCCTGGACGGGTAGCCCATTGCCTTGATGGTCGCCGAGAGACAACGGCCGTGCTCAAGGTAGTGCTGGACCGCCTGCTCCCTGTGTGCGGTCGTGCACTTCGGCTGGCGCGTGTACCCGGTGGATAAACCCTGAGGCTGCTCGAACTCGCTGTGCCAAGCCTTGAGTGCGTTCTTGGTCGGGTAGCCGAGCTGCCAAATGGTCAAGCCTGCCCGCTTGCCGAGCTTGATGTGGAGCCGAACGGCATGTAGCCGATCCTCGTATGAATACATGAACTACTCCTTCAAGTAGTCCAAGAAATCGTCCGCACCCCCTCTGCCGTTCGCGGCCGACTCGCCCCGTCAGCCTGTCGACGAGGTCGTCCCCTGCATCGTCTGTTACAACCGCATCAACGAAGGGGTGCATTCGCCACAGCCGTGGCCCATAGCGCGGAGTGATTGATGTCTGTCCGCAGTCTGCTCATGCCTGCGCTGACCGAGCGCTGGCTGTCGCGTGATCGCCTGCTGAGGGCGCGCGCCAAGGCGGAGCGCATTCGCCTCGCGAAAGGCGAGCCGCACACGCTCCACTATTTTCACCAGACCGACGACCCCTACAGCGCACTGCTGGCGGCTTCTCTGCCGGCGCTGGTGCAGCGCTACCAGATCGACGTTGTCGCCCATGTGGTGGGCCCGCCTGCGGACGCGGCTGCGCCCGACCGCGATCGGCTGGTGGCCTACAGCCGCAAGGATGCGCAAGGGCTCGCGCAGCACCACAGGCTGGACTTCAGCGATCCCGGTGCCCAACCGTCGGCGGCAGCCATCGAACGGGCCAACCGGATGCTGGTCGCAGCGGCCGGGCAGGGCGGATTTGTCGAAGCGGCTGGCCCGATTTCGGCTGCGCTCTGGAAGAGTGTCACGCAGGGCACCCCAGCCCCTTTGCTCGCTCAGCCCTGGCCGCAAGCCAGTGAACAGCAGGCGGCCGCGCACCTGGCCATGGCCCACACCCTGCGCAAACAGTGGGGCCACTACCTGGGGGCCACCCTTTTCTTCGCCGGTGAGTGGTATTGGGGCATCGACCGCCTGCACCACCTGGAGCAGCGTCTCCAGGACCTGGGCGCGCAGCGGCCGGGTGTCCGGGGTGCCCTGTTCGCCCCCGACGATGACCTGGCCGCGCCTGTGACTCTGGCCGAGGCGCCGCCGATCGACTTCTATTTCTCGCTGCGCAGCCCCTACTCGGCCATCGTCGCGCCGCGCGTGTTCGAACTCGGCCGTCTGACAGGAGCGCCCGTGCGCTTGCGCTACGTGCTGCCGATGGTGATGCGCGGGCTGCCGGTACCGCGCGAGAAGCGCATGTACATCAGCCTGGACGCCGCACGTGAGGCCCACTGGCGCCGCATGCCGTTCGGCCGCCTCAACGACCCGGTGGGCCGGCCCGTGGAGCGTGGGCTGTCGTTGATGCCGCTGGCCGAGCGGGCCGGCCAGGGTCAGGCCTATGTGCGGTCCTTCATGCACGGTGTGTGGGCCGAGGGCATCGATGCCGGCAGCGACCGCGGCCTGCGCCGCATCGCCGAACGCGCCGGCCTCTCCTGGGCCGACGCGCGTTCAGCGATGCAGGACGATACCTGGCGCCAGACCGCCGAGGCCAACCGCGTCGAGATGCTGGGTCTGGGCTTGTGGGGTGTGCCGTCCTTCCGCGTGCGCGACACCGCCGTCTGGGGGCAGGACCGTCTCTGGGCCGTGCGACAGGCACTGCTTGCACCCCACCAACCCTCCCGCCACACGGCGACCAACCCATGAAGCTGACCATCAACTACCTGCTGCGGGCGCTGTGTCTGCTGGCTTATGCCCTGGCCCTTGCGAAGATGGTGGGTCTGGTGCCCGAGGGCAGCTTCGACCGCGCTCCGCTGGTGGCCGGCGTGCTGCTGACGCTCCACGCCGCCGAGCTGGTCTTCATGTTCAAGCACGTGCGCTTGTACCGGGGCGCCTTGGCGGTCAGCGTGCTGCTGACGCTGTTGTTCGGCCTGTTGCACTGGAAGCCTCTGGCCGAGCAACAGGCGCTCACATCGAATCGGGGTTGAGCCATGAAGCCCGCACTCATCGCGCTGTGGTCGGCTTGGGGGCTGCTGGCAGGCGCCGCCGCCGTCGCGGCCGCCGCCGCACCGTCCGCTGGTGCGGCTTCGGCCGCCGCCAGGCCCAACTTCGTCGTGCTGGTCGCTGACGATTGGGGCTTCACCGACGTCGGCGCATTCGGTGGGGAAATTTCCACGCCCCACCTCGACGACCTGGCCCGGCGCGGCGTGCGCTTCGCCAACTTCCACGTCGCTGCGTCCTGCTCGCCCACGCGCGCCATGCTGCTCACCGGCGTGGACACCCACCGCAACGGCCACGGCAACCTGCGCGAGACCATGCCGGGCGCGCACCTGGGCCAGCCGGGCTACCAAGCCACCCTGACGCCCAACGTCGTGACCGTGGCCACGCTGCTGCAGGCGGGCGGCTACCGCACGTCCGTGACCGGCAAGTGGAACGTGGGCAACGAGCCCCGCAACCTGCCCGACCAGCGCGGCTTCGACCAGTCCTTCGTCATGGGCGACACGGGTTCGGACAACTGGGAGCCCGAGAAGCGCTACCTGCCCCACGCGGCACGGGTGAACTGGTTCGAGAACGGCAAGGCGGCGGTGCTGCCCAAGCAGTTCTACTCCTCGACGTTCTTCGTCGACAAGACCATCGAGCACCTGCGCGCGGGCGCCTCCAGCGGCAAGCCCTTCTTCGCCTACGTGGGCTTCCAGGCCAACCACGTGCCGGTGCAGGCACCGCAAGCCTTCATCGACAAGTACAAGGGCCGCTACGACGGTGGCTGGACGGCGCTGCGGGAAGCGCGTCGCGCCAAGGCCGGCGAACTCGGTCTGGTCCCGAAAGACACACCGATGGTGACGATGGGCACCACGCTCGACTGGGCTGCCCTGAGCGCCCAGGAAAAACGATACCAGGCCCGCCTGATGGAGGTCTATGCGGCGATGGCCGAAGCCACGGACCACGAGGTGGGCCGGCTCGTCGCGCACCTGAAATCCACGGGCGAGTTCGACAACACGGTGTTCATCTTCCTGTCCGACAACGGCCCCGAGGGCTCGGACTACAAGGCGGCGGCGCCGTGGCTGCTCTTCAACTACAGCCGCGACTTCGACCGCCTGGGTGGGCCGGGCGCCTACGTCGTTCCCGGGCCTTCCTGGTCCAGCGCCTCGGCGTCGCCCCTGAGCACGTTCAAGTTCTACGCGGGTGAGGGCGGGATCCGCTCGCCGCTGATCATCAGCGGCCGGGCCGTGACGGCAGCCAACCAGATCCATGCCGGGCTGACCCATGTCACCGACATCATGCCCACCTTGCTCGATCTGGCGCAGGTGCCGCGTCCTGGCCGCACCTACCAAGGCCAGCCCATCGAGGCGCTGACCGGCCGCAGCCTGCTGCCCGTTCTGGCCGACCCGAGCGCCCGCGTGCGCGGCAGCGACGAACCGCTGGGCTACGAGCTGGCCGGCAACAAGGCCCTCTTCAAGGGCGACCTGAAGCTGGTGCTGAACAACCCGCCGGTGGGTGACGGGCAGTGGCGCCTGTATGACCTGCGCGCCGACCCGGGTGAAACCAAGGATCTGCGGGAGGTCTTGCCGGCGCAGTTCACCGCCATGCAGGCCGACTACGCCGCCTGGGCCCGCGCCCACGGCGTGCTGCCCATGCCCGAGGGCTACAACCCCGTCGACCAGGTGATGATCAACACCTTCGTCAACTACTGGATCCCGGCGTACTGGCCGCATGGCGTGGCGGCGTCTGTGCTGCTCCTGGGGCTGCCGGCATGGCTGGTGGTGCGCGTCCGGCGGCGCCGCGGCTTGGCAGGATGAGCGTCGGCTACTTCGACAGCCCCTGGCCGGCCGAGGACGCCGGGGCGCAGCGGCTGCAACAACCCCGCACTGGCAGTGGCCTGAACCTGCGCGCGGGCGAGTCCCTGCGCGCCACCACGCGGCGCACCTGCATGTCCACGATGACCGTGCTGGGCGCGCCGGGCGAGGTCTACCTGCTGACGCACTCCGCCTTGCGCAGCAAGATCGGCCTGCCGACCACGGCCTGCGTCGAGCAGATCGATCCGGTGACGCTGAAGCCGCTGCATCGCTCGCCCCGCCTGCGCGGCGGGCCGATGTGGCCCGGTGGCATGGCCATCCACCGCAACGGCGATCTGTATGTCGTCTACGGCCGCCACGCCCACCGCCTGAACCGCCGCTGCGGGCCGCTGGCGTCGCTGGCCTTGCCGGTGAATCAACCCTACAACTCATTTGTCGTGCTCGACAACGGGCTGATCGTCACCAAGAACCTGTCGGACCGCACGCCGGCGCGCCTGACCGTCATCGATCCCGAGTCGCTCACGCCGGCCTGTGCCTACACCGAGGCCCCCGAGCCGTCCATCGCGCGGCTGAGCGCCAGTGGCAACACGGTCTATGTGGTGGGTGTGCGGTCCCTCTTCCGCTACCACTGGAGCGAGGCCAGTCACGCCTTGGTGCGGGACCCCGACTGGCGTTTCGACTACATCGGCCGCAGCCCGCAGACCCACGGCTGGGACGCGGTGCTGGACGGCCGGCACGCCTGGTTCATGGACAACGGAGCGCACCGCTACCGCCACCGCATGCTCGGCGCCGGTGTCAGCCGCACGGCCAACCGCCTGATCCGGGTGTCACTGAGCGACGCTGCCGACCATCAGGCCCTGGACATCTGCGGCCTGCCCGGCGGCAGCATCACCAACCCGCCGCTGGTGGACGTGCAGCGTGGCATCGTCGTGGGCTACGACTCGGCCAATGCCGTGCTGCAGGCCTGGCAGTTCAGCGCCCTCCAGAGCACGCTGACACCGCTGTGGCGAAAAGCGCCCTTCGGCTGCGCCAGCCACATGATCCTGTATGGCGACAGTGGCGAACTGGTGGTCAACGACTATCGCCGCCACGGCGAAGAGGTGGTGGTGCTGGACATCGGCACCGGCGCCGAGCGGGCTCGCGTGCGCACCGGGGGCCTGATGCAGGGGGTGGTCTTCCCCAGCCCGGGCTGGGGGCGTGACCTCTATTGGTCTTCGATGGGCCGCCTGGCCCGGGTGTACGTCGCATGACGAAAACCATCCTCATCACGGGAGCCGGCAGCGGCATCGGGCAGGACACGGCCTGGGCGCTGGCCGCGCGCGGCCACCGCGTCATCGCCACCACCTTCGACGAGGCGCAGGCGGCACGCCTGCGCGCCGAAGCCGTTTCCCGCGGCGTGGCCTTGCAGGTCTTCAAGCTCGATATCACGTCGGCGGCCGACCGCGCGCAGATCCTCGCGCTGGAACTGGACGTGCTGATCAACAACGCCGGCGTCGGCGAGTCGGGCTCGCTGGCCGAAGTGGACGTGGACCGGATCCGGCAGGTCTTCGAGGTCAACCTGTTCGCCACGCTGGAGCTCACGCAGCTCGCCTTGCGCGGGATGATCGCGCGGCAGCGCGGCACGGTGCTGTTCGTCAGCTCCATCGCCGGCCGCGTGCCCATGCCCTTCCTGATGCCTTATTCGATGAGCAAGTTCGCCCTCTCGGCAGCGGGTGCCGGCCTGCGCGCGGAGCTGGACGAGCTGCGCTGCAATGTGCATGTGGCGCTGATCGAACCCGGCGCCATCCACACCGGCTTCAACCAGGCGATGACCGACCGCAAGTACGCGTGGATGGGGCCGCAGTCCTACTTTGCCGGCCAGGTCGAACGGATGAAGGCCGCGGAGGCGCGCACCTTCGCCCTCCTGGAAGCGAAGTCCACGCGCTCGATCGTCGCGCAGATCGTCAAGGCGGCGGAAGCCCGCAAGCCCCGGTTGCGCTACGTCGCGCCCTGGATCCAGGGTCTTGGCGTTCGCCTGGCCCGCGTCTTCGGAGTTTGATGTCCATGTCCGCACTGCCCGTCGTCACCGACTTCCTGCGCACCGACGAAGCCCGCTTCGCACGGGTGCCGGACTTCCCCTACACCCCGCGCTACACCACGGTGGGCGGGCTGCGCATCGCGCACATCGACGAAGGCCCGCGCGACGCGCCGGCGGTGCTGCTGATGCACGGCGAGCCCGCCTGGTCCTTCCTCTACCGCAAGATGATCCCGGTGCTGCTGCAGGCCGGCTTTCGTGTCATCGCCCCGGACCTGGTGGGCTTTGGTCGTTCCGACAAACCTTGCCGCGCCAAGGACTACTCGTACTTGAACCACGTGCTGTGGATGACGGCCTGGATGGAAGCGAACGACCTGCGCCACCTGACGCTGTTCTGCCAGGACTGGGGCTCCTTGATCGGACTGCGCCTGGCGGCGGGCGCACCCGATCGCTTCGATCGCATCGTGCTGGCCAACGGCGGCTTGCCCACCGGCACCACGGCGGTCCCGCGGGCCTTCAAGATCTGGCGTGCCTTTGCGCGCTTCAGCCCGTGGTTCCCGATCGGCCGCATCGTCAAGGCCGGCTGCGTGGACGGGCTGAAGCCCGAAGAGGTGGCGGCCTACGACGCACCATTTCCCACCCGCCGCCACCGCCTGGGCGCGCGGCTGTTCCCCACCTTCGTGCCCACGACGCCAGAGGATCCCGAGCGCGAACGCAACGAAGCGGCGTGGGAGGTCTTCAAGCGCTGGGACAAGCCCTTCCTCACGCTCTTCAGCAACCGCGACCCGGTGACGCGGGGCGGCCACCGCATCTGGCACGAATGCGTTCCCGGGACCCGGGGTCAACCCCATGCGGTGACGCGCGGCGCCGGTCACTTCCTGCAGGAGGACCGCGGCGCGGAAGTGGCTCAGGCCATGGTGGCCTTCATCAATGCCACGCCGGTCACGCCGCCTGCTGCACCGTCGCCAGCAGCGCCCTGACACCCAGGCGCATGACCTCGCGGGCCTGACGGGTGTCCAGGCCCTGCTCGCGCCGCAGCCGGATCCAGGCCTCGAAGCTCAGCACCAGATCGAGCGCGTCGAGCAGCAGGGCGTCCTGCGCCACCGTCTCGGGCAGCAGCTGTCGCAGCAGGTCGCGCTGCAGCCGCGCCGAGCCCATCAGGTTCTGTGAAAGATAGGCCGATTCATGCCGATGCACCTGCGCGGCCAGGTGGATGGCGGCTGTGCGGTCGTAGATGGCACTGCGGATCTCGATGCTCTGCAGCACGCGTTCCTGCCAGGTCGCGGCGTCCAGCCGGGCCTGCAGCAAGGGCTGGATCTGCGCATCGACATGGATGCTGATCTCGCGGTACAGGGCATCCATGTCGTCGAAGTGGCGGAACACGGTGCGCAGGCCGACGTCGGCGCGCTGGGCCACCTGCTCCGCGGTGGGTGTGATGTGGCCCTCGACCACGAGCGCCGTCAAGGCATCGACGATCTTCTGGCGCGTGACGATGCGGCGATGGACCCGGCCGTCCGGCTTCGGCTGCTCGTTGCCCGCACCGGACAGGCGCGCGCTGGTCGCTGTTGCCGGTGGAGTCCTGCGCCGGGTGCCTGACGGGGAGCTTCGCATGCCGGGGATTTTGCCGCTCGTTGACGTGCCGCTGCCTCGGCACGGAGGGCGTGCCAGGTCCCCGGCCGCGAGCGCGTACAGGGCGTGAACCCGTTCCTGACGCCAGGGGTCAGTTGCTGTAGTAGACGTATTCCTCGCCGGCTTTCGTGGGCTGCTTCATCGTGTGGTCGATCGCGATCGCCCCGGCGCCCATCGATGGCCACAGCGGCTTGCGCTGAGCCTTGTTCCATTCCAGCAACTGGGCCTTGAGCGCGGCCACACGCTCCGGCTCCCTGGCAGCCAGATTGGTCTTTTCGGTGGGGTCGGTGGCCAGGTTGAACAGCCAGTCCTTCTTCGGCTGCTGTGACACCTGCAACTTCCAATCGCCCGCCCGCATGGTGAGGTAGTTGTCGGTTCGCCAGAAAAGCACATCGTGCGGTCTGCCAGGCGCGTCGCCCTTGATGAAGGGCAGCAGGTTGACGCCGTCGATGATGCGGTCGCCCGGCGCCTTCTGGCCGGCGGCAGCCGCCGCAGTGGCAAAGATGTCGAAATGGCTGACCGGTGCCATGACGCTGGCCCCGGCCGGGATGGTGCCCGACCAGCGCATGAAGAAGGGGACGCGGATGCCCCCCTCGAAGAAGGTGGCCTTCCAGCCGCGGTAGGGTGAGTTGATCCCGTCCAGCCCGATGTAGTGTGCGCCGCCGTTGTCGCTGGTGAAGATGACCAGGGTGTCGTCGTCGAGGCCCTGGTCTTTCAGCGCCTGCAGCACGCGGCCGATGTTGCGGTCGAGCGACCGGATCATCGCGGCATAGACGCGCATCGTGTGGTCGGGGATGAAGCTGAGCGCGTCGTAGTCTTCGCGCGTGGCCTGCAGGGGCGTGTGCGGCGCGTTGTAGGCCAGGTACATGAAGAAGGGCCGATGCTTGTTGGCCGCCACCACCTTCACCGCTTCGTCGGTGAGGTAGTCGGTCATGTACTTGGGCGGCTGGAAGGGTTCGCCGTCCTTGAAGCGCACGACCCAGGGCTCCGCCGCCCACAGGAACTTGTCGATGGGGTCGAAGTCCTGCAAAGCGTTGACGACGCCTGGGTGCTTGGTGGGCAGGTACATCGACGCACCGTGCAGATGCGACAGCGACTCGGTGAAGCCGTGGTTGTAGGCCCTGAACTGCGGGCTGTCGCCCAGGTGCCATTTACCCAGGTGCACCGTGTGATAGGCCGCGCCCTGCAACAGCTTGGCCAGCGTGATCTCGCTGGTGGGCAGTCCCATGTCTTCGTAGGGGATGAGGTCGGCCTCGCGTTCGGCGTGGTAGAGCGGCTTGAACAATTGATCGGCCGGGGCCATGCCGGTGATGGCCTGCATGAACTGCTTGGGCGTAGGCGTGAACTCGAAGCCGAAGCGCGTGGCATAGCGCCCGGTCATCATGGCTGCGCGCGCCGGTGCGCAGGTGGCGTTGCCCGAGTAGCCGTTGCGGAAATCCACGCCCTGCCTGGCAATGCTGTCGATGTTCGGCGTCGGTACCCCGCCGCCGGCGATACCGCCGCCGTAGTGGGTGATGTCGTTGAAGCCCAGGTCGTCGGCGACGATCAGCACGACATTGGGCGGACGGCGTTCTGCGCCGGCTGCCGTTGGTGGGGCCGGGGGGCCGGCCTGCCAGGCCACCTCGCGGGTCGGCGCGTAGTCCTGGCGCAGGACGAACTTCACGGTCAACAGCAACAGCCCCGCTCGTCCGCCCACGGCGTAGAACGCCACCGCACCCAGCACCAGCAAAGCTGCAAGCGCCCAGGCCACCCGTTTGATCATGTACTTGTCTCCAGCCTGTTCGGTATCGGCGAGCGCTGGGGGCTCAGGGCCGCTTGCCCATGCCGACGGAGGTGCTGCCCGCTGCCAAGGTGATCCAGTCGCCATCCACGCCGATGCGCAGCGGGCCGGTGTAGATCGTGGCAGCGCGCTGCAGGAAGGCCGGGTCCAGCCCCGACAAGGGCAGCGGCGGCACGATGTGGTTGAACACCAGCGCCTTCACGCCGGCGGCCCGTGCGATCTCGGCGGCTTCCTCGGGCGTGGTGTGGTAATTCACCACGTCGTGCATGACCTTGGCCAGGCTTGGTCGGCCGGCCTGGCTGAAGCCCTGACCCAGGATAGCCAGCAACTGCGGCGACAGCGCCTCGTGCAGCAGCAGGTCCACGCCCTGCGACTCGCGCGCCACCGCCGCGCTCTTGCGCGTGTCGCCGCTGATCACCAGGCTGCGGTCCTTGTAGCGGATGCGGTAGCCCACGGCCGGGTGGACCGGGCCGTGGTCCACCGCGAAGGCCACGATCTCCAGATCGGGCTCGGCCAGCAGGACCTTGCGCCCCGTGGCGGCGGGCAATTCAAAGGTCCGCGGTGTGCCGCCGAAGCCTTCGGAGGGCGCCACGGCCGCCCCATGGTGAGCCGTTCGGTACCCTTTGTCGAGCGTGTAGGCGTCGTTGAAACCCTCCAGCACCTTCTCCAGGCCCGCCGGGCCGTGAACCGGCAGGGGCTCCTTGGACGTGCGTTGGATCCAGCGTTGCAACATCAGTTCACCCAGGCCGTCAATGTGGTCGGAGTGGTAGTGGGTGAGGAACAAGGCCTCGATCTGTCCTGCATTGAGCCGCATGCGGGCGATGTTGCGGCCGGCGCCCGAGCCTGCGTCGAAGATGAACAGGCGGCGTCCCGCCACCACGGCGGTGCAAGGCCCGCTGCGCTGGTCGTCGGGGAAAGGCGATCCGGCGCCGCACAAGCCCACGTGCAGGCCGTCGGGCAGTGCGGCGAGCGGGTCGGCCGCCGCCGTCATCGCGTTCACTTGCCGCGTCATCAGGGCCACGGTGATCGGAGCGCGCTGCCACCAGGCCGCTGCGGCTGCCACTGCCAACAGGACCCCGATCCACAAGACTGTTTTCGCTCGACGCTGCATCTGCTTGTCCTCTGTCGACCGGCACTGACGGACCCAGTTCCGATCTTGCGACCACCCATATCGTCGGGACCGCAAGCGGCTTGCGCCTGCATCGCCCAGACCAGTATGGCATTGTCAGTGTCATCAGATTCCACGCGTCTCGCGCCACTCTCGGTTTGGTGCTGAATCGGGCGCCGCCAAGCGTCCACTCTGAGGAAGTTGTCCGAGCGCACGGAAGCGACCTTGCTGGCCCGATGGCGCGAAAATCACCACGGGCGACGAGAGGCTGACCGAGATCGTCTGTCTCGACGACCGGCGCGAGAGCCCCATCGGCAAGATCCTGCGACGCGGGCTGGGCGGTACCACCTGGGCCGCTGTACCCTGCCTGCACGAACCACCCCATGACCGACCCTGTCGTCCGAGGCTTGTTGATCGATTTGGAATTGCCCTTCCGGGCCGAGCAGCGCGTCCGGGAACCCGTCGGCGCCAGCGCCGACCTGGACTCGCACCCAGGCCGGCATGACCGCGAACGGCCGCAGCGGTCTGTGCTGAACCACCGCGTGCAGTTCACGGTGGTCGGTTCACCGGCCTGCAGGGCCGGGACGAGATGAAGAGCCGCCGCCGACGCTGGACCCTGGCCGGGGCGGCAGCCCTGATCCTCCTGGCTGCGGGGGTTGCCGCATGGTGGGCGATGGGCGAGCGCAGCGCCCGGCAAGCCCGAGCCGAGCGCGTGGCATGCGCCTTGCCGCCCGAGCCGGCAGCCCGCCCGCACCCCGGCATGGTGTGGGTGCCGGCGGGCAGCTTCGACATCGGCGACACCGTCTATCCGGAGGAACTGCCTCGGCGCCGCACCCGTGTCGAAGGTTTCTGGATGGACCGCACGGAGGTCACCAACGACGAATTCGCCGCCTTCGTGAAGGCCACACGCTATGTGACCGTGGCCGAGCGCCCCGTCGACACCGTGAAGAACCCGGGCCTGCCGGCGGCCCTGCAGCAACCGGGTGCCGTCGTGTTCTTCATGCCGGGCGCCGTGAAGGGCCGCAGCGACATCACCCAGTGGTGGCGCTACACGCCGGGCGCGAACTGGCGCCACCCGGGGGGCCCTGGTACACACATCGAAGGCCGCGGCGCCTTCCCCGTGGCGGCCGTGACGCTGGAGGATGCGCAGGCCTACGCACGCTGGAAGGGCCGGGCCCTGCCCAGCGAAGCCCAATGGGAATGGGCGGCCCGCGCTGCCCGGCCCGAGCTGCCGCCGGCGCACGAGCAACCTAAGGAAGCAAACACCTGGCAGGGCTTGTTTCCGGTGCTGAATTCCGGCGAGGACGGGTTTGTCGGGCTCGCCCCGGTCGGTTGTTATGCGCCGAACCCGCTGGGGCTGCACGACATGATCGGCAACGTCTGGGAACTCACTGCCGATGCGTGGACACCGCATCACCGCGACGCCGATGCACCGCCACCTGATCAGATTCCGGTGGGAATGCGTGCGGCCGGGGCCGCGCAGCAGGTCATCAAGGGGGGCTCCTTCCTGTGCGCGCCAAACTACTGCATGCGCTACCGCGCCGGCGCGCGCCAGCCGCAGGACCGGGATCTGGCGACCAGCCACCTGGGCTTCCGGACCATCTTGACCGCGCCCGGCCCATGAAGCCGGCCAGTTCCCGGTAGCGAAAGGGCGGATGCACGGGTTCGGTACGAGGGCACCGTCCAGGCGTGCGAGGAGCCGGCGGCAAGAACCCCCATCGGGTCGATCACCTCAGGCGCGACCACCCCGCGAAAAGTCCATCACGCCATCGTCGACCTTGCCCAGGCGCAGGGCCAACAGGTCCCATACATAGTTCTGGTGCAGCCGCCAGGGCGCGCGGTCGCCTTGCTTGGGCAGCAGGGCGGCGGCCCGTTGTACATATCCCGACGTGAAGTCGAGAAAGGGTTCGGGCGTGACATCCGCGCCCCGGGTGGGCTTGAACACGGTCTGGCCGCGGCGGTCCATGTGGCGCAGCAGTCGGCAGAAATAGCGCGCTGTCAAGTCGGCCTTCAGCGTCCAACTGGCATTGGTGTAGCCGAAGGTGTTGGCCAGGTTGGGCAGGCCGCTGAACATCATGCCCTTGTAGACCAGCAGATCGGCCGGCGTCACCGGTACACCCCCCAGGCTCAGCCTCACATCGCCCAGCACCTTGAGCTGCAAGCCGGTGGCGGAGACGATCACGTCGGCCTTCAGCAGTTCACCGGACTTCAGCCGGATGCCTTGCGACGTGAAGGTTTCGACCTGATCGGTGACGACGGAGGCCCGCCCCTCGCGCAGCGCCCTGAACAGGTCGCCATCGGGCACCAGGCACAGGCGCTGGTCCCAGGGCTTGTAGTGCGGCTTGAAGTGCTTGTCGACATCGAACTGCGGGCCCAGGGCCTCGCGCACCATGCGCACCAGCCGCCTCTTGGCAGCGCCGGGGTACCTGCGCATGACGCGGTAGAAATACAGGCCGACCAGGATGTTCTTGGTGCGGATCAATCGGTAGGCCAGCGCCGCGGGCAGCCAGCGCTTGAGGACTTCGGCCAGGGCATCGGTGCTGGGCCGCGCGACGACGTAGGAGGGTGAGCGCTGCAGCATCGTCACGTGGGCGGCGGTGCGCGCCATCTCGGGCACCAGGGTGACGGCCGTGGCACCGCTGCCGATCACCACCACCTGCTTGCCCGCGTAGTCCAGCCCTTCGGGCCAGAACTGCGGGTGCACCACCGTGCCCTCGAATTGCGTTTCCCCCGGAAACGCGGGCCGGTGGCCCTGCGCGTAGTTGTAATAGCCGCTGCAGAACAGCAGGAAACGCGGCTTCATCTGCAGGCGTTGGCGCTGCGGCCCGCGTTCGACCTCCACGGTCCAGCGCCCTTCGGCGGCCGACCAGTCGGCGCTGACCAGACGGTGCTGAGTGCGGACGTGGGCCCCGATGCCGTGTTCGATGGCGGTTTCGCGGATGTAGTCGCGGATGGACGGGCCGTCGGCGATGGCCTTGGCGGCGCGCCAGGGCTTGAACGCGTAGCCCAGCGTGTACATGTCGGAGTCGGAGCGGATGCCGGGGTAGCGGAACAGGTCCCAGGTGCCGCCGATCGCATCGCGTGCTTCCAGCAGGGTGAACGATTTGCCAGGGCATTCGCGCTGCAGGTGCACCGCGGCGCCGATGCCCGACAGGCCCGCGCCCACGATCAGCACGTCCACTTCCTCGGGCGCGCTGCTGCGCTGGGCCGAACGCAGGAAGGTGGCTGCCGCGCGCACCGAGCGGCGCGACTCCGGCAATTGGCGCACCAACTGCCATACGTGCGCCACGCCAGGGAAGACCTGCAATTCGACCGTCACCCCGGCTTCGCGCGCCTTCTGCGCCAGCCGGATCGAATCGTCGCGCAGCACTTCCGATTCGCCCACGTGCAGCAGCAGTGGCGGCAGGCCCGCCATGTCCCCGTAGAGGGGCGAAGCCAACGGCTGCGTCGGGTCGGCGCCGGCCAGATAGGCCGCGGCCAGGTGGGGCAGTTGCGCGGGATCGAACATCGCGTCGTGCCCGGCGTTGAGCTTGATCGACGGGCTGCCACCGGTCATGTCCAGGGCGGGTGAGAACAAGGCGGCTGCCGCCGGCAGCGGCTCGCCGTTATCGCGCAGGGTGAGCAGCAGGCCCAGGGTCAGATTGCCGCCGGCGCTGTCGCCGGCGACCACGATGCGGGCGTGCGGCGCATCGGCGCGCAGGGCGCGGTAGACGGCCAGCGCATCGTGCGGCGCGGCTGGGAACGGGTGTTCGGGCGCCAGGCGGTAGTCGGGTGCGAACACGCGCAGGCCTTGCAGCGCGAAGGCTGCGGTCAGCGGCCGGTGGGTGCGCGCTGAACAGGCGACGAATCCGCCGCCGTGCAGGTACAGCAGCGTCGTGGAGGCGCCTGTGCCTGGCGCGTCGGCCTCGACCCATTCGCCGGGCACGCCGCCGACGCAGGCCGGTGTATAGCGCACGCCCTGGGCCGCGGCCAGTGGCTTGGCGAAGGCCGCGCGCACCGAAGCGATGTCGCGCATGTCGGCCAAGGCCGGCTTGACACGCCGGCGCACCACGGCCGCCGCCATGCGGGCCTGCCAGCTTGCTTTGTTCATGAGTGACTGGCCTTCATGGGGATGGGGCCGCGTGGATGCCCTGACCCACCAGCACCCGGGGCTGCGCCACAGGAAAGGGTGGTGTCTGCGACCTCAGAGCCCGGTGAACAAGGACTCGCAGCCCGTCCCGGCCAGGATCCGGTCGACCCGGGTACGTGCCTGAGCATCCAATGCCTGGTGGTCACGCCGCAGCCAGGCCAGGCACTTGCCCTGGTAGGGGAAAGCCTGCTGCGCCCAGACCTGGCCATCGACCGTGGCATGGACCTGCGTCGCGCCATCCGCCAGCGCCTGCGCGTTGGCTGACAGCACCGGGGCGTAGAGCCGGCCCACTTCGCACAACAGGGCGTGCAGGCTGGCGGGCAGGTCGCCGCCATCGAACCAACCGTCTTCGCCGACTTCCAGCCCGGACAGGTCTTCCGTCAGCGCCACCCAGGCGCACACGCGCGGCGCGTGGGCCACGGCCAGTGCCATAGGCGTGGGGTCGAACTGGACCAACTGGGTCAGTTGCCCGTGGAAGGCAAAGTCGCTGGACCCCGGCCGGGCGCCCATCAAGAAGTGGTGATGGCGAAGGTGTTCTTCCAACACCCCGAGCACGCGCAGGTAGCCCGCTTCGATGACGGGCGCGGTGGTGGGGTTGGAGCCGACATAGCGCAGACGCGGGATCTGCCGTTGCGAGACCGCGGCGGCAAGCCTGGCCAGGCTTTCATCGTCATGCGGTGCGCCGAGATAGCACGCCAGGATGCGCGCCGCCTTGTCGATGTCGGCCGCGTAGTGCCAGCGGTAATGGAACATCGCCTTCGTCAGCCACTCGTCGGCGAAGTCCTCGAGCAGGGCGTCGATGAAGGCCAGTGCCGGGTCTGCCGGGATCACGCCACGGCCTGCGTGCTCGGCTTCGAAGCGGCGGATCAGCGGGGTCGAGTCCGTCACCGCCTGCAGGGCGCCGTCGGGCCCCGGCAGGTAGAACGTCGGCAGCAGGTGGGGCCGGGCCATGGGCAGACCGGGCACGCCGGAACTGCTGGCCACCAGCTGGTAGGCGATACGCCGGTAGCGCAGCAGCGCGACCATCTTGCGCGTGTAGGGCGAGCCTGGCACGCCACTGAGCATGAGTGGAGTGGTGGTCATGTCTGGTTCACGCCGGGGTGACGGTCACCGCATCGACGCCTGCGACGCAAGGGCGTTTCCATGCGGTCGCCGCGTGCTATCGCGCCAGCAGCACGACCAGGCTCGCCAGGTGCGCCAGTGCTGCCGCGAGAGCCAGCAACAACGCCACCCAAACCCTGGGTCCGAGGGCCAGGCTGACGACCACCTGGGCCGGAAAGCTGAAGGTCACCGCCGTGCCGGCGGTCTTGAACACGTGGACGTCACGCAGCGAGGGGTCGAGCACCAGCGCGATCATGTCGCGTCGGCTGCGGTAGCGCATCGCGCCCACCACGTGCCAGCCGGGGTCGGGTGGGGTGTTCCATGCGTCCACATAGCCCCCCACCTTGCGCATCGCCAGCAGAGGGTGCCCGCCGTGGCGCAGCAGCATCTTGATGAACAGTCGCGCGTAGGACTGGAACAAGGCCAGACCAGGCGTGGGAGCGCCGGTTGTCGGATGGGGCACCTCGCCGGGATGCACGCGCACCAGGTTGCTCATGACGAATTCCTTGCCGTCGTCGGCTTCCAGGAAGGCGCGCACCACGGCCGGGTCGGTGTACTGATGGACCCTCATCTGCGCCACCTTCGCCATGAAGGCGTCGATCTCGGGCTGGGTCAGCGGCCCGCGCCGGCTGTCGTACCAGAGCCTGAAGGCGCCGTACAGGGCCAGCGCCACGAGCCACGACCACCACGCGCCGATCATCATGCAGCCTCCGCAGGGGCGCCGGTGTCAGCCCACAGACCTTGCATGGCAGGCCGCACGCGCGCGCCGCGACCGGGCCGCGCGCGCGGGCACGACGGGCGTACAGAAATCAGGAGCCACGGAGTCATGCCATCTCCAACATATTGACACTATAGGTGTCAATACAGCTTGAGGTCAACAAGGGGAACATCCGGGCACGTCGGTGCGCTGCATGCGTGGGCGGCGGCCGCCCGCCCGTCCGCGCCGCCGAGTGGCTGAAGGTCCCCCCGGCTCCGCGAGTCGATCCCGCGCAGCGCCTTCGCCGGCACCTGGCGCGACGGGGCTCATCAGTGCCGCGCTCGCGAGGGGTGATGCCGGTGCGGGCGGGTGGTCAAGGTTTGGGCCCGAGCTGGTCGGCCACGGATGGCACCCACGTCCGGCCGTAGGAGAACTGCCGGTAGGCATGGAAGCGCGCCTGCCCCGAGGGGGCCAGGGTGCGCGCGAGCGCGTTCATCGCCTCGGCACCGGTGTCGCCCCACCGACCACTGTCGATGCGCCGCATCACGGTCTCGATGGCGGCCAGGCTCTCGGCGGCGGTGAAGGTGCAGTGGCCGGGCGCGTTGATGAAGGCGGCTCGGTAGTGGTCGCCATAACCCTTGGCCGCCACCAGCCCGTCGTATCCCTGGACCAGGCTGACCGGGACCGCCTTGTCGCCGTGGGTGTGGATGCGCAAGGCCGGCACCTTGGGCTCGCCCACGACCGTGCGGCCGGGCGCGCTCCAGTGCTTGACCGCCTTGGGGTCGGCCGCGATGCGGGGGGCGGCTTCCAGCGCCCGGAGGTCGTCTTCCAGGCGGGCGCCGGCCTGTGCGTACAACTGGCGCACGGCATGGCGGTGGTCGGGGTCGCTCTGGGTCTCGAAGCGCGCGGTGTAGTCCACGCCCGTGTTCCATGAAAGCTGGCCGCGCCCGCCCTGCTCGAACATGCGCCGCGACTGGCCGGTGGGTTGCGCCGCGCCGATGACCAACGATTCGAACATTCTGGCCTGCAGCGCTGCGACGTCCCGTGGGTCCGGCTCTTGACTCGTCGGGCCCACCCAGGCCGGGAGTTGCCCCAGGGCGGTGGCCAGCGAGATGCGCGCGCGCCCGATGGGCGTCTGCTGCGCGGCTTGAAGGGCCTGCTTCCAGGCCGAGGTCAGGGCGCTGTGATCGCCTGGCAGGTCGATGATCGCCAGGTTCGGTGCGACCAGGGTCTTGAGCGTGAACCAGGCGTCCAGTTCGGAGTTCATCAACCAGACCGGCGTGTGCGCGCAACCGACGATGGCGCCGTCGATCCGGTCGGGACGGGTTTCGGCCATGGCCAGCGCCAGATGCCCGCCACCCGAGTGCCCGTACTGCAGGATGCGGCGCGGCTTGCCGAAACGCTGCTCTACCCGGTCCATCACGTTGACCAGGTCATCGATCTCGCGTGCCGGGTCGTAGTTCGTCGGCCTGTCGGCCCGGCGCGCCGTACCCGCGACCGCGTAGCCGGCCTTGAGCATGGCGTCATAGCGTGGCGCGTCAGGAGTCTGGGCGAAGTCGAGGTCGCTGATGAGCACACCGTTCCAGGGCGTTGGCATCCGGATCTCATAGGTCGTGCCGCGGGGCAGCATGCCGCGCTCCGCCTGTGCTACCGACTGCGCCAGCACGCCACCCGCGGTCAGCAACAAGGCGGCTGACCACAGGCAGGTCCTGCGAAGGGTGACGGAGCGAGTCAATGCCGGACTGATCAAGGTGATTCCCTCAGGTGGGTGGGACGCCATGCGCCGCGTAGGCGTGCGCGGTCCGCGTCAGGTGGGCAGCGCCTTCGCAGAACGAGCATAGGCTCGAGTTTCCTGGGGCGACAGCGGGTTTCTCCCATGGGCAGCGTGTGCTGGGTCGCCGGTTCCCGAAACCCTCGGGATCGAGACCCGGCCCGGATGCACCGACCACGAACACAGGCCATTGCAGCGCGTAGGCGTCGCCGCCCGCATCGTTGCTCCCCTGCGACGGTCGGGCGGACCTCTGGCGCTGGCCGCTGCAAGGTGGGAGGATGTCGGCCTCGCTTACGATTCCAGGAGGCCCTGGCGTGATCTTCCACAGCCCCCACCCCGACATCGACATCCCGGAGGGCCCCTACGACGCGCTCATCCTGGCGCAAGCAGCTGCGCGCGGCGACCGCGCCGCTTTCGTCGATGGCGCCAGCGGCCGCGCGCTCAGCTTTGCGCAGGTGGCCGAGGGCGTGCAGCGCGTGGCGGCTGCGTTGGCACGGCGCGGTTTCGGCCGCGGCGACGTGCTCGCCGTCGTGCTGCCGAACCTGCCCGAGTACGCGCTCGTCTTCCACGGCGTGCTGCGCGCGGGCGGGGTGGTCACGACGGCCAACCCGCTGTACACGGCCGAGGAACTGGCGCACCAGCTTGGTCTGACGCGCGCCTGCTTTGTCGTCACGATCCCGTCCTGTGTCGACAAGGTGCGCGCGGCGGCGCAGGGCACGGCCGTGCGCGAGGTCTTTGTCGTCGGCGATGCGGCGGGCGCCACGCCCTTTGACGAGCTGCTGCGTGACGCCGGTCCGCCGCCCGAGGTTCGCATCGACCCGGCGCGCGACCTGGCCGTGCTGCCGTTCTCCAGCGGCACCTCCGGGCGGCCCAAGGCCGTGATGCTGACCCACCGCAACCTGGTGGCCATCACGCGGCAGGTCGAGGGCGCGGGCCTGAGCTCCTTCGACGAGAACGCCCGGGCGCTGGCCGTGCTGCCCTTCTTCCACATCTACGGCATGGTGGCGCTGATGAGCTTCCCGCTGTACCGGGGGGCCTGCTGCGTGACGCTGCCGCGCTTCGAGCTCGAGAACTTCCTCCAGGTGGCGCAGGACCAGCGGGCCACGCACTTGTACCTGGTGCCGCCCATCGTGCTGGCGCTGGCCAAGCACCCCTTGGTGGACCGCTACGACCTGTCGTCCGTGCGGCGCATCAACTCGGGCGCCGCGCCGCTGGATGCCGGCGTGCAGCTTGCGGTGGCTGCGCGCCTGCGCACGGGCGTCAGCCAGGGCTACGGCATGACCGAGACCAGCCTGGCCATCAGCATCACGGCCGACGGCGAACTGCAGCCGCGCGAGGGCGCCTCGGGGCGGCTGTTGCCGAACATGCAGGCGCGCATCGTCGATGCGGCCAGCGGCGCGCTGCTCGGTCCCGGCCAGGACGGCGAGATCGTCGTGCGTGGGCCGAACGTGATGCAGGGCTATCTCGACGACCCCGCGTCCACGGCCGCCTGCCTGGACGACGAGGGCTGGCTGCGCACCGGCGACATCGGGCACATCGACGCCGAGGGCTATGTGTACGTTGTCGACCGGGTCAAGGAGCTGATCAAGTACAAGGGCATGCAGGTCGCGCCCTCGGAGCTGGAGGGCGTGCTGCTGGCGCACCCGGCGGTCGCCGACGCCGCGGTGATCCCCAGCCCGGACGAGGAAGCCGGCGAGATCCCCAAGGCCTTCATCGTGCTCAAGGGCGAGGCCGACGCCGCGGCGCTGATGGCCTGGGTGGCGCAGCGCGTGGCGCCGCACAAGCGCATCCGGCTCCTCGAGATCGTGCCGCAGATCCCGAAGTCGCCCAGCGGCAAGATCCTGCGCCGGCTGCTGGTGGAGCAGGAGCGGGCGCGCGTGCGGGCGCAGCCCAGCCCTGGGGGTGTTGTCAGTCTCTGATTCCTGCCAGGCGGGCCAGAACCCGCCGCACCGCTGTCAAGCGTAGGTGATCCACGCCTGTCGTTCCGGCTGCTGCAAGTGGGGCAGGGTGTTGAAGCTCAGCAGCGCGTGCCGCGCCGGGGTGAATTGCAACTCGCTGAGCGCGCTGTTGCGCAGGCGCAGGTTCAGCTCGACGACGGTGGCCGGCGGCGCGGCGAGCACCTGCGCCACGGCGGTGGAGATCGGGCCGCCGCTCGAGACGAGCAGCACGGGGCCGTCGAAGTGCCGGCATACGTGGTCGAGCACGGCGTCGATGCCGCTGACCCATTCGGCCCAGGCGGGCAGGCCCTCGGGCTGGATGCGGCCGGCCATCCACTCCAGCAGCGCGCGCCGCAGCAGGCGGAAGTGCGCGCGCCGGCCTTCCGCCGTTTGCGGGGGCGGCAGGGCTTGTGGCTCGAGATGGGACGCGCTGCGCAGCAGGGCGGCGCTGTCGTACTCGTCGAGCGCTGGCCACTCCTGGGCAGCCGGCAGGCCGGGCAAGGCCGCGGCGATGGCCTCGAGCGACTCGCGCTGCCGGCGCAGGCGGCCGCGCAGCACTCCCTGGTAGACAACGCCGCTGTCGCGCAGCCAGGTCCCCAGGGTCTGGCACTGGCGCCAGCCCAGGTCGCTGAGGCGGTCGTAGTCGTCGGCGCCGAAGCTGGCCTGACCGTGGCGCACGAGGTGAAGGGTGCCCATGGCGCTGCGTGCGAAGACTGGGCCGCGCGGCGGGTGAGAGTCTCAGGCTGGGTTCGCCATGAAGGCGTCGGGGTCGCGCCCCGCATGCAGCGCCTCGACCAGCGCGGCCCGGCGTGCCAGCACCGCGCGCTGGTTGATCGAGCCCTTGTCGGTGACTTCTCCATGGTCGATCGACGGCGGCTCGACCAGCACGTGCAGGCGCGTGACGCGGCTCGCGCTGCCGGTGGCCTCGCGGGCGAGGCGGTCTACCAGCCCCTGGAAGAAGGACCGCGCCGGCGCTGTCGTGAGCAGTTGCGCCAACGCGGCGTCGCCAGGGGCGGCCGCGCCTACGAGGGCGCGCAGCTCATCCACGCGCGCGAGCACGAGCGCGCCGACCTCGTCCTGGTTCAGGCCGGTGATGATCGCGTCCTGCACGCAGGGGTCTCCCGCGGCAACGATGCGCGCGCGCAGGGGCCCGACGCTGACGAAGGTGCCCGTGGAGAGCTTGAAGTCCTCGGCGGTTCGGCCGTCGAAGAACAAGCCGCGCTGCGGGTCGGCGGCATCTAGCCAGCGCACCGCGTCGCCCGTGCGGTAGTAACCCTCCTCGTCGAAGGCCGCGTGCGTCTGCTCGGGTGCGCGCCAGTAGCCCGGCATCACGTTCGGGCCGCGGAAGCGGATCTCGGTCTTCCCGCCGGTGGTCTCGTCGCGCACGAGCTTGGCTTCGACCCCCGGCACCGGCAGCCCGAGATGACCCGAGGCCACGTCGGTGCCCACGGCGAAGGTGCAGGTGGGCGCGGTTTCCGTCATGCCCAGGCCGGTCATGATGCGCACGCGCTCGCCGATGGCGGCTTCGGCGTGGGCGTGCAGGCGGTCCCACACCTGCTGGCTCAGCGCGGCGCCGGCGAACATCATCGCCCGGCAGCGGCTGAAGAACGTGTCGCGCAGCAGCGTGTCGTGCTCCATCGCGCGGGCGATCTCCTCCAGCCCCTTGGGCACGTTGAAGTAGACGGTGGGCGCGATCTCGCGCAGGTTGCGCAAGGTCTCGGCCATGCCCGCGGGGGTCGGGCGACCGTCGTCGATGTACAGGGTGCCGCCGTTGTACAGCGCGATGCCGACGTTGTGCGTGCCGCCGAAGACGTGGTTCCACGGCAGCCAGTCCACCAGCACCGGCGGCTCCTCGGCCAGGAAGCCGAAGCACTGGCGGATCATCTGCAGGTTCGAGCAGATCATGCGGTGGGTCGTCGTCACCGCCTTGGGTGCCTTCGTCGAGCCCGAGGTGAACAGGAACTTGACGATGGTGTCGGGGCCGACGGCCTGCTCGGCGGCGGCCTGGCGCGGCCCCGGCATGGCCGCGGCCAATTCGGCCCAGGCGATGGTGGTCCGTCCGGGCAGGGTGCCCTCGCCGAGGACCACCGGCACGTCGGCACCGACGGCCGCTTCGATGGCCGTGGCGTACTCGGGCGTGGCTGCGTAGACGAGGCCGGGTGTCACGGTGGCGAGCACCTGGCGCAGCTTGCCGAAATCGCGCGACACCAGCGAATACGCGGGCGAGACCGGCACGTACGGCACGCCGGCCAGCATGGCACCGAAGGTCAGTTGCAGATGCTCGAGGTCGTTGCCCGAAAGGATGGCTACCGGCCGCTCGACGCTGACGCCGCGGTCCAGCAATGACTGCGCCACGGCCCGCGCCTGCTGCAGGAGCGGCGCGTAGCTCAGCCGCACCCACGCGCCGCCGCGATCGCGCCGGGCGACGAAGGTGCGCTGCGGCGCCTCCTGCGCCCAGTGCAACAGCCGGTCCGTCAGGCGCGCGGGGTAGGGCGCCAGGGCTTCGGTGGAGCGCAGCAGCAACGCGCCGTCGGCGCGGTGTTCCACATGGGCGCTCAGGCAGCCGCCTACGGCAGCATCACGGTAGCGGGGCATGGGCCTCAGTGTAGGACGCACCGCACCCCGGGGGGCCTGGGGGGCTGGCGCATCAACGGGTGATCACCACCAGCACGCTGCAGGGCGAGTGCTCGATCAAGGCCTGCGAGACCGAGCCGCGCCACCAGCGCTCGGCCCAGCTGTCCAGGTGCTTGTGCCCGACGACGATC
>CAIRBF010000081.1 GCA_903876715.1 uncultured beta proteobacterium
GGAACTGGCGGCACTCGGGCGCCGTGACGTGACGGTAGGTGCCCAAGGTGATGTTGTTGGCCGCCAGTGAATCGGCCGTCACGAAGAAGCCCAGATTGCGCTTGACGATCCGGCGCTCGTCCTCGGTCAGGCCGTTGGGGTCCTTCCAGAGAGCGATATCGCGCGACATGTTGATCTCCTGCGGCATCCAGTGGTTGGCGCAGGTGGCGAGGTACTTCTCCCAAGCCCACTTGTACTTGAAGGGGACGAGCTGGTTGACGTCTGTCTGCCCGTTGATGATGCGCTTGTCGGCCACGTTCACGCGCCGCAGGTTGGCGGCTGCCGTGGCCACGCGCGCTGCGGCGGGTTGGGGCTGCTGCGGCGCAGCGGGCACCGACAAGGCGACCTGCGGCGCGACCGGCAGGGCTTGCCGCGCGCCCGGGAACTGGGGTTGCGGCTTCGTGACAGGGGCGCGAGATTCTTCTTCCCAGACCAGCATCTTTTGTATTCCTCAGCGGCAGATTATCGGAGTGTTGTCGTCGTCGACCAAGCCCTCAGTGCCATGACGAGAAGCCCCGCGATGCCACCGGGCAACAGCGTGCTGCAGGCACCGTCGCCGAGTGATTGCGGGGCCCTTGCAGGGCTGAGGGTGCGCTTATTGACAGGCTTCGCAGTCGGGGTTGTCGATCGAGCAGAACTTCACATCGGTCGCGGGTTCTGTGACCGCGGCAGTGAAGGAGGCGGCACTGGAAACCGTGCCGCCGGCCATGGGCACCGAATTCAGCGCGCCCGCGTCTACCGTGGACTTCTCCGCGTGTGTGGCGCCGACGGTGCGCAGGTAGTAGGTCGTCTTCAGTCCGCGCAGCCAAGCCAAGCGGTAGGTCTCGTCGAGCTTGCGCCCGGAGGCCCCCGCCATGTAGATGTTCAGCGACTGGGCCTGATCGATCCACTTCTGGCGGCGCGAGGCGGCTTCCACCAGCCAGGTCGGCTCGACCTCGAAGGCGGTGGCGTACAGCTGCTTCAGCTCCTCGGGCACGCGGTCGATGCGGCGCAGCGAGCCGTCGAAGTGCTTGAGGTCCGAGACCATCACGCTGTCCCAAAGGCCGAGCTTCTTCAGGTCGCGCACGAGGTACTCGTTGACGACCGTGAACTCGCCCGAAAGGTTGGACTTGACCGAGATGTTGCCGAAGCAGGGCTCGATCGACGCGTCCACGCCGATGATGTTGGAGATCGTGGCCGTGGGAGCAATGGCCACGCAGTTGGAGTTGCGCATGCCGTGGGCGGCGATACGCTCACGCAGCGCGTCCCAGTCCATCGTGCTGCTGCGGTCGACCTCGACATGGCCTCCACGCTCGCGCTCGAGCAGGTCCAGCGAATCCGGCGGCAGGATGCCGCGGTCCCACAGCGAGCCGCGGTAGCTCGAGTAGCGGCCGCGCTCCTGCGCGAGCTCGGTCGAGGCCCAGTAGGCGTGGAAGCACACCGCCTCCATCGAGCGGTCTGCGAACTCCACAGCCTCGGCGCTGGCGTACGGCAGGCGCAGCTGGTACAGGCAGTCCTGGAAGCCCATGATGCCCAGGCCCACCGGGCGGTGGCGCAGGTTGGAGTCGCGTGCCTTCTTCACCGCGTAGTAGTTGATGTCGATGACGTTGTCGAGCATCCGCATGGCGGTGGAAACTGTCTTCTTCAGCTTGATCTGGTCGATGACCTGACGTCCGTCGGGGCCGTCGACCAGGTGCTGCGCCAGGTTGACCGAGCCGAGGTTGCACACCGCGATTTCGGAGTCGCTCGTGTTGAGCGTGATCTCGGTGCACAGGTTGCTCGAGTGCACGACACCCTTGTGCTGCTGCGGGCTGCGCACGTTGCAGGCATCCTTGAAGGTGATCCAGGGGTGCCCGGTCTCGAACAGCATCGTCAGCATCTTGCGCCACAGCGCGCGCGCCGGCATGCGCTTGAAGAGCTTGATCTCGCCACGGTCGACGCGTGCCTCGTAGGCCGTGTAGGCTTGCTCGAAGGCTTGGCCGAACAGGTCGTGCAGGTCGGGGCAGGTCGAGGGCGAGAACAGGGTCCAGGAGCCGTCCTCCATCACGCGCTTCATGAACAGGTCCGGGATCCAGTTGGCCGTGTTCATGTCGTGCGTGCGCCGACGGTCGTCACCAGTGTTCTTGCGCAGCTCCAGGAACTCCTCGATGTCGAGGTGCCATGTCTCGAGGTAGGCGCAGACCGCGCCCTTGCGCTTGCCGCCCTGGTTGACCGCCACCGCGGTGTCGTTGACCACCTTCAGGAAGGGCACCACACCCTGGCTCTTGCCGTTCGTGCCCTTGATGTAGGACCCCAGCGCGCGCACACGCGTCCAGTCGTTGCCCAGGCCGCCGGCGAACTTGCTCAGCAGCGCGTTCTCCTTCAGCGCCTCGTAGATGCCGTCCAGGTCGTCGGCCACGGTGGTCAGGTAGCAACTCGACAGCTGCGAGCGCTGCGTGCCCGAGTTGAACAGCGTGGGCGTGCTCGACATGAAGTCGAAGGACGACAGCACCTCGTAGAACTCGATGGCCCGCGCCTCGCGGTCGATCTCGCTCAGGGCCAGGCCCATGGCCACGCGCATGAAGAAGGCCTGGGGCATCTCGATACGGCGATCTTCGATGTGCAGGAAGTAGCGGTCGTACAGCGTCTGCAGCCCGAGGTAGTCGAACTGAAGGTCGCGCTCGGGCTTCAGCGCGGCGGCCAAGCGCGGCAGGTCGTACTGCAGCAGCTTGTCGTCGAGCAGCTCAGCCTGAACGCCCTCGCGCACGAAGGCCGGGAAGTACTCGGCATAGGCCGTGCCCATGTCGGAGGTGTCGATGTCGGGGCCGAGGATCTCGCGCCGCACCGTGTGCATCAGCAGTCGCGCCGTGGCGCGGGTGTAGGCCGGTTCCCGCTCGAGCAGGGTGCGCGCGGCCAGGATCGCTGCCTTGTAGACCTCCTCGATGGGCACGCCGTCGTAGAGGTTGCGCATCGTCTCGACGAAGATGGGCTCGGGGCGTACGTCGGCACCCAGGCCGGCGCAGGCCTCGGCGATCAAGGCCTTCAGGCCCTGCACGTCGAGCGCGACGCGCTGCCCGCGGTCGGTGACGTGCAGCTCGACCGGCTTGGGCTCGGCCGGGGTGGACTGGCGGGCGCGCTCCTGGGCCCGACGGTCGCGGTACAGCACGTAGGCGCGGGCGACCTCGTGGTGGCCACCGCGCATCAGGCCGAGTTCGACGTGGTCCTGCACGTCTTCGATGTGGAAGGTGCCGCCGCCCGGGCGCGAGCGCAGCAGCGCGCGCACCACGGCCTCGGTCAGGGCGTCGACGGTCTCGCGCACGCTCGCCGAGGCCGCGCCTTGGGTGCCGTGCACCGCGAGGAAGGCCTTCATCAGCGCGACTGCAATCTTGCTCGGCTCGAAGGCCACGACCGCCCCGTTGCGGCGGATGATCTGGTAGGCCGAGTAGGCCGAGGTGGCGCCTTGCACGGGCCGCGGCATGCGTGCCGCGACAAAGCCGTCCTGCCCCTCGAGCGTGGCTGTCTGCATGTATTCCCCTTGAGGTCTTGAAGGAAGCCGACGCCCGCCCTGCCTCGGACCCGCGTCGACTTGTGAATGTAGACCACACACTATATATGGGGTCTGTGGTGCCTACAAGACACTAGGTCTGGGGGTATTCTGTGGATTTCCCGGAATGCGCCGGGCCACTGCGGCGCAAACTTTCACCGTGCGCGTCCCGGGCCTGCCTGACGGTGCTGGGGGCTGCAGTAGTGCAACGGACCGGCCGCGATGGCCTCGGCCTGCGGCAGATGAACGCCGCAGTGGGCACAGCGCACCATGGTGGACGGCGTGGCCTGCGGTGGGCTCGCGCGCCCCGGCGGCGGTTCAGCATTCTCGCCACGAGCCCGGATGTCGTCATCGTCCCGGCCCATCTGCCTGCGCCGCTGCACGGCCAGCAGCCACAGCACCAGCACCACGACAGCGACGACCAGCAGGTATTTCATCCGCCTGGCTCAGCCTCTCATGCCCCAGCCGAACGCTGCAGCAGCACTTCCATCACGAAGCGCGAGCCCACGTAGGCCAGCAGCAACACCAGCACGCCGGCGTACAGCCAGCGCGTGGCCTGCTGGCCGCGCCAGCCGCGCCGGTGCCTGCCTGCAAGCAGCAGCGCGAAGATGGCCCAGGCGGTGAGCGACAGCACGGTCTTGTGGTCCCAGCGCCACTGCGCGGTCGTCGCGAAGCCCAGCAGCATCGCCACCGACAACACGGCGAAGCCCGCGCCGACGAAGCGGAAGGTGATGCGCTCGAGTTGCAGCAGCGGCACGCCCGATGTTGCCGACGGCAGGCCGCGTCGCGCGCGCAGCCGCCGCTCGGCGCCGTCGAGCAGCACCGCGTGCAGCAAGGCCGCGCCGAACAGGCCGTAGGAGCCCACGCCGAGCAGCCAGTGCAGGGGCGCCCAGGCCGAGCCGAGCACGCGCGCCTCCCCCGGGAAGAGCATGGCCAGCGCGACCGCGCCGATACCCGCCACCGCCAGCGGCCGGCGCACCGAAGGGGCTGGCAGCAGGCGGCCGTCGAAGGCATGCACCGCCAGCGTCAGGCACACCGTGAGCGAAAGCACCGGGCCAAAGCCCAGGCGTACAAGACCGCCGCCGAGACCTAGGCTTCCGATCTCGCTCAGCAGCATGACCACATGGGTGACCACGCCGACGATGAAAGCCGTCACGGCCACGCGACCCACGCGCTGCGCAGGCAGCACGGCGACTGCGTAGCACAACAGCGCGCAGCCGCCCAGCAGCAGCGACAGCGTGCCCGCGGACCCGGCCGATAAAATCATCACCGCAGTGTACGTGCCGGCGCGTCCAGCCGCGCTGACACCGCTACCCGTTTGCCTGGCTCCTCGCGGCCGCCAGTGCCTCGACTCCCTGGGCTTCGCCGCCCGCGACGCCGGACCCCGCCGATGGCCTCCACCCTTTCCGACCGCCTGTCCCGCCTCGTCAAGACGATGCGCGGCCAGGCGCGCATCACC
Source organism: uncultured beta proteobacterium (assembly GCA_903876715.1). Lineage (GTDB taxonomy): Bacteria > Pseudomonadota > Gammaproteobacteria > Burkholderiales > Burkholderiaceae_C > Rubrivivax. The sequence continues at coordinate 5,001 of CAIRBF010000081.1, forward strand.
GAGAGCAACATCCAGGAGATGCTGCGCGAGGTGCGCATGGCGCTGCTCGAGGCCGACGTCGCGCTGCCCGTGGTGCGCGATTTCATCGCCCGCGTCAAGGACAAGGCGCTCGGGCAGGAGGTGGTGGCCTCGCTCAACCCTGGGCAGGCGCTGGTGGGCATCGTCCACAAGGAACTCGCCGCGACCATGGGCGAGGGCGTGGCCGACCTCGACCTCGCTACGCAGCCGCCGGCGGTCGTTCTCATGGCCGGCCTGCAGGGCGCGGGCAAGACGACGACGGTGGCCAAGCTCGCGAAGCACCTGATCACGCGGCGCAAGAAGAAGGTGCTGACGGTCTCGGCTGACGTCTACCGCCCGGCAGCCATCGAGCAGTTGAAGACCGTGACGGCGCAGGCGGGGGCCGAGTGGTTCCCGAGCACGGCCCAGCAGCGCCCGCGCGAGATCGCGCTGGCCGCCCTGGACCATGCCCGGCGCCACTACTTCGACGTGCTGATCGTCGACACCGCGGGCCGGCTCGCCATCGACGAGGCGCTGATGGCGGAGATCCGCGAGCTGCACGCGGCGCTGAAGCCGGTGGAGACGCTGTTCGTCGTCGACGCGATGCAGGGCCAGGACGCGGTGAATACCGCGCGCGCCTTCAAGGAGGCGCTGCCCCTGACCGGTGTGGTGCTGACCAAGCTCGACGGCGACTCGCGCGGCGGCGCGGCGCTGTCGGTGCGGCAGATCACCGGCGTGCCGATCAAGTTCGCCGGCGTGTCCGAGAAGATCGACGGTCTGGAAGCCTTCGACGCCGAGCGTCACGCTGGCCGGGTGCTTGGCATGGGCGACATCGTCGCGCTCGTCGAGGAGGTGCAGAAGGGGGTCGACATCGAGGCCGCGCAGAAGCTCGCGGCGAAGGTCAAGAGCGGAGACGCCTTCGACCTGAACGACTTCCTGTCCCAGATCTCGCAGATGAAGAAGATGGGCGGCCTGTCCGGCCTGATGGACAAGCTCCCGTCGCAACTCACCGCGCGCGCTGCGGGTGCCGACCTCGGCCGCGCCGAGCGCGATGTGCGCCGCATGGAAGGCATCATCTGTTCGATGACCGCGCTGGAGCGACGCAAGCCCGAGCTGATCAAGGCCTCGCGCAAGCGCCGCATCGCCGCTGGTGCCGGTGTGCAGGTGCAGGAGGTCAACCGCATGCTCAACCAGTTCGAGCAGATGCGCGACATGATGAAGAAGATGAAGGGCGGCGGCCTGATGAAGATGATGCGCCGCATGGGCGGCGGCATGCCCGGCATGCCGCGCTGAGCGCGCCGCGGCCCGCAGACCTGCGCCACGGCCCGGCGGGGCCTGCGGCAGCTGGGCCTGGCCTACTGCAGCAGCGCCTGCGCGAACTCGCGCGCGTCGAAGGGCTGCAGGTCCTCGAGCTTCTCGCCCACGCCGATGAAGTAGACAGCGATCGGCCGCTGCTGCGTCGCGCACCAGCGCGCGATCGCCGCCAGCACCCCACCCTTGGCCGTGCCGTCGAGCTTGGTCACGACGAGCCCCGTGAGCTGCACCGCCGCGTCGAAGGCCTGCACCTGGGCGAGCGCGTTCTGCCCGGTGTTGCCGTCGATGACGAGCAGCACCTCGTGCGGCGCGCCCTCCTGGGCCTTGGCGATGGTGCGGCGGATCTTCTTCAGCTCGTCCATCAGGTGCGCCTGCGTGGGCAGGCGGCCGGCGGTGTCGGCGATCACCACGTCGCAAGCGCGCGCCCGGCCCGCCGTGACGGCGTCGAAGCTCACCGCCGCCGGGTCACCGCCCTGCTGACTGACGATGTCCACGCGGTTGCGGTCGCCCCAGACGGCGAGCTGCTCGCGCGCCGCGGCGCGGAAGGTGTCGGCCGCGGCCAGCAGCACCTTCTGCCCGTCCTGCGCGAGGTGGTGCGTGAGTTTGCCGATGCTCGTGGTCTTGCCCGCGCCGTTGACGCCCACCACCATGAACACCGTGGGCGCGTGCGCGCCGATTTCCAGCGGCCGCTGCAGCGGCGCGAGCAGTTCGGCCAGCGCGTCGGCCAGCAGGGCCTTGACGGCCGCCGGGTCGGTGGCCTTGGCTTCCTTGACGCGGCGCTTGAGGTCGGCCAGCAGGTGCTCGGTGGCCGGCAGGCCGGTGTCGGCCATCAGCAGCGCCGACTCCAGCTCCTCGTACAGCGCGTCGTCGATGCGGGTGCCGGTGAAGACCTGCGCGATGCCCGCGCCGGTCTTGCGCAGCCCGGCGCGCAGGCGCTCGAACCAGCTGGCGCGCGGCGGCGGTGCAGCCGGTGCCGGGGCTGCGGCGGGGACCGGTGCGGCGGGTGGGAGCGCCACGGTGGCAGCCACGGAAGCCTGTGGGGGCGCGGGCGGCTGAGGCTCGGGCGGCGGGGCAGGGGGGCGTTTCTTGAAGAAGCTGAACATGCGTGAAGGCCGGGGTGTCGGGCTGCGGCACCGCCGGCGCCGGGTCTTCGCCGCCCTTGGCAGACATGCCGAAGCCTGGCCTATAATACGAGGCTTGGGGCGCTTTAGCTCAGCCGGTTAGAGCGACGGAATCATAATCCGCAGGTCCGGGGTTCGAATCCCTGAAGCGCCACCATCTGTCGCCCCGCGTGCCCTTCGGCCGCGGGGTTTGTCATTTTGCGGGCCGTATGACCAGGGTCCGGTTGCGCGATCGGCCGAGGCCGGTCCGCCGCTGTTGGGTTCGCCTGCGCGGGTCTGTGCTGGTGGGTTGGTCTGGTCGGGGGACAGGGCGGTTCGCGGTGGCGTCAGGCGCGCCGGGGGGTGTCGCCACGGCGCGCAGCAGCGCGCGGCTCGAAGACCACGGGCCCGTACCAGGCTTCGGCGCGGCTGCGGGTGTTGTCGCTGTCGGTCATCAGGGCCACGCCGATCAGTGCGCCGGGGGGCTCACCATAAGCCTGCAGGTAGTCGGCGGCGACGTCGCGCCGGTGTTCGCGCCAGTGGCCCAGGTGCGTGGCGCCGGAGTCGACGACGACCTTGCGGATGCGATCGGTGCGCGGGTTGACGACGACCGTGCCCGCGGGCTCGGCTGTCTCCCAGACATACATCAAGGTCGCGAACGGCGGCGCTTCGCCGGTGAGGCTTCGGGCCAGGTCGAACATCGCACGCGTGCGCGGCGAGAGCCGGGCCCGGTCGCCGTCGAAGGCCAGCACCAGGCGCGCGACCGCATCCTCGCGCTCGACGTCGGCGACGCTGGCCTGCGCGTTCAGCGCATCGACGCGCCAGCTGAAGCGCAGCAGGCCGAGCTCGGATGGCAGGATGCGGGTGTGGCAGCGCCACATGCTGGCTGACGCGTCGGCGCGGGCGTGGACGACGGTACGTCCGTCCTTGCGGCTGCGCGCGTAGCGAGTGGCGCGCTTGCCCGGCAGTGGCACGTCGTGCCAAGGCGGGGCGCCGTGGTCGCCGGAGAGGATGGAGCCGGCAGGCCCTGCCGGCCCTGCGGGCGCGGCGGGCCCGAGGGCGGTTCCTTCGCTTGGCGGCGCGCCCAGCGGCACACTGGAGCACCCCGCTAGCCACGCAGGCCCGGCGCCGAGGATGAGGGCACGGCGGGAGAGCGTCTGGGCACCGTCAGTGGGATGCCCTGCGGCCACAGCGCTCACCGGTGGGGCCGTCGGCGCGGGAAAGGCGTCAGCGCAGCGATGCATGCGGATGATCTTGGCACAAGCCCGGCCGCCGGATCAGCGGGTTGTCCCGGAGGAGCAGAAAAAGAAAAGCCCGCCGTGGAACCACGGCGGGCTGAGTGCATTACCGATGCAAGGCCGGCGTGAACCGGCCCAGGGCATCAGAAGGCGTGGCGAACGCCCAGGTCGAACTGGTTGTTCTTGGTGTTGGCCGTGTTGCCCGTTGCCGTGACAGAGCCCGTATTGTTCTTGCGGGACGTCTGCGCGAGATCCGAGTACACGTAGGTGCGCTTGCTCAGGTCGTAGCGGACGCCGAGGCCGATCTTGCTGTCGGTCTTCTGGCCGCTGGCACCGGTGCCGTTCCAGGTGCTGTAACCCACACGGTACGAAAGCGCACCCATGGGGATGGTCGCGCCAACGGTGTGGTTGCTGATCGTGCCGTCTGCTGCAACCTTCGAGCTCTGGCCGGGGACGTTTGATCCCGACGCTGCATAAGTGCCGGCGTTCGCCTGCTCGGCGGCGGTGCCACCACTGATACGGGCGGTGCTGAAGAAGATCTTCGCCACGCCGGCGTTGTAGTTGCCGAACAACTGGGTCAGCGTGTCCGCACCGCGGTTCTGCTCCGTGCCGAGACCGAGCACCAGAGGACCCGCAGAGTACACCGCAGCGACCGAGTAGTGCGTCTTGGACGCACCCGTGGCGCCTGCGACCGTCGAACCGGTCACCTTGAACGGCGACATGCTGGCGCTCAGGGTCAAGCCCGAGATGTTGGGCGAGGTGTACCAGAAGCCGCGGTCAATACGGCCTTCGCCACCCGCAGCGTATTCGGTCGCGAAACCAGCAGCATAGACCGAGCCGGCGACGGTGGTCACGCCAAAGGGGTCGGCGTTGCCGCCGTTGGGAACTTGCAGGGCCGAGATGCCGCGGCCGAGCATGACCGTACCGAAGCCGCCAGCCAGGCCAATACGGGTCTCACCTTGGAACAGCGGGCGGGCGTTAGCGCCCTGGTTGAAGCCCGTGGTCGGGTCAAAGCGCAGTTGCGCGTTGGCCATGGCACGCAGGCCGCCACCGAGGTCTTCGTTGGCGCTGAAGATCAGGCGGGCCGCGTCGCCGTCGTTGATCGACACCTTCGACACGGTGCTGCCGACGGCGCTCGTGTAGCGAACGCCCAGGTCCATCACACCGGCCAGGGTCACTTGCGCCATCGAGGCGCCGGAAACGGTGGCCAGGGCGGCCAGCGCGATCAGGGACTTCTTCATATCAGAGTTCTCCAGGTTGAGGACAGAGGCTCTTTCTGCGAACCGGACACCGTTGCAAGGATCTTGCGTGGGCTTGCCAGCCCCGGCGCCCAGCCCCTCGATCGAGCTGAACGAACTCCCTTGCGGGAAGTTGATGCGTATTTCACCAGCCTCGGGCGGGCCTGCCTAGGTTTTGGCTGGGTGGCGGGGGCTTTGTGTTGCATGCCAGCAACGCTGGCGGCTCGGGCCGGTGGCCGTCGGACGGGGTTGCGCGTAGGGTGGGCGGGGCGCTGGTGCCCGGGCGGCTGGGGTAAGCTGCCCAGCCATGAGTGCATCCATCGCTTCCTCCGGCCCCGCCCTGTCGGCCGTCGATCATTGGCTCGTTGCCGCCGACAGCGCGCTGCGCACACTGGCTGGAGCATCCCACGCGGGCCGGCCCGAGCCCGGTGCTGCTGACGCGGCGGGCGGCGAAGCGCTGCCGATGGACGATGCCGAGCGGCGCCTGTCGGGCGCACTGATGCGGGTGAACCACGTCGGCGAGGTCTGCGCCCAGGCGCTGTACCAGGCGCAGGCGCTCACCGCGCGCAGTCCGGCGCTTCGGGCACAGATGCTGGCCGCTGCGCACGAGGAGACCGACCACCTGGCCTGGACGCAAAGCCGCATGAAGGCGCTCGGCGCGCGGCCGAGCCTGCTGAACCCGGTCTGGTTCGGCGGTGCCTTCGCCATCGGGCTGCTGGCCGGGCGCCTGGGGGACGCGCGCAGCCTGGGTTTTGTTGTCGAGACCGAGCGCCAGGTCGAGCAGCACCTGGCCGGCCATCTGAAACGCCTGCCCGAAGCGGACGCGGCGTCGCGCGCCGTGGTGGCGCAGATGCAAGCCGACGAGGCGCGCCACGCCGACGACGCACTGGCCGCCGGGGCGGTGACGCTGCCCGCCCCGGTACAGGGGCTGATGCGCATGGCGGCGAAGGTGATGACGACGGTGGCGCACCGGGTTTGAGCCTGCCGCCGGGGAGGGACAGAACGGGCCGATGGGCGTGGACCACGGGGTCAGTCTGCGGCGTCCGAGTGTCATCCTCCGTGGCCGAACGGGAATGTCGAGGCGCCCGTGAGGAAACGACAGGCCGCTTCCGAGCTCTCTCACCTCTCTGGGCGCCGCCAGGAGGACGCTTTCAGTGCGCGTCCAGCACCGCCTGTAACGTAGGCGCATCGAGGACGCGATCGGCCCACAGGTCGAGCTGGGCCGGGGTGGCCTGATCGAGGCGTGCGAGCGTATCCGCGGCCAGCGGACCGAAGCGGCGGGTGAGCTGGCGCGCGAGGGTCCGGGCCTGGCCTTTGCCGATGCCCTTCTCGATGCCCTTCTCGATGCCTTGTTCGATGCCTTGTTCGATGCCTTGTTCGATGCCTTTTTCTATGCCCTTGGCCAGTCCTCTTTCCAGTCCCTGGGCCATGCCCTTGCGAAGGCCCTCCTCGATGGCAAGGCGTTCGACGCTCGTGACGTACCTCATGCCGACCTTCCTTTCATGTTCACCGATATCTTGCCAGAGCTTGCGCTCGTACGGCGGTGTCAGGTGCAGCATCCAGTCGAGCACGGCAAAGAGGTCGAGCACGCGTTGGCGGCTCCAGCCCTGCCGGTACAACATCTGGATGAGTTGCCACTTGGCGGCATAGCGCCGCGCCGCCTGGCCGCGGGTGCGCAGCGTCAGAAGGTGCGCAGCCGTCAACAGCGCGAAGGGGTTGGCTTCCTGCTGCAGTTCATCGAGTCGGTGCTCGTGGTCGAGCAGCTTGGCCGTGGGGAAGCGCATGACGTGCTCGCAACCCAGCGTTTCCGTACGGTACTCGGCGGGGCGCCATCCGGGGTGGTCGTCGGCGAGCACGGCGAAGCTGGCGACCGTGTGGCCCCAGCGGTCGAGCAGGCGGTGGTGGTAGGTGAACATGCGCCGCGCAAAGCCCTCGTCGCGCTGGGTCTGCACCTCCGCGTGGACGAAGAGCAGGCGCGTGCCGGCGTCCAGCCCGGTGACGCGTGCCAGCACATCGACGAAGCGCCTGCCGCTGGCGGCGTCGCGCACCACCTGGCGCAGTTCCTTGTCCAGGAAGTCGTGCCCACGGGACCAGTCGATGGCCGCGTGCGCGGCCGGAAAGAAGAAGGCGAGGAATTCCGGGAAGGCGCCTGTGATGGCCTGCTTCCAGGGGTTGTCGTGGTCGTCGTGGCCGTCGCGGTCAGTTGCGACGCCGGATGCGGGAGGGCTCGCGGTGACGGCGGGGCGACGGGGCATGCGCTGCACTCTAGGGGGGCGACCCTGGCGGCGCATCCCTCCGATGGGTGACCCTGATGGGAGAGGGCGCCGCACTCGGGCGCCCGGCCGCGGTCCGTTCGGCCGAGGCTGTCGCACTTGAGGCCTGCTGCGGCCATCCACGGCAATTGCTCGCCATGGTGAGCACGCTTCCTGAGCACAGTGCGCAAGAACCGCCATCGGACGGGTCGGCACCCTCCTATGGATGCAGTTTGTGCCCAGGCCTCTGAGCGCAGCCCGGCCCTCTGGGCGCTTTCAACCCTCGACGACCTCGAAGCTCGTGGTCACCTCGGCGGTCTTGGACAGCATGATGGTGGCCGAGCAGTATTTGTCGTGCGACATCGCGATCGCCCGCTCCACCGCGGTGGCCGGCACGGCCTTGCCGGTGACGACGAAGTGCAGGTGGATCTTGGTGAAGACCTTGGGGTCGGTCGCGGCGCGCTCGGCCTGCAGGCGCACCTGGCAGCCGCTGACGGCGTGGCGGCCGCGCTTGAGGATGAGCACGACGTCGTAGGCGGTGCAACCGCCGGCGCCGGCCAGCAGCGTCTCCATCGGGCGCGGGGCGAGGTTGCGGCCGCCGCCGTCGGGCGCGCCGTCCATCGTCAGAAAGTGGCCGCTGCCGGTCTCGGCCGCAAAGCCCATGCCGGTGGACGGCATCCAGTGCACGGTGCATTCCATGATTCGTTCGGGTGCGCCGCGCGCACCAAAGGGGTGAAGACAGGAGGTTCATTCTGACCGCAGCGCCCATGAAGCGTTGGCATGTTCCATGCTCGTGAGTGGATGTGTGCCTTTCGCGGTGCGCATCGGGTCGGGTTGATCTGCATTGAATCTGCTGCTGAGGTCGGCTGGTAAAATGAGCCGCATATCGGCAGGGTCGGCAAGTCTTCTTGGACACGCTGGCGCCGCTCCAGGTTGTCTCCTCCACCTCCTTCAAAGGTGGTTTGACCCGGAGCCTTTGCGGGCTCCGGGTTTTTTCTTTCCGGCCCCCCTCGAACATGCCCCGAGCGTCCTCTGCGGCCCGTGCCGGGACTGCTTCCGCGCCCGCCGATCCTGCAGCGGGATCGGTCATCACGCCCAAGGCGCGCGCGCCGCGGACGGCCGGCGACTACCTGAAGAAGATCCTGACCGCGCGCGTCTACGACGTCGCGGTCGAGTCGGCGCTCGAGCCGGCGCGCCAGCTCTCGCGGCGCCTGGGCAACACCGTGCTGCTCAAGCGCGAGGACCAGCAGCCGGTGTTCAGCTTCAAGCTGCGCGGCGCCTACAACAAGATGGCGCACCTGAGCGCGGAGGAGCGCGCCCGCGGCGTGATCTGCGCCTCGGCCGGCAACCACGCGCAGGGCGTGGCGCTGTCGGCGCGGCGCATGGGCTGCCGGGCCGTGATCGTGATGCCGGTGACGACGCCGCGCGTCAAGATCGACGCCGTGCAGGCGCTGGGCGGCGAGGTCGTGCTGCACGGCGACAGCTATTCCGACGCCTACGCGCACGCGCTCGAGCTGCAGCGCGCGCAGGGTCTGACCTTCGTCCACCCCTTCGACGACCCGGATGTCATCGCCGGCCAGGGCACGGTGGCGATGGAGATCCTGCGCCAGCACCAGGGGCCGATCGACGCCGTGTTCGTGGCCATCGGTGGCGGTGGGCTGATCTCGGGCATTGCCGCCTACATCAAGGCGGTGCGGCCGGAGATCCAGATCATCGGCGTGCAGACGGTCGACTCCGACGCGATGGTGCAGTCGGTGCGGCGCGGCCGGCGCGTGCAGTTGCAGGACGTGGGCCTGTTCTCCGACGGTACCGCGGTCAAGCAGGTTGGCGCCGAGACCTTCCGCCTGACGCGCGCGCTGGTGGACGACTACGTTCTCGTCGATACCGACGAAGTCTGCGCCGCGATCAAGGACGTCTTCCAGGACACGCGCAGCATCCTCGAGCCGGCGGGCGCGCTCGGCGTGGCGGCGATCAAGCAGTACGTGGCGACGCACAAGTGCAAGGGCCGCACCTTCGCGGCCATCACCTGCGGCGCAAACATGAACTTCGACCGCCTGCGCTTCGTCGCTGAGCGTGCCGAGTTCGGCGAGCAGCGCGAGGCGCTGTTCGCGGTCACCATCCCCGAGGAGCGCGGCTCCTTCCGCCGCTTCATCGAGCTCATCGGCTCCACCGGCGCGCGCCAGGTGACCGAGTTCAACTACCGCATCGCCGACGAGCGCACGGCCCAGGTCTTCGTCGGCCTGACGATCGCGCGGCGCGACGAGGCGCAGCGCATCGCCCGCGCCTTCCAGCGCCAGGGCTTCGCGACCGTGGACCTGACCGACGACGACCTGGCCAAGGAGCACGTGCGGCACATGGTGGGCGGGCGCAGCGAGCTCGCGCGCGACGAGCGCCTGTTCCGCTTCACCTTCCCCGAGCGACCGGGCGCGTTGCTGCGCTTCCTGTCGTCGATGAACCCGGGCTGGAACATCAGCCTCTTCCACTACCGCAACCAGGGGGCGGACTACGGCCGCATCCTCGTGGGTATCCAGGTGCCGACGGAAGATGCCCAGGCATTCGAGGACTTCCTGCGCACGCTGGCCTATCCGTACACCGAGGCGACCGACAGCGCGGTCTACCGGCTGTTCCTGCGTTAGCAGGCTCGGCTAGTGCAGCCAGTCCAGCGAGATCCGCTGTTGAAGCTGGCGCGCCACGCGCAGCGCCTCCTTGAGCAGGCGGCGGTCGATGTGGTGTAACGCGCGCAGGTCGATGCGGTTGGGGTGCTCGGCCCCGGGGGTGTCGATTTGCACGCGCAGGCGCAGCATCTGCAGCACCTCGAAGGCGCCGGCCCAGGTCTCGCGCTCACGCTCGGCGGCCCCGAGCGCGGCGCCGGCCTGGAGCAGGCGCTCGCGCGTGGTCGCGGCATTGATGCCTCGTGCCAGCGTGAAGAAGCGCGCCGCGTCCACGAACACGGCGCTGCCGTGCAGCTTCAGGTCCACCCACTGCTGGCCGGCGTCGCCGGCCTCGGTGGCCACGCCGCCGTGCCAGTTCAGCGCCGGGCGCAGGCGCAGCGAGTTCTCCGCCAGCAGGCGCAGGAAGCGCGGGTGGCGCGGTGCGCCCTCGGCGATGAGCGCGCGCAGCGGCGCGGCCAGCGCGTGGTGGCCGGCGATCGGGCGCAGGTCGAAGTAGATGCTCGCGGCGAGCAGGTCCTCGGGCTCGCCCTGCGCCATCCAGTGGGCGAAGCGCGCCGCCCAGTCGCGCTGGCGCAGGCAGCAGGCCGGGCGCCCGGCCATGATGCCGCCCTTGCACAGCGGGTAGCCGCAGGCGTCGAGCGCCTCGTTGGCCTGCTGCGCCATGGCCAGCCAGCGCGCGTGCTCGGCGTCGTCGACGGCGTCGTCGAGCACGAGGCCGTTGTCCTGGTCGGTGGCGATGGTCTGCTCGCCCCGGCCCTCGGAGCCGAAGGCGACCCAGCAGGCGCGCGCGAGGTCCAGCCCATGGGCCTGCGACAGCAGGGTGACCAGGCGCTGCACGAGCAGGTCGTTGAGGTGGCTGATGAGTTGGGTCAGCGCGCGTGCGCTTACGCCCTGGGCCAGCAGCTGCTGCGCGAAGGCGCGCACCTCGGTTGCGAGTGCGCGCAGCGCGGCGGCGTCGGATGCAGTGCGCAGTGCGTCGCCGAGCTGGCGCAGCGAGCGTCGCTGCAGCGCGAACAGGTCGCGCTCGGAGACCAGGCTGACGACGCGCCCGTGCTCGGTCAGCGGCAGGTGACGGATGCCCGCGCGCACCATCAACAGCACCGCGTCCTGCACGGTATGGCCGATGTCGAGCGTGTGCACGGGCTCGTTCATCAGCGCCGCGGCCGGCGTGTGGCGGATGTCCAGCGGCGGCTCGCGCAGCGCGAGCTTCGCAAGCAGGTCGTGGCGCGTCAGGATGCCCAGGGCAAGGCCCTGCGCATCGAGCGCCAGCACCGAGCCCACCGCGCGTGCCTGCATCAGCGCCAGTGCCTCATGCAGGGTGGCCCCGGGCCCCACGGCCACCGGCACGCGCCGCGGCAGGGCCGACAGCGGGCTCTCGAAGGACTGCTGTGCGAGTACCTGGCTGGCGTGGGAGGACTGGGCCTGCGCGACCGACAGCGCGAGCACGTGCTGCAGGCGCCGGTTCATGAAGTCGGCGAGCACCGGGTCGGTGGCGACGACGCGCAGCACCGCTTCGGCGTCGAACTCCAGCAATTCCACGGTCTCGACCGCGCGGTAGACCGAGACCACCGGCCGACGCCCGAGCACGGCGCCGATCGGGAACATCTCGCCGGCCTCGACCTGGAACCCGCCCGCGGTGGCCCCCTCGGGCAGGCCGCTGACAGAGCCGCGGCGGATCCACCAGAGCTTGCAGGCGATGCCGTCGTCCGGGCTGGTGACGGCCTGGCCGGCGGCCCGCTCGACGCATCGGGCGGTCGCCAGCAGTGCGTCCATCGACGCCGGTGCCATCAGCGCAAAAGGCGCGTGAAGGCGCAGATCGTGGCGCCACGCAGCACGCAGGCCGGCAGGGGGGATGGACGGCGCGGACGAGGGCAGTTCGGGCACGGTCGGGCTCGAGAGAGTGGCTGGACGATACGCCAAGCGGACGCTGCTCTGCGACGCCCCGTCCCGAACAATCGACGCGCTGGGGCGGACACGGCGCACGCTGAGTGTGGACGTGTCGACCGTCGGCAAGTTGACACCGCCCGTTGGGCGCTGCGCGCTGTGGCGCTGCGGACCGACGCCGGTGGGGCACGCAGCAACGGCGGGGCTGCGCGGTTCAGCGGTTCAGCGGTTCAGCGGTTCAGCGGGCCCGGCCGGCGCAGGGCCCCGGGCTCCGGGTTCGGCACGCGGCCCTCGGTCGGCGCGTCCTGGCCGCTTGCCGGCACGTTGGCGGCGCCGCTGCTGACGGAGGGCGTGGGTCCTGGCGCGGTCGCGGCGTCAGCCGGGGCCGGCATCCCGCCACGCGTTGCCATCGGCAGTGGCGGCAGGTTGAGGGTCAGCGCAGGGGCGCCGCCGGGCGGACCGATCACCACCGAGCGGGCGTCGACCTGCTGCAACACCCAGTCGCCGTCGACGACCTCGCC
>CAIRBF010000082.1 GCA_903876715.1 uncultured beta proteobacterium
ATTTACGTACGAAGGGGAGCCCATTGGGCTCCCCTTTCGTCTTTTTGAGTCGGCCCGATCCCGTCGACCGGATCCGGCAGTTCGGTTGGCCGTCTGTTGCCATAGACCCGTGCCACTCCGCCTGGCGCGCATCGTCTTGGCGCCCAGAACTTCGGCTCATCGACACCCAGAACCTAGCGGACGAGCAGGTCCTGTGTCTGCGGGTGACGCCTCATGTAGCTCGCCACGTAGCCACAAACCGGGCGGACCTTCAGTCCCTCGGCCCGGGCCCAGTCCAGCGCATTGCGAACGAGGGCCGCGGCGATGCCACGGCCTTCGAGCGCGCGCGGCACCTCGGTGTGCACGAGGCGCGCCACGTCTCCTGCGAGGGTGTAGGCGCATTCGCATTCGCGTCCCTCGACGACGGCAACGAAGCGCTGCGCGTCCACGTCGTGAACGATCTCGAGTTCCGGCTGTGCTGACGAGGATTCGAGCAGGGTCACAGCGTTATCTCAGAAAGGCTTACCGTCACCTGAGCGGCTCCTTGAGCGCCACCGGGGACAGCTCGACCGACTGCTGGGCATCGGCAACCCAGACCTGCCCATCCTGCACTGTGACCTGCCACTGCATCGAACGCGCCGCCATTGACGCCAGCGCCCGCGCCTCGACAGTGGGCAATTGCCAGACCGCGAGGTTGCGCAGCCGCGCGACCTTGTCGGCCAGGCCGGCCCACCATACCGGCGCCCCGCTTCCATAGGCGTAGAGAGTGACCCGCTCGGCACGACCACAGGCGCGGGCCAGCCGGCGCTCGTCGGGCTGGCCGACCTCGAGCCAGTGCACGAGGGTACCCGACAGATCGTGTTGCCATAGGTCGGGCTCGTCGGTGTCGGACAGGCCGCGTGCAAACTGCAGCGAACCACGCATGTCGTCCGCAGGCACCTGCAGTGCGAAGGCCAGCAGACGCACGAGAAGTCTCTCCTCGGTTTCCGAGGGGTGCAGCGCCAGGGTCAGCGCGTGGTCGGCATAAAGCTGCCGGTCCATATCGGCGATCTGTAGCTGGGCCTTGTACACAGTGGATTTCAGGGCCACGGCGGAACCTCGGGACGGATGGGCAGCATGAGGCCTGCGCGGGCGTGCGCCTCGCGCAGGTACGGTAGACATGGCTGGGCTGGAACCGACGTCGCCCAGCGCTCGAGAGCACTTCCAAGTGTCGGGCGTCGTCCGTCCCTCCCCCGCGCGGGGGGGCAAGAACACTTGGGGCGGACCGGCGTTTTCCCGAGCGCTCTACCGCCGAGCCCGAAAGACGCCGAAAAACGCCCCAGATCCAGCCGCGCCCCAGCCTCGTGGCACGGGCCATGACGGACGTTCGAAACAAGGACACGAGTTGCTCTTGCTCGCAGGGCAGGCATGGGCCAGAGCCTTTCAGGCCACACTGACGAGCGGGATCCGTGCTGGCCGGCCCGCAGGACGAGCGATCAGGGCCTCGCCCGGAGCGTCCGTCGCACCCACTGCCGCGCCGAGCGCGCGGGCGCGCAACTGTCCGCAACCGCCGTCCACGTCCTGTCCTGCGGACCAGCGCAAACGAGTCAACACACCGGCGCTCTTCAGCGCGCGTGCCAGGGCCACCGTTCGTCCGGTGTCCGGGCGCTGCCACGGCATGCCGTCGATGTGGTTCCAGGGGATGAGGTTGACCATCGCATGCCGGCCCCGCAGCCAGGCGGCGAGCGTCGCAGCTTCGTCGTCGCCGTCATTCACCCCGGCGAGTAGTGTCCACTGAAGTTGCAGCGGGTAGCCCGTGGCCTCGGCGTAGCCGCAGGCGGCTTCCACCAGCGCGGCCGGCTCCATGCGTGGGGCGCGCGGCAACAACTGCGCGCGCAACTCGGACTTGGTGGTGTGCAGCGACAGCGCGAGCGCCGGTTTCACCCGGCCCAGAGGCAGGCGCTCGAAGGCTCGTGCATCACCCACGGTGGAGAACACCAGCGATTTGTGCGCGATACCGCCGTGCGTGCCGAGGAAGTTGATCGCCTCCAGCACAGCGTCGAGGTTGTGTGCCGGCTCGCCCATGCCCATGAAGACCACCTTGCCGACCGCGCGCAGGCGCCGAGCCAGCACCACCTGGGCCACGATCTCGGCGCTGCCGAGTTGGCGCAGCAGGCCGTCACGGCCGGTCATGCAGAACACGCAGCCGACGGCGCAGCCCGCCTGCGTCGATACGCACAACCCGCCTCGCGGTAGCAGCACCGACTCCACCGCCTGTCCGTCGCACAGGCGTACCAGGAGGCGCTCGGAGCTGTCTTCGCCCGGGTGCCGGGACTGCAGCGTGGCCAGCCCGTCCAAGGCTGCGGCGATCTGGTGCCACGCCGTATGCAGCGCGCGCGGCAGAAAGCGCGCCGGATCCTGCCCACGTGGAGCAGTCGACGCGAGCTGTACCCAGGCGCGCAGCAACTGCGCGGCATGAACAGGGCGGGCGCCGTGCTGCGCGAGGGTGTCCTCGAGGGTGGAGAGGCTGGCCAGTTGGGCTGGGTTCATGGCAAGGCGGATTGTCGCCGCGCTGCGCCATCGAGGCAGCGGTGCCTGCAGCGGCATCGGTACTCTGGGCCTGTGGCGCTTGCGCGACGGCGCCGCAAGGCCGCCGTGGTCTCGAACCCGGATACCGGGTCCAAGCCCGGACCCGGGGCGTCATGACCGGTGCCTCGGGTCTTCGGCCGGTGGTGGACCTTCAGCGCGCCGCCTCGGTCCCCGGCGTGCTGGCCGTCCACGCGCTCGCGTGGTCGAGTTCGGCGACCGTCGCGGCGTCCAGCGCCAGCCGCGCCGAGGCGGCGACCTCCTGCCACTGGACGACGCTGGTCGCGCTGACGATCGGCGCCGTGATGCCCGACCGGGCGATCTGCCAAGCCAGCGCCACTTGCGCGGGCGTTGCGTCCAAGCGCGCCGCCGCCGCATCGAGAGCGACCAAAATTCGCAGGCCGCGCTCGTTCAGGTAGCCCTTGACACCGGCGCCGCGCACGCTCTTGGCGAGGTCGGCTTCGCTGCGGTACTTGCCGGTGAGGAAGCCGCGCGCCAAACCAAAGTAGTTGATCACGCCCAAACCCTCGGCGCGACACAGCGGCTCCAGCTCGGCCTCGTAGAGGGCACGCTCGACGAGGTTGTAGTGGGGCTGCAGGGTCTCGTAGCGCGGCAGGCCCAGCCGTTGGCTGGTCTGCAAGGCCTCGGTCAAGCGGGCCGCGGTGTGGTTGGACGCGCCGATGGCGCGTATCTTGCCCTCGCGGATCAGCTCCGCGAAGGCCGACAGCGTTTCTTCCAGCGGTGTGCCGGCGTCATCCTGGTGCGCTTGGTAAAGATCGATGTGATCGGTCTGCAGACGGCGCAAGGAATCCTCCACCGCCTGGCGTATCCAGCGACGAGACAGGCCGCTGCGGCCCTCGCCCAGCTTCATCCCGACCTTGGTGGCGAGCACGATGCGATCTCGCTTTCCGCTGGCTTTCAGCCAGCGGCCGATCATGGTCTCTGATTCGCCGCCGGCATGGCCCGGCACCCAGGCCGAGTAGACGTCGGCCGTGTCCACGAGGTTGAAGCCGGCGTCGACGAAGGCATCGAGCAGCTTGAACGACGTGGTCTCGTCGGCCGTCCAGCCGAAGACATTGCCGCCGAAGGCCAACGGCGCCACGCGCAGGCCGGTGCGACCGAGTTCACGGGTGATCATCTTGGGTCTCCGCAGGAGCGCGACAAGCAGGCCTTCGGCCAGGCGCGCAGGGCCGCGCTCGGAGACCCTGCGCAGTGCAGCTCGCAGGTCAGCCCTGGGCCGCCGGCTGAACGTCGGGGCTGTCCTGCGGCGTCTGCGCCGTCTCAGGGGTGGGCTCGGACTCGGAGTCGGCCTGCGACGGGTTCGCCTTGCGTCGCGCCTTCTCTTCCTTCTTCTGCTTCTTCGCGAGCTCGCGCTGCCGCTTTTCGTACTGGTAGTTTGGCTTTGGCATCGACGGCCCTCAAGATGAGTGAGGCGATACGATACCCCAGAAGACGCTCGATTTCGGGCTGATGCACGTGCGTGCGGCCCGTCATGGCCGCTTCGCAAGCCGATCATTGCGCGTCCAGTCTCGGACGCCTGCCGCTGCTGTGGTGGTGCTGTTCCTCAGGCCTCGCCCGTCAGCCGGCAGTAGTAGCGCCAGTAGGGCTCGTTGCTTCCGATGTCCACTTGCTCGAAGAAGGCCGCGTCCTCGTCGGAGATGGGCTCAGGTTTGCCGAGCAGGCGCGCCCGGTAATTGAGGTCGGCCAGATCGTTGAGCCGGATCGCGTCGAGCACGGCGTCCTCGACCGTGGCACCCATGGTGGTGATGCCGTGCCCGCGCATTACGCAGCTGCGCGACTGGCGCATCACGCTGGCAAGGTCGCGCCCGAGTTCCTCGTTGTGGATCAGCACGCTGCGGGGGTAGTTGGCGATCCCGTCGCTGACCAGACGCAGGCAGCTCGGGTCGAAGGCGCCGACCAAGGGCAGCAGCGGCACCCCGCAGATGGAGAACAGCACCACGGTGGACGGATGCGCGTGCAGCACCGAGCCCAGCTCCGGGCGGGTCTTGAGCAGCACGGTGTGGATGAACACCTCCTTGGGAACGTGCAGGTCGTCGCGTCCGGCCACCTTGCGCCCGTCCAGGTCGACCAGGATGATGTCGTCGGCCGAGGTGTAACGTATGCCCGACTCGCCCGGTCCCCGGGCGCGGATCAGGATCAGATCATGGTCCGGGACCCTCAGGCTGATGTGCCCGAAGGTGCTGCGCGTGAGGTCCAGCTTGCCCATCACGCGGCAGGCGCGCGCTACGCGTTCGCGCTCGGGCATCAAGGTTTCGTACATGCCGGCCTCCTGCAGGGGTACACGTGCCTGATCGTCGGGGCTGCCCGCGCCGGCCCCAAGCAAGCCCTCAGACACGTTGCAGGCCGAAGGCTTCGTGGTAGACGTCCAGGTCCACCACATGGTTGCGTGCCGGATCGCGCAGCGTGCCCATCGGGTCGCGGCCCTCCTGCACCAGTTGGACCTGCTCCTTGATCAGGCGGCGCAGCATGGCGATGCCGCGGTCGGACGAGCCCAGGTGCTCACGCGTGCGGTCGGTCAGGCCGCCCTGCGTCTCCCACGCCATCGCGTCCTGCGCGGTGACGATCTTGAGGTTGTAGCGGCCCGACTCATCGCGCAGCCTGCAATGCTCGAAGGGGACGTCGGCGTCTGCGGCCATGACGCTCTCCTGCGACGGCATGAAGTTGACGTGGTAGACCTTGGTGTGCGTGTCGTCGATCGGTACCCGGAACTGCATGTTGTGCAGATAGCCCAGCGCCGACTCCCCGGCGGTGAAGGTCTTGACGGCTTCGTACTCCTGCATCCGCACCAGGTCGTGCGAGATCACCAGACGCAGGGCGGTGGGAAACACCAGCGGGTGCTGCTCTGAATGCGGGGCCTCGCCCGGCTTGCGTCCGGCGACCGTGCGGACCTTCTGAATGCCGAACTCGAAGCGGACGAAGTCGTTCTTCTCCCCGTACTGCGCCTTCAAGCCGAGGGCAGCGAACTGGGCTTCGCTGTCGCTGTCCTTCTTGGCCCCGAAGCTCCCGTGCAGCCAGTAGACGTGGGCCGGGTCGACGGAGTTCTCCATGGGCTGCAGCCAGTTGCAGTCGATCACGGACTCGATGACACCCCAGCGTCTGCCGTCCTCGCGTGCCAGCACGTCCCAGCGCGGAAGCAGGGGCGCCGGTTGCGGTCCCATGTAGGCGAAAAGCAAGCCCCCGAGTTTCTGCACCGGGTAGGCGCGGTGCGTGATTCGGTCCTTGTAGGTGCTGTCCGGGGGCTCCGCAGGTTGCTCCAGGCAGGCACCGCTAGGGCCGAATTTCCAGCCGTGGTAAGGGCAGCGTATGCCTTCGGTGTCAACCCGGCCATTGGCCAGCGAGACCAGCCGGTGCGAACACTGCTCCTCGACCAGGCCGTAGCGCACGGCCTCGCCTTCAGCCCGCGTGCGCAGTTGGAAGACCACCAGGTCTTCACCCAGGATGCGCACGCGCTTGATGGGGGTGTCCTCGTCGATTTCGCAGGCTGCGGCGACCGGGTGCCAGTAGCGGCGCAGCAATTCGCCAGCCGGCGTGCCGGCGCCCACCCGGGTGAGGGCGTCGTTTTCTTCTCTGGTCATCACGGTGGGTTCGTCCTCCAGGCTCGGCATTCAATCGGCGCGCACCACTTTCGACATCCGTCGACTCAAGGGGCCAGCATCGCCTTGTGACGCGCGTGACTCTCCCGCACCCCCCGGGTGAACTGCTCCGTCGACTCGAAGCGCGCGACGCTGCCCATCTTGGCCATCGCCTCCGAGAATTCAGCGGTGGCGACCACCTTCTGCAGGTCGGACTCGATGCGCCGCAACAAGGCCGGCGGCATCCGCGCCGGCCCCATGATGCCCATCCAGTTCGAGTAGTCATAGGCTGGGAAGCCTTGTTCGGCCATGGTGGGCACATCGGGCAGTTGCCCCACTCGGTCCTTCGTGCTCACCGCCAGCGCCACCAGTTGGCCGGACTTCAACAACGGCTGGGCGGTCGAGATCGCCAGCCAGGAGGCCTGCACGTCGCCCGAGGCCACGGCCAGCGCCGCCGGCGCACCGCCCTTGTACGGGATTTCGTTGAGCTTGACGCCCGTCACCCGCATCATGTGCTCCATCATCATGTGGTGCGATTCGCCCCGGCCGCTGGAGGCGTAGTCCAGGGCCCCGGGCTTGGCCCGGGCGGTGGCCAGGAAGTCTGCCAGGGTCTTGTAGGGCAGCTTGCTGTTGACGACGAGCACGTTCGGGATGCTCACCGTGTTGGCGATCGCTTGCAGGTCGCTCAGCGGGTCATAGGGCATCTTGTCGCGCAGGAAGGGCAGCACCGTGATCGGCCCGGCCGTGCCCAGCAGCAGCGTGTGGCCGTCAGGTTGCGCCCGTGCAACCGCCTCCGCACCGATGGCTCCCGAGGCACCGGCGGCGTTCTCCACGATCACCGTCTGGCCCCACAGCGCCTGCAAGCCCTTGGCGACCGCCCGCCCGGTGAGGTCGCCGGCACCGCCCGGCGGGAAGGTCACAACGAGCTTGACGGGTCGCGTCGGGAAAGCGCCTTCGCCTTGCGCCTGCGCCGGGCTGCTGGCCAAGCCCCCAAGGAGCGCTATCGGCACCAGCCACTGCAGCAGACTGCGCCGGCAGGCGGGGCTGGGGGTGGTGTGGGAGGTCTTCATGTCCATCTTGTCTCGCTGTCCGTGGTTGTGATGATGGGAAGCCCAGCGGCGCGCCGACGGCGCCCGCCCTGGCGCTCAGCCTGGCTCGGGTGCCGGAACCTGGTGCGAAAGGAGGATCTCGCGGCGCTCGGCGGCAGACTGCATGATGGCCAGGCAGACCTCGAGCGTGGCCATGCCCCAGGGGCCCGAATGGGCCACGGGCTTGTCCCGGACCACGGCGTCGTAAAGCTCGTCGAGTTCGGCCCGCCGGCCGGCCACGGGGTTGGCGCTGCCGACGAGGGGCACGTCTTCGGTGCCTCGGTCGTCGTGGACATAGATGCCGTGCGCCGACTGGCGCACGTCGCCACGCTCGCATGACATGATCAGCATGCCGAGGTCGTTCGGAACCCATGGCTTGGGGGCGGCCTGCACCTGCGCGCTGACCCTCTCGTCGCTGCCGCCGATGCGCAGCTGGTCCTTGGCCTGGTCCTGATCCGACGTGCCGGCCAGTAATTGGCGACGAACTTCGATGCGCTCAGGGACGGTGAAGTGATGGTTCTGGTGCCCCCAGGGCACCAGCTCGGAGCCGACGAAGTAGCCGTAGCCGTTGTGCATGAGGGTGGCCGGCGTGCCGTCTTCGAACTCCATGAAGGCCGAGTAGTAGCCGGGGATGGGGCGACCGGGAAACCACTGGCCGATGGTGCCGCGCACGCTGCGCACCATTCCACCGCCCAGCAGTCGCAGCGTGTCCACCTGGTGTGGCGCCTGTCGGAAGGGCACCCCACCGCCTTGCGTGATGTCGAGCTCGTCGGCCGAGCGCGGACGCAGCATCCAGTCCGAATAGGCCCACACGTGCATCGCGCACAAGCGCCCGAGACGTCCGGACCGCAGGATCTGCCGCATCGTCTGCACCGGGGGCAGGAAGCTCTGTGTGTGACCGCAGATCAGCTTCACCTTGTGCTTGATCGACGCCTCGATCATGGCCTCTGCTTCGCGCAGCGTGATGGCCATCGGCTTCTCGACCACCACGTGCTTGCCGTGTTCGGCCGCCATGATGGCGTGTTCGGCGTGAAATCGGTTCGGGGTGGCGATCCACACCGCCTCGACGTCAGGGTCCGCGCACAGTTCCTTGACGCTGGAGTACGTGGTGCCGCCGTAGCGCTGCCGGAAGACCTCCAGGATGCGCGGGTTCACGTCCGCTGCCGCCACGAGGTCGATCGTGTCGAGCATGCGCATCGTCGGCAGGATCTCCGCCGCGCCGACTCCCACCCCTGCGACACCGATGCGCAGCTTTCGGGGTGTTGCTGCTGTTTTCGCCGCCGCCTTCTTCATCCCGCCCCGCCGATTGGTTATTCATCTAATCCTAGTACCACTTGGTGCGATGGGCAAGTGTGCCCATCCCGCCATGTCGGTCTCGCTCACGCGCCGCGGGGGACCTCGAGCGCCGATTCCCGGGCCATGGCCCGGCCGCGGGCGCTCAGAACCCGAGTTCCCGTACCACCACTGACGCCGCCTGCCGCAGGTAGCGCAAGGCAGGGGCTTCGGCGCGGGCGTGGACGGTGACGATGCCGCGCCAGCTGCGCCCGGACAACGGTGTGGGCACGGCACCTCCAGGCATCTCGAGTTCGAAGCGCACGCGATAGACGGCGCGCTCGGGCACCAGCTGACCGGCTCGCTCCCGCACCGGGATGTGTCCACCCGCCGGAGCCGCCAGCTCTGCCTGGGGCAGTGTGCGGGTGGCGTCCCGGTCGATCTCGCGCACGCGCAGCTTCAGCAGCGGGCCCGCGCCGCTGTCGGTGACGAAGCTCGCGCTGTCGTCTGGAGCGATTCGGCGCACCGCCTCCTCGTCCAGCCAGGTCTCCACCATCCAGGGCGTGCCCTCGCGCACCAGCAGCGCGATTCGCTCGCGTGGTGCCAGCCACTGGCCGGTCTGCAGATCCGGATGCAGGTTGCGCAGCTGGCCGTCGAAGGGTGCGCGAGGGGCGTAGCTCATGAGCTCGGTGTCCACGCTCGCCAGCTCGGCCTGCGCGGTGGCGAGGGTCTCGCGCGTCACCAGCATGCGCTGACGCGTCTGCGCGTCGAAGCCTGCGGAGGCCGTCTGCTGTCGCAACTGCTCCACGCGTGTGTTGAGCGCCTGGCGGCGCGTGTTCAGGTCGGGCACGTGCAGCCGGGCGATCACGGCGCCCTTTGGGACCCGATCGCCTTCGCCGAAGGCCAGGGCGTCCAGCCGGGCGCCCGCGGGCGCATGCACGGGCCAGGCGTCCGCCGGCCGAAGCAGTGCGCTGGCGCCGATGCGCCCGGGCCAGGGAACGAACAGCAGTCCCACCAGCGCCAATGCCACCATCAGGCTGACCCAGGTGCGGCCCTGCTGGGCGATGCGTTGCCGGCGCTGCGCCCAAGCCTGCAGCTCGCCGCGCACCGGCCGCCAGATGAACCAGGCGATCTCCACCACGAACAGGAAGACTCCCAGCAGCTTGAAGAACAGGTGGTACACCATCAGGGCGATGCCGACGAACAGCACCAGCCGGTAGATCCAGGTCGCGTAGGCGAAGGCGACCATCCATCGCGCCCGCCGCGGCGGCACGGGCTCGGGCGGCTCCTCGCCGAGCGAGAACAGCCGCTCGCGCAATTGCCAGCGCGCGAGCGCGAAACAGCGCTCGTGCAGGTTGGGCATGTCCAGCAGGTCCGACAAGATGAAGTAGCCGTCGAAGCGCATGAAGGGGCTGGCATTGATCGCCAGCGTCGCGACCCAGCTCGTCGTCGCCAGCACGAAGGCCGCCGAGCGCGCTGCCCCGTCGGGCAGCAGCGCCCAGGCGACGGTGGCCCAGGCGGCGAGCGCAAGCTCGGTCACGATCCCGGCGCTGGCCACCCTCAGTCGCTGGCGCGCGTCGGTCAGGCGCCAGCTCTCGTTCGTGTCGGTGTAGGCCATGGGCCACAGCACGAGGAAGGCCACGCCCATCGTCGGCACACGGCAACCCAGGCGCTTGGCCGTGAAGGCGTGGCCCAGTTCGTGCAGCACCTTCACAGCCGCCAGCGCAAGCGCGTAGGCGGCCAGTCCCTCGAGACTGAAGGTGTCCACCAGCTGTGCGACGAAGCCGTCCCACTGGCGCACCACCTGCAGCAGCCCGAACCCGAGGGCCAGCAGCGTGGCGACCGAAAAGGCTGGCGTGGCGAACCACGCGGCTACGCCCTGCCAGCGCCCAAGCCAGGCATCGGGCCGCACCAGCGGCACACGGAAGAACAGGTAGTGGTGCAGCAGCCAGCTCCAGGGCGTGCCCCGCAGCCGGGCCAGGCGCTCGGCCAGCTTGGCAGCCTGGCCGGTACCGGCGGGCTGCAGCAACTGGTGCTGCACGAGGAAGTCCGCGACCGCACGCACCTCGGCGGCTTCCAACTCCAGCGTCGTCGCCTGGGCCACCGCGTCGGCGATCGCTTGCGCCTCGCCCAGGCTCCAGTGGCGAAGGACCTCGAAGGTGGGCCAGTCGATGCGGAAGAACTGGTTGCGTGCCGGGTCGTGCAGCGTCCAGCTCGGCTGGCCGTCGGGCAGAACGGGGCCGGGCAGCAGGTCGAGCTCCTCCCGCAAGGACGGCAGTGTCAGGCCTTGAGCGTGGCCGGGGGCGGCGGCAGCGTTCACCGGCAGGCGTCGGCGCGCGGGCCTGGGCGGCGGGCGGGTGGCATGCGGCTGGGCCTCACCAGCCGAGCGTCGAGCGCAGCGTGGCCAGCGGCCGGCGCAGCGCCCAGTAGATGGCCGGCGCGCGCTCGCCTTGCAGCTTGGCCGTGCCCTTCAGCCCCACGCGGTGAGTCGTCGGCGCCGCGAGTGTGGCGCGCACTCGGTAGGCGTAGCTGCCGTCCGGGCGCTGCGCGGCCTCGTGGGCAACCAGGCGCAGCCGCGCGGCCACCGGCGCGAGCGGGCTCGCGTTCAGGTACAGCAGGACCGACGTGCCCGGTTCGAGCGCGATCGCGTCGGCGATCGGCAGCCAGGCCTCGATTTCGACGTCGTCGACGCGTGCGATGCGCAGGACGCGCTCGCCCAGCGTGATCGGCCGCCCGATCCACTCCGTCGTGTCGTCCAGCAGCACGACCCCGTCCTGCGGCGCGAGCACGCGCGAGCGCTCGAGCTGTCGCCGCAGCGCAGCGGCCTCGGCCCGCCGCTCCTCGACGCGACCGCTGAGCAGTGCGAGCTGCGGTCGCACGCGCGGATCGCCCAGCGCCTGCTGCGTGGTCTGGCGCAGCTCGGTTGTTGCTGTGGCCAGGGCCTGTTGCGCCACGTCGAGCCGGCTCTGGATCACGGCCTCGTCGAAGCCGAACAGCGGCGCGCCCCGCCGCACGAGCTGGTTCGGTTGCACGTGGAAGACGTCGATGACGCCGTCCATCGGCGCGCGTACGACCGTGGGCTGGCGCGGCACGAGTTCGCCCGGCGCCAGCACCGACAGGCGCACCGGCCACAGGGCCACCATGGCCAGCGCCGCCGCCCCCCAGAGGGCCGGGTGGCGCCAGCCGCGCCGCGGTGCGGGCAGCGCACCGGCGGTCTCGCGTCCCCACAGACGCCAGCGGCGCTGCGAATGGGCGTGGCGCAAGGCTTGGCGCGCGTGCCACCAAGCTGCGGCCCACTCCTGCCACAGCGCCGCGTCACGCGACGTGAAGGGGTCCTCGCGTGCCAGCAGCAGACCGCCCTGGCCGGCAGTACCCTCGCTGGGGCTGCCCGACACCGCGACCCACAAGGCATGCGCTGGCCACCACTGCGCCCACGGCGCAGCCAGTTCGGGCGGCAGGTCGTGCGCGGCCAGCGCCCGTGGCCCGGCGGCGCTCGCTCCGCGTGCTTCAGTGACCTTCAGCGCGGCATCGGCGCCGTGGCAATGGCGCGCGAGGGCCGAAACCCACTGCGCGTAAGGCGCGTTGACCTCGGGCTGAACGAGGCCGGACAGGGTCTTCAAGCCGCCGTCGGCCCACCACAGCGCCGCCTGGCGGTAGGGCGTCAGCGCGACACTGCCGTTGACGAGCAGGAAGGCCAACTCGGCCTCGCTGCGGGCCTCGCGCGCCTGCCGGCACAGTCCCAGCAGGGCCATGACCGGGTCGACTGGTTCGTTCATCGTCTCGCCGCGATTGGGGGGGGCTGGAGGTCAGGAGTGCGGCGACGCTCAGCGGCGGACTCGCTTCGTGGCGACGGCATCGGCAGCCGTGCGGTCGGACAGCGGCGCCCGGAGGGGCTGACGCGAGGCGGTCTCGGCGCCCGCCGAAGTGCTGCGGCTGGCGCTTGCGGGCTCGGCCGGGGCCAGCGTACCGCTGCCCAGCGGGCGCAGACCGCTGGCGCCGGCCGCGCCGAGCTGGTCGCTCAAGCCTGGCCGTCCCGGGTTGACCATCACCGCCGACGTCACCTTGACCTTGAACACCGCAGCCGCCTCCCGCCCGGCCTGGTCGCGCGCGGTGACGCGGATGTCCAGATCGCCGGCGTAGCCCGCGGGCGGCGTCACCCGGAAGGTGCCGGTGCGGGCGTCGAAGACGATCCACGCCGGCAGCGTGCGCCCGTCGGCCAGCCGGGCATCGAGCCTGAGCACCGCCTCTGCACTGGTGTGCGCGAAGGTGTCGGCCGGGATCGTGAACGTGACCGTCCGGTTGCTCGGGAAGAACTGGTCGGCGATAGGCCGGTACAGGGACAGCCCGGCACGCGTGGCGTCGACGACCACGGCCTGGAAGCCGGCTCCGCTGGTGAAGCCATCAGCCCAGGTCGCGCGCTCGGGCAGGCCCAGCGTCGAGGGTCGCAGGACCATCAGGGCCGAGTTGAAAGGGCTGGGCGCCGTGCCCGTAGCGACCACCGCCTCGGGCCATGGCGGGCTGGCGTCCGATGAGCGGGTGGCGTCGACCGCGCCCGCCATGCGCGAAGTCGCCAGGGCCGATGCAGGGGGGCGATCGTCGGTCGTCCGCCCGGCTGCATCGACGCTGCCGTCGTTGCGGAAGACCACGCCGGTGCCGTCGTCGCGCAACGTCGCGACGCCTTCGGCGACGAGCCCGCCGGTGGTGCGCACGAGGAGCCTGAAGGTCTCGGCGCCTTCGTTCAGCGTGTCGTCGACCAGCGGTGCGCGCGCGAGCAGGACGCCGCTCTGCGACAGGCGGAGTTCTGTCCCCTGCGAGGCGCGAGACCACGTGCGGCCGCCATCGGCCGAGACCTCGATGCTGCCGCCATAGTCGATGCCGGCGCCGCGGGCGCTGCCGTCGGCCAGCGACAAGGTGACGATCTGGTCCGCAGCCCCACGGATCTCGAAGCAGCTCCATGGCGAAGCCTCGTTGACCTGCGGACTGGTCACGCTCAGCGGCCGCCGGTCGTCGCGCTCGTTGACGAAGACCGGCAGCACCGGGTCGGCCAGGCGGCCGGTTACGGTGTCGCTGTCGCCGAAACGGTTGTCGGTGATGACGATGTCCAGCAGCAGCCGGCCATCGGCAGAGCGGGCCAGCAGCGCGCCGTCGCCACCCGGCGAGCGGCGCGTGAAGTCGATCCAGCCGGGTTGGTCGATCGTGTTGCCGTCCAGGTCGCGCAGCGGCATCCCAGCCTCGCGGTAGTGCCCGATCGTCGTTGCGTCCACCCACTTGACGAAGCCGAGGTAGCTGCGCTCGCTCTCGCCGCTGCGGGAGATGTCGATCGTGAAGCGCCACTGCACGCCCTCGCGTGTGGGGTCGACGTCCCCGTCGAGGGCGGCGGTGTCCGCGGCCAGGCTCGCGGTGAAGGACAGCGGGCTCCACGCCGGCCCGAAGTGGAAGCGGGTCTCGAAGTCTGTCGCCTGTGCCTCGGACATGGCCCGCACCTGCACGTCGCCGACCTGGACGCTTTCCAGGGGCCGGCCGCTTCCCTCACGCGAGGCCTCGGCCACCAGGGTCACGATCGACTGCGTGCCCTCCAGGGTTGCGGGGTCGGCGTTGGCGCGCGTGAAGGCCGCGTGGCCGGTCCACGCGAAGGTCACGACGGCGCTCTGCGCCGCGTCGGCGCGGCCGTCGGCGTTGAGGTCGCCGGCCAGCCCGGCTTGCACGCGCAGCGTGAGCGCCGACCCCTCGGCGCTCGCTTCCAGTTGGGCCGGCAGCAGGGTGTAGGCGCGGGATTGCAAGCCCTGCGCCTCCCCGCTGACGCGACTGGCCAGCACGCCCTCGGTGCGGGTCGGAATGCCGTCGATGTCGGCGTCGGGGCCGCTTGCCAGTGCAGCGCCGAACTGCTCGGCGCCTGCGCCGACCGTGTAGCGGACCTGTGCCGGCTGCGACGCCGTGTGGCCGTCGGAGATGGTGTACTCGAAGCCGTCGCTGCGCCAGTCGGTCTCTGTCACCTCGGCCACGGTCGCTGCGGGCTGGCCGGCCTCCTGCGGCCCGGGGACGTAGCGCAGCGCCCCGGCCTGCAGGGCCTGCAGCGTCACGCGTGTCGGCGCGGCGAGCGCCTGCCAGGAGCCGTCGTCCTGGCGCAGTTCGAGGGTGCCCGAGCTCGGCAGCGGCGTGACGACGAAGGCCCGCCCGGCATGTGCGTAGGCGCTCTGCCCGTCAGCCCGCAGGAAGAGCGTTCCGTGACCGAGGTCGACCTCGCGCCAGCCCGCCTGTGCGGGACGGTCGAGGGCTGTGCTGGAAGCCAGGGCCTCGAAGGGCTTTCCGTTCACGCTGGCCACGCGCAGCGCATCGGCGTCGACGTCCGAGTCGCTGGCGGCGACGAGAGCCCCTTCGACGACGCCTCCGAGCGCCGGGATGAAGGCGTCGTCCACGGCGGCTGGTACGTCGTTCGTGCCGACCAGCGTGATCGCCAGGTCGCGTGTGGTCGTCGAGCGGGCCGATCCCGAGTCGTCGCTCAGCGTCAGGCGCCAGGTCGCCACGACGGACTGGTCCTGCCCGAGATGTTGCACGAGCGCGTTGTCGAGCGCGAAGTCCCAGCGCAGCGTGCCGGCGTTCGCATCGTGGGTGGCGCCTGCGCCCGACAGGCTCAGCGCCTGGTCCAGCGCCGCGCGCAGCGCCACCCCCGTCGCGCCTGTCGCCCCTGCGCCCTGGACGCCCAGGAGCTCGACGCTGGCGCGTACGCGCTGGCCAGCGTCGGCGTCGGCGAAGTCGACCGTGCCGCCATCGCGCAGCATGGCCGCGCCGGCGCCGTCCTCGACGACGCGGCCCGTGGGCGTGGGCGTGGTGATCGCCGGCGCGTCGTTGGCGCCGTTCAAGGTGATCGTCAGGTCCTGGAAGCGCGTCGAGTCAGGGCTGCTGCTGTCGTCGGTGAAGGCGATGCGCCAGGTGGCGCTTACCGATTGGCCCGTCGACAACGATTGCGCGAGCGCGGCTTGAAGTGCGAAGTGCCAGTCGAGCGTGCCCCCGGGCGCCGCGGCGCCCGTGCCGGCGCCGCTCAGCGTCAGCGCCTGGGCGAGCGCTACGTCGAGCGCAGCGTCCTCCGGCGTGCCGGCTGCGCGTACGATGGCCGGCGCGCCGACGCTGGCGCGCACGAGATCGCCTTTGTCGGCGTCGCTGAAGCCGATCGAGCCGGTTTCGACCAGGCGGCCCTGAGCGTCGGGCATCCCGTCCTCGGACAGGCCGACGGCTGCGCGTGCGGTCTGGACCGAGGGGCTGTCGTTGGCGCCGCTGATCGTCACGACGACGTCCTGGTAGGCCGTGGCAGCGTGGTCGCCCGAACCGTCACCCAGGCCGACTCGCCAGGTCGCCGTGACCACCTCGCCGGCGCCGAGGAAGCGCGCGAAGCGATTGTCGAGCTCGAGAGCCCAGGGCAGGGTGCCGTTGGCGGGCGCGCCGAGTTCGAGCGCAGCGGACAGTGCCTGGCGCAGGGCCTGGCCGTCTGCGCCGTCGAGGTCGACGCCGACCGAGGCGTGAATGGAGGCGAGCTCGAAGGCCTCGACCCGCACCCGGTCGCCGCTGTCACCATCGGTGTAGGCCAGCGCTCCCTGGTCGAGCAGGCGGCCCGACGCCGGATCGACCTGACCCTGGGTCACGCTGCCGGCGTTGTCGCCGGGGCGCGCCTGCACCGCGTCGTTGGCACCGTGGATCGTGACGATGACGTCCTGCGTCGCCGTGCCGTTGGCGGCGCCGTCGCTGACCGCGAGGCGCCAGGTGGCGATGACGGACTGACCTTGTCCCAGTCGTTGCACGAGCGCGTTGTCGAGTGCGAAGTCCCAGCTCAGCGTGCCAGCGGCGGCGCCGTCGCCCGACAAGCGCAGCGCATCGGCCAGGCCCTGGCGAAGCGCATCGTCGATCACGGCACCACCGGCAGGCTCAGCGGCGACGAAAGTGACGCTGGCCCGCACGCTGCTGCCCGCGTCGTCGTCGGCGTAGCGCAGCGAGCCCTGGTCGCGCAGCTGGTCCGAGCCTGGCGCGGTCAGGTCCTCGGTCACGCTGCCCGCCACATCAACCACGGTCAGCACCGGCGCGTCGTTGGCGCCGTCGATCGTGATCACGATGTCCTGCGTGGTCGTGGCGTCGGTCTCGCCGCTGTCGTCGGTGAAGCTCACGCGCCAGGTGGCCTGAAGTCCCTGGCCCGGTGGCAGCGCCTGGACGAGCGACGCGTCCAGGCCGAAGGACCACGCCATGGTGCCCGCGCGGGCGCCTGTTCCTGCGTCCTGCCCGGCGAGTTCGAGGGCGCTGGCCAGGGCGGCGCGCAGGCCCGGACTCACGGCAACTCCGCCGCTGCCGCTGACGTCGATGAGACCAACGCTGGCGCGCACCCGTTGGCCCGCATCGGCGTCGGTGAAGGTGATCGAGCCGGTTTCGACCAGGCGCGGCGGGACGCCGGTGCCCTCGTCTTCGCCCAGTCGGGCGATCACCTTCAGGGGCGTCACCCGCGGCTTGTCATTGGCTCCGCGCACGGTGACGACGACGTCTTGGAAGCTCGCCGGCTCCAGGCTGCCGGGTTCGTCGCTGAAGCCGATGCGCCAGGTGGTGGTGACCGACTGGTCGGGGCCCAGGAACTGCACCAACGCGTTGTCGAGCGCGAAGACCCATTCGACGCTGCCCGCGGCCGCTGCTGGTGTCGATCCCGTGCCGGCGCCGCTCAAGGTCAGTGCGCCAGCCAGCGCGTTCTTCAGTGCCTGCCCGTCCGCGGAGTCTAGGTTCACGCCGCCGGTACCGATGAAGCGGATGGATTTCGGCGGCGCGACGTAGACCCGGTCGCCCGAGTCGGGGTCGGCAAAGGCCAGCGCGCCGCGGTCCCGCAGCCATGCCGGGGTGCCCGAGATGACGTCCTCCCGGACCTCGCCCTCGGCATCGACCAGGGTCATGGCCGGAGCGTCATTGGCGCCGCGCAGGGTCACGGTCACATCCCGGGTAGCCGTCGGTCCGCCGGTGCCATCGTCCCCGCTGAAGACGATGCGCCAGGTCGCGGAGACCGTCTGGCCGGCGTCCAGGTATTGCACGAGCGCGTCGTCGAGGGAGAAGTCCCAGCTCAGCGTGCCTGCGGCCGCTGCCACCGCAGAGCCGTCGCCCGAGACCGTGAGCGCCGCGGCCAGGGCCTGGGCCAGCTCCGCGCTGACGTCTGCGCCGCCCGAAGCGCTGCTGCCCAGCAGCGCGACCTGCGCGCGCACGCGCTGGGTCGCATCGACAGCGCTGAACTCGACCGTACCGCCGTCGCGCAGACGCGCCGGGGTGCCGCTGGTGGCGTCCTCGGTGACGCTTCCGCTGGTATCGGCCTTCCCGATGGCGGGGGCGTCGGGCGCGCCTGCGAGCGTGACAGTGATGTCCTGCGCGCGCGTTCCCTCCGGCAGGCCGCTGCCGTCGCTGAAGCTCAGTCGCCACGTCACGCTCACCGACTGGCCGGCCGCCAGCGACTGCGCCAGCGCCGGGTCGAGCTCGAAGTGCCAGGCCAGGGTGCCGGCGTTCGTGCCTACGCCGGTGCCGGCGCCCGACAGGCGCAGCGCCTGCGCGAGCGCGGCGTCGAGTACGGCGTCGGCCGGCGCGCCGCCAGCGCGCCGGAATTCATGCAACGCAAGGCTGGCGCGTACCCGGTCGCCCGCGTCCGGGTCGCTGAAGGCGATGGAGCCGCCGTCGCGCAGCCGGCTCGGCGTGCCGCTCGCGCCGTCTTCAGAGACCGTGCCGGTGACGTCCACCGGTGCCAGCGTCAGGGCGTCGTTGGCGCCGGTGATCGTGACGGCGACGTCGCGGAAGGTCGTGGCGCCGGCACTGCCTGAGTCGTCGCTGAACTGCAGCCGCCAGGTGGCGGTCAGCGATTGCCCGGCGGACAGGAACTGCACCAGCGCCGGGTCGAGTTCGAAGCGCCAGTTCACCAGACCCTCGGCGGCGGCCGTCTCGGTGCCCGGCCCGCTGAGCGTGAGCGCGCCGGTGAGCGCGTCGGCCAGCGCCGCGCTGACCACCACGCCGCCGGAGCCAGCGACCCCTTGCAGCGATGCGCGGACCTGGACACGCTCGTCGCGGTCGGGGTCGGCGAAGCCCAGCGTACCGTCCGCCACCAGACTGCTTGCGCCGGCGGGCGCGTCCTCGCCCACGGAGACGCCCGCAGGCGCTGCGCCGACCGTGGGTGGGTCGTTGGCGCCCTGCACGGTCACGGTCACGTCCTGGGTCGCGGAAGGGTCGTCGGCGAGCGCGATGCGCCAGCGCGCCTGCACGGCCTCGCTGGCGCGCAGGCCTTGCACCAGCGCGTTGTCGAGCGCGAAGGACCACGGGATCAGGCCCACACGGGTGACTGGATCGACGACGGCCGTGCCGACCTGCAGCGCCGACGGCAAGGCCGTGGCAAGGCTGGCAGCGACCGCAGCGCCGCCGTTGGCCGCGGCACCGAGGAAGGTGGCCGTGGCCCGGGACGGTGCCGTAGGGTCCATGCCGCTGAAGCCCACCGTGCCGGCGTCGCGCAGCGCCGGCGGGATGCCGCTCGTGCGGTCCTCGGTGACGGCGCCCAACAGGTCCGCATCCTCGAGCGCCGGGGTCTCGGCGGTGCCGACGACGCTGAACGCAAGACGTTGCGACGCGCTGGCGCCGGCGGCATCGGTGGCGGTGAGGGTGAAACTGAAGCGCAAGGTCTCGTCGGCGGCGAGGAAGTCCAGGTCGAGTCCCGACGCCAGGTAATCCCAGCGCACGCTGCCCGGGGCGAGCGCGCTGACCGCTGACAATTGCAGCACCGACTGCGTCAGTGCGGCCACGCGCGCCGTGTCCAGCACGCCGCCCGCGCGCGACCAGGCGAGGTCGCCGTTGTAGGCGACGCGCAGTTGCAGCTCCTGGCCGTCATCGGCGTCGTCCAGGCGCACGGCGCCCGACTGCGCCAGCGTCTGCGCGCGCGCGTCCTGGGCCTCGACAAAGGCCGTGGGCGTGTCGGCACTGATCGTCGGGGCGTCGTTGGCGCCGCGCAACGTGATGACGACGTCGCGTGCGGTGATGGCGTCCGAGGTCGCGGAGCTGTCGCCGAGCTCGATGCGCCAGGTCGCGATCAGGCTCTGGCCGGCGCCGAGGTGTCGGACCAGTGCAGGGTCGAGGGCGAAGGTCCAGTTCACGCTCCCCGAGGCGGCGCCGCTGCCGACGCCGGCACCGGTCAACGTCAAGGCTTGCCCCAGCGCCTGTACCAGCGCGGCGTCGACGCGCGCGCCGCCCTCGCCGCTGACGCCGATTTGGCGCACACTGGCGCGTACGAGGTCGTTCGCGTCGGCGTCGCGAAAGGACAGCGAGCCGGAATCTCGCAGCAGCGGCGGCACACCGCCGGCACCGGCCGCGTCGACGTCGCCGAGCAAGTCGGCGGCGGTGACGAGTGGCGCGTCGTTACGGCCCTCGATCACCAGGCGCACGCGCTCGGTGCTCGTCGCTGCGGCGCTGTCCCGGGCCTGGATGTCGTAGCTGAGGGTGATGCGCTCGCCCGCGCCGAGGAAGTCCAGGTCCACGCCCTCGGCGAGGTAGTGCCAGCGCGCCGCGCCAGCCAGGCTCGAGGGCGCGGCTTCGATGCCAAACACGCCTTGTGTCAGGGCGGTGACCTGGGATGCGGTGAGCGTGCCGCCGGTCCAGGCGATGTCGCCCGCGTAGGTCCAGGCCAGCGTGACGCTGTCGCTGGCATCGACGTCGCCAACGCCGATGCCGCCGGTTTGCGTCAGCGTCTGGGCCCGGGCATCGGCTGCTTCCACCCAGGACGGTGGCGCGGCGATCTGCAGCGTCGGCGCGTCGTTGGCGCCTGCGATCAGCACGCGCACGTCCTGGGCGGTCTCGCCACCGCCCGTGTCCTGCAGGCTCACACGCCACACTGCCTCGATCGACTGCCCCGTGGCGAGCGTCTGCGCGAGGTCGTTGTCCAGGGTGAAGTCCCAGCGCACCGTTCCTGCAGCCGCACCGGCGGCGACGCCGTCCCCGGACAGCACGAGCGCCCCTGCCAAGGCTTCGCGCAGCGCCGCGTCGAGCACGGCGCCGCCTCGCGGGGAGAGCGTCTGCAGTTGCGCCCGCGCCCGGACCTTGTCGCCGGCATCCGCGTCGGTGAAGGCCAGCGTGCCGCTGTCGCGCAGGCGGGCCGGTGTGCCCGAGGTGACGTCCTCGACGACGCTGCCTTCGGCGTCGATGGCGACCACGGACGGGGCGTCGTTGCTGCCAGTGATGGTGACCGCGACGTCCTGGCTGGCGCTCGCGTCGGTGGCGCCCGAGTCGTCGATCACGCGCACGCGCCAGGTGGCGGTGAGCGTCTCGCCCGCGGCCAGGTTGTTCACCAGCGCATCAGCCAGGGCAAAGGTCCAGGTCACGGTGCCCGCGCGTGCGGCGGCCCCCACCCCGTCGCCAGCGAGATTCAGGGCGCTTTCCAGGGCTGCCCTCATCCCGGCGTCGAGCGCCAGACCTGACGAGCGCGTGACCCCTTGCAGCGCCGCGCTCACCCGTGCGAGGTCGTGCGTGTCGGCGTCGGTGAAGGACAGCGAGCCGGCGTCGCGCAGCGTCGCGCCGCCTGAACCTTCGGCGACGGCACCGCTGACGTCGGTGGCGAAGATCACGGGCCGGTCGTTCGCGCCGTCGATCCGCACCTCGATGTCCTGCGTGGCCTGCGCGTTGGCCGCGCCGGAATCGTCGGTCACGGCGACGCGGTAGCGGGCGAGCACGGACTCATCGGCGCCCAGCCCCTGAGTCAGCGCGTTGTCGAGGGTGAAGGCCCATTGCAGCATCCCGCCTCGGGCGGCCGTGGTGGCGCCCGGGCCGGTGAGCGTCACCGCGTTCTCCAGGCCCTGGTTCAGGCTGGCGTCGACGACGGCACCGCCAAGGCCGGTCGCACCGACGTGCTGAACAGTGGCCCGGCTGGAGTCGCCCGAATCGACGTCCGCGTGGCTGAGCAAGCCGCCCGCACGCAGCGCCGCCGGCGCGCCGGCAGTGGCGTCCTCGGTCACCGCGGCGCGCGTGTCGCCAGGGCTGGCCGCGCTCAGGAGCGGCGCGTCGTTGCTTCCCCGGATCGTGACGGTGAGGGCGCGTGTGGCCGCGGCGGCTGCGGCGCTGGAGTCGGTGGCGCGCAGCGTGTAGCGCAGCACCAGGGATTGACCTGTGCCCAGGTCGTCGAAGGCCCGGCCGCCGGTGTCGAAGCTCCAGCCGATGCGCGCGCCCGTGCCCGGGTCGGCGGCGTTGGCCGTCTGCCCACTCAGGCTCAGCATCGCCAGGGCCTGGGACGTCGTGGGCAGCACCACGCCGGACGGCCCCTGGATGTCGACGCCGGCCACCACGATCGATACGGTGTCGGCGGCGTCGGGGTCGACCACCGTCAGCGTGCCGCTGGTGGCCAGGCCGGCATGGCCCTCGTCGAGTGTGGCCGCGTCGCGGTCGCCCTCGCTCGGCGTCAGGGCCGGCGGGTCGTTCTCGGCGGCGATGACGATCTCCATCGTTGCGCCGCGCGGCGTGCCGCCATCGCCGTCATCCAGCGTCCAGGTCAGCGTGCGCGAGGTCACGGGATCGTCGGCGCTGTTGTGCAGGCGCAGCTGGCGCAACACCTGCTCGACGTCCGCGCGCTGGGCTGCGGCCGTGAAGTCGATGACCAGGTCCCGGCCGTCGCCACCGGACAGGCGGCCGACGGCGCGCCAGCCTTCGCCGGCGCGGACCTCGACGCTGCTCCCTTGCAGTCGCACCGGGCTGCCTGCGCCGTCGGCGGACTCGGGCAGGCCGATGCGATCCTGCCCGGCCACCAGGCCGCTGATGTGCAGGCTGCCGCCGCCGAAGTCGTCGCTGTCCGGATCGAGCATCGACAACGCGCCATCCAGCAGCAGGCCGCCCGCATTCAGGGCGTTCTCGCCGAAGGCCCTCCTGGCGGCCAGCACCAATGTGGCTGGATCGTTGGCAGGCACCACCTCGATCGTGGTGCGCGCGGCGGCACTGGTGGCCGCGCCCGCGATGGGACCGGACTCGTCGAGCCCGGCATCGGTCAGTGTCGCGACGATCTGGCGAGTGCCGGCGGCGGGACGGTCGCTGTCGTTCACGTAGCGCAGCTCGCGCAGCCAGGCTTGGAAGGCGGCCGTACCCGCAGTGCCTCCTTGACGCGGCAGGACGGTCAGCGTCGCGCTCGTGCTGTCGTACAGCAGCCTGAACTCGCCGGCATCGATGCTGGCGTCGGTGGCCAGCGGCAGAGACACCGCGCCGGCCAGCAACCGCTCGGCGTTGCCGTCGCGCAGACCCTCGATGCGCAAGCGCAGCGCGCTGTGCAGCGTGTTGTCGGGGTCCGACAGCGTGGCCTGCGCCGCCACGGGCACTGGCGCGTGGGGCGCACCGGCTGCCTCGGTCCAGCGCAGCGTGGCGCCGCTGCCCGGGCTGGCCGGGTCCAGGTCCAGCGCCGGGGCATCGTTCGCCGGCACGAGGGTGACGACGCCCTGCAGCACGGCCGCAGCGCGTCCGGCCGGCCCGCCTGCGCTGCCGCTGGGCTGGACGTTGTTGCCGTCGTCCACCGTCACCGTGTACTGGCGCGTGAGCTGGCTGCCGCGCCCGCCTGGGTCGTCGCCGGTGTGCGCGAACTCCAGTGCCGCCAGCAGCGCGTCGACCTCGGCCAGCGTCGTGTCGGCGTCCAGATTCAGCACCAGCGGTGTGGCGCCGGAGCCGCCGCTGGCTATCACGCCCGCCGGCAGCGGGATGCCGACCTGCAGCACGTCCCCGGCCCGGCCATCGCTGAGCCCGACAGTCAGGCGGCCGGCACCGAACACCAGGGCTGACAGGCCCGGGGTGCTGGCCAGATCGACATCGGCGATGCGGGCGCCGGTCAGCAGGCGCACCGGCGGCACGGACACGCCCGTCTCGGTCTGCGCGTTCTCGGCAGCGACGGGCGAGGCGGCGCGGCCCGTGAGCACGGGCGCGTCGTTGCGCGCCTGTACGGCGCTGCCCAGCTCGACCGGTGCTGACCATGTCCCCTGCGCGCTGACAGCATGGCGCAGGTCGACCGCGGCCCCGAAGGAGACGGGGGAATCGGCGATCCGCACCGTCAAGGCGCCGGGCTGACCGTTGAAGTCGACGGCGCTGGGCAGGAAGCGCACGCGCGCGTCCAGCGGCAGCAGGATGGCGTTCGCGTCGGCGGGCGCCTCGGCGCCGCTGCCTATGGTGACCCAGCCGTCCGCCGCGGCGTACTGCCACACGCCCTGGCCTTGGGCGTCGGCCGCGTTGCCGACGATCGCCAGGCCCCCCCAGGCGGAGGCGGTGTTGGCGCCGCCCGGCATGGCGGAGCGGTCGTCGCGCCCGTCGTCGAAGCTGAAGTCGAGCTCAGCCACCCGGGCGCCGGGCGGCGCTGCTTCGTCCTCGACGGTGGCCGCCAGAGTGGCCGCGCGGGCGGTCGGCCGGTCATTCGCGCCGAGGACCGTGGTGCCCAGGGTCAGGGCCTGGCCGCTGTCGGCGTACCGCGTACTGCCGCCCGAGCGGGTCAGGTCGTCGGACAGGTCGGCGCGCGCGCCCGTCGTGACCGCGCCGCCACTGCTGTCGACGGCGCGCAGGCTCAGGCTCCCGGGGGTGCCTTGGAAGTCAGCCGCGGGCACGAAGCGCAAGCGGTCGCTGGTCGCCAGCAGCAGTGCGTTGCTTGTGGCGACGGCGGGTAGGTCGATCCAGGCGCTGCCTTCGGAGGACCACTGCCAACGGCCCTGCGCCGGCGAGGAAAGATTGCCGGTGATGGCCACCCCGGCCAATGTGTGAGTGCCCGAACCGCCGGCGACCGCATCCCGCGGATCGGCAAACGATTCGCCGAACAAGGCGTCCACACGCGCGCCGGGCAGGGCGTCGGGGCTGCTGTCCTCGGTCAGCGCCGGCAGGGTGACGGCCCCGGTTCCCACCCGGGTGGGCGCATCGTTCACCGGCTCGACCGTGATCGTGAAGCGGCGTGTGGTCTCCAGGGCGCTGCCGCTGTCGTCGACGTGGCGCGCGGCGCCGGGGTCGGCGTCGAGGCTGTAGGCCTCCGCAGGCAGGCTCGGCAGACGCGCGCCGGTGTTGCCGGCGTCGCGGTAGGTCACGGTGACGGTCAGGACACCGTTGAAGTCGGCGGCGTCGGCCGCGCCTTCGGGGTCGGGCCAGGCCAGCGTCAGCGCGCGCAGGCGCTGGTTGAGTTCGACCTCGGTGGCGCCGCTGACCGTGAGGCTGGGGCTGCCGAGGCCACTGACGTCGCCGCCAATGCCGCCCAAGGCCACGATGGTGCCCGCGCTCAGCGTGACCGTGGCCGACAGCGTGGCGGCGCCATGGTCGTCGGGGTCGTCGATGGCGAGCGCGCCCTGAGTGGCGTCCAGCCGCAGCGTGGTCGAGCCCTCGGCCACGCGCACCGGTGCGGCGGTGATGCGTCCGGGGTCGTTGTAGGGCACGATGGTCAGGGGTCGCGAATGGGCCGCGACGTTGTAGACGCCGAACGCTGCTGTGGTGCTGGCGTAGGGGTCCAAGCCGTCGCTGAGCGGCACCGGCTGCAGCCCGGGCTGGTTGGCCACGCCGCCGTCGGCGCTGCCGGTGAGCACGCCGGCAGCGTCGCGCAGGCGGTCGTCGACCACGACCTCCACACGGTAGGCGGGCGCGAAATTCACGCCGTCGGGGCGGCCCACTCGCAGTTCCAGTCCGTCCAGGAAGGCTTGGAGTTGCGCGAGCGTGCCGCGCACCGCCAGCGCCCGGCCGGTGCCGTGGAGCGTTGCATCGACGATGGCGCCGTGCGCCGCGGCCGATGAGGACAGGCGCAGGTCGGCGCCGGCGTAGAACGAGGCTGGCAAGGGCCGCCCCGCGGCGTCCAGCACACGCACCAGCACCTGCATCGGCCCCGTGCTCTCGCCGCTGGCGCGTCCGTCCGCCGCGTCGACGTCGGTCAGCACGAAGCCGCGCAGGGGCGCGACCGCGGTGTCGATGGCGGTTACCGTGGTCGTGGGCGCGGTGACGGCCGGCGCGTCGTTCACGGCCACGATGTCGAGCCCGACGCGCCAGGGCGCGGGTTGGAGCGCCACGCTGCCGGCGCCGATGTCGCTGCCGATCCGCGCGCCGGCATCGTCCATCGTCAGCGTCAGCGTCACGTCGCCGGGGTCGGCGCCGTTGAGGTCGTGGTTCAGATCCGCCGCGCCGGTGTAGTGGACACCTCCGCTTGCGTCGTCGGCGGTATGCGCGGTGTTGCGCCCGTTCAGCAGGGCCTGGATGTCGCTGGCGCGGCCGGTGAGCGTCACTCGGCTGCTGCCATCGCCACCGAGCACGACGGCGCGGCCCCCCGAGGGCGTGAGGGTCGTCTGTGCCCCGGTTGGGCCGAGGTCGAGCGTGCCCGAGCCGACGGTCAGCGCCACCGAGACGGGCAGGTCGAATGCGGCTGATTCGGCGTCCGCGACCGTGAACACACCGGTCACACGCGAGCGCACATCCTCGGTGACCGAGACCAGCGCCGGGCCGCTCAGCGTCGCGGCGTCGTTGATGCTGGAGGCCCGCAGCACCACGGAAGCGGTGCCGATGTTCGGATGCCCGGCGGGTACCGGCACTCCCGCTGTCCAGTCGAAGGCAGCCGTCGGCACGGCCGTTGGAGCGCCGGTGTTGGCGCCGGGCTGGTTCCACTCTCCGCCGTTGGCATCGGGGCCGGTGTTCAGCAACCCGCCGCCCAGACCGCGCAGGCGGTCGTCGGCGATGACCTGCAAGGTCCAAGAGGCATCCAGGTCGCGGTCGAAGGTCACGTTGAGTCCGGCCAGCGCCTCGTTCACCTGGACGCGGCTGCCCTGGATCTGCAATGCGTCGTTGACACCGCCGCGCAGCACGGCCCAGTCGCCGCCGGTGTCCGACGGGGTGGCGAAGCCGATGCGCACGCCGCCGCCGCCGAAGCCGGTGGCGTAGGAGGCGGGCGCCACCCCAGCGGCGGACTGCAGGCGCACGGTGACCTGGAGGAAGTCGCGCTCACCCGCCTGGACGCCGTTGGTCAGGTCCAGGTCGTTGACAGAGAACCCCGCGACCGGGTTCAGCGCCGGAATCGCGCTGTCGATGTCCACCGGCCCGGCCGCGCCCGAGACTGTCGGCGCGTCATTCGTCGGCTGGACGTAGATCCAGAACTCGTTGCCCGTCTGCTCCTGGTTGCCGTCGGCGAGCGTGAAGATGAAGCGGTCGTCGGGTGTGCCGGGGTAGGCGCTGCCCGTGGGCTCGGCGCCGTCGTGCAGGTAGTAGATCTGCCCGTCCTGCACCTGCTGCTGCGAGAACGAGGACCCGAGGCCGATGGTGGTGAAGGCGCTGCCGTTGGCGGAGAAGGCGAGCCGGCCGGCCGCGGGCGCGCTCGTGATGCGGTACTGCACCTGCTGCGCCGTGCTGTCCGGGTCCCAGGCCTGCAGCATCGTCGCGGTGAGGCGGGTGACGCTGCCTTCCTGGATGACGGTCAGTGGCTCGTTCGCCGCTGGGCCCCCGGCCAGGTTGGGCGCGCGCCCGGTGGTCACTGGGTCGGCGCGGGTGGGCCGGGCGGCGACCTCGGGCGCGTCGTTGACGTTGGTCATCGCCAGCGCCACCGTCGCGACGGCGCTCTCGCTGCCCCAGCGGTCGCGCGCGACCACCTGGAAGCTGTCGTTGCGCGTCTCCAGGCCGTCGTGCACGTAGCGTACGCGGCCGGACTGCAGCAGGTCGGCGGCATAGAGAGTCTGGCTCGCGACATCAGCGGTGCTGACATCGACCCACTGTCCTGTGCCCAGGGTGTCCACCTGCAGCCGGCCGGCGGCGGGCAGGGCGACGACGCGCCAGCGCAGCGGGTCAGCGCCGAAGGCGCCGTTGTCGAGTGCCTCATTGACCCGGTGGTTGTCGGCCACCGCCGGGTCGTTCTCGAGATAGGACTCGCTCGTGGTGTCGTCCACGTCGGCCAGCCTCAGCCGCTCGGTCGTGATCGCGACCGTCCCGCCTTCGGGCAGCGTCGTGCCGGGCACGCCGAGCGCCGTCGGCGCGTCGTTCACCGGCGCGGCGTGAATGTCCAGCGTCGCCTGGGCTACCCCGGAGGCGCCGGTGGCCGAGACGTAGAAGCTGATGGATGAGGCGAAGACCTCGCTGCCGTCGTGCACGAAGCGCAGGCGCCCCGCATTCACGTCGGCCTGGGTGAAGCTGTCGAGGATGCCCAGCGCGACACCGTCCTTGCGCAGGTTGCCGTTCAGGCCCGATGCCGCACCGGAGAAGCCCGCCACCGTGTAGACGATCTGGTCGGGGGTCAGACTGCCCGAGGCATAGGACAGCACACCGCTTGTGATCGTGACGCTGCCGCCCTCGACCAGGCTGGAGACGGCCGGCCCTGATGGCGGCAGGCCGACGTACCGCGTCTGCAGCGTCGATGCCGGGACCGGCGTCGCGCCGGTGGACCCGCTGCCTCCGTCACCGGCCGATGTCTCAGCGAGACTTACATTGAATACAAGAGTTCTCAGCGTGTCGGCTTGGTTCGGTCCGGTGTAGGCGCCGCCTGCGCGCGTGTAGTCCTCGCCCGTGCGGTCCCAGCGCAGTGACATGGCGCCGTCTCGGACCTGGAACTCGAAGTCGTCGACCGCATTCGCGCCCCCGCTGTTGACGGCGGTCTGCACGTACTGCACCCGCCCCGCGGCGAGGTCGGCCATCGTGAACGAGGCACCGGGACCGAGCGCGGCGTTGTCCAGCAGCAGGCTGCCGTCCTGCGGCAGACGCGTGATGACGAAGGCGAGGCTGGCTGCGCCGGAATCGACATCGTTGACCCGCAGCATCGAGGTGTCGAGCGTCACGCGGTAGTCGTCGCCGCCGCCATCAAGCACCCGGTTCGGCCCGTTGACGGTGACAACCGCGGCGCGGGTGGAGGCCGGGTCGAACACCGGGTCGTCGTTGACCGGCCGCACGTCGATGACCACCGTCGCGCTGGTCGACTGTCGATTCGCGGTGCCGCCGCCGCCGTCGGTGACGGTGACGTCGAAGCTGTCGTTGCGCGCGGCGGCGTCGCGGTCGATGCCGTCGTGCTGGTAGCGCAGACCGTCGCGGTCGGCGTAGGCGATGACGAAGCCCGCGCCCTCGAGGTCGACCAGGCTCAGCGCGCGATCGACTGCGGTTGCCAGGCCATCGATCCGTGCCGTGCCCTTGAAGTGGAGCCAGCCGTGT
Source organism: uncultured beta proteobacterium (assembly GCA_903876715.1). Lineage (GTDB taxonomy): Bacteria > Pseudomonadota > Gammaproteobacteria > Burkholderiales > Burkholderiaceae_C > Rubrivivax. Next base: position 28,631 of record CAIRBF010000082.1, read on the forward strand.
TGCGGCAGGCGGGTGATGCGCAGGTCCAGCGTGTCGTCGCCGGGGTCTCCGCCGCCGTTGGCGGCGATGGACAGGCCGATGACCGACTGGGGCAAGCCGCTGCTCAGCGCCGTGTAGGGCTGCCCCTCGTAGAAGGTGGCACTGCCGCGCACCACGGGCGCCTGGTTGACCGGGGTGATGGCGATGCTGACGACCGCGGTATCGGACTGGGCCAGTGGCGTCGCGCCGTCGTTGACCAGGAGCTCGAACCGGTCGGCGGTATTCTGGTCGGCGCCGCCCCCGGCGGTGTGCGCGTAGGCCAGAGATCCGGCGATCACCTGCTCGTGCGTGAACGTCGAATTCAGGCCGATGCGCTCGCCGGCCAGCGTGACGTAGCCGTGCAGCGGCACGCTGCCCAGCCGGTAGACGACCTGCGACGGCGACTGGCTGCCAGCCGTGACCTCCGGATCGATCGCCCGCAGCGCGCCCGCGCCGATGACGGTGGAGGGCGCACCCTCGGTCACCCGCACCTGCGCGTCGTCCACACGCACCGGGTCGTTTGACGGCGTTACCGTCAATTTCAGCGTGGTCGTGCCCGCGAGCGCTGGGTTCTGCGCGTCGCTCACGCGTACGCTCAGCCAGCCCGATGCCGCGGTGTTCCCGCGTTCGACGTCGGTGGCGTCGAGGCGCAATTGGTTCAGCCATGCCTGCGCTGCCTCGGCGCTTCCTGAGAAGCGAAGGCCGTCGGGCAGCCTGGTGACCACGCCTGCGGTGATGCCGCCGGGATCGGCCAATGTAGCCAGGGCCGGGTCGCTCAGCGTCACGTCCAGGCTGAGCCCAGCCGCCGCGTCGCCGTCGTGGTCGATCGTCCAGCCTGAAAGGGTGGCAATGCTGGCACCTTCGGCATTGAGCGTGCTGGGCTCGATGAGCTCGAGCGCGGCCATGGTGGTCGAGACAGTCGGCACCCCCAGCAGCGGCGCCTCCAGGGCCAGCCAGGCGGCGGCGAAGCCCGCCACCGTCTCTACCGGGCCACTGCGGTACTCGAGGACCCAGTTGCCGCCAAGGGCATCCGATCCGGTGGCGTCCGTGGAGGCGGCCACGTCGGCCTGCGTGAGTCGCGCGATCCTTTCGACCAGTTGCCGCCCGCCGTCACCCGCGCCGCTGGAGCAGCCGTAGATCAGGATGTCGGCATCCGCAGCCAGATGCGCCGCCCAGGAGGCCAGCGCCGCGTCGGCTGTGACCGATCCCAGCGCGTCGGCCAAGCCGTGGGTGCCGGTCAGCAGGAACTGGCCTGGCGCGCCGTGTGCGAGCAGGTGCACGGCCTGCAGCTCGTGGTGCTGAGACACTGCGGCGCCCATCTGTGCCCAGGGGTCGCCGCTGGCGTCGAGCACAACGAGTTCTACGCCTTCGCGCAACCGGACCTGCCACTGGGCTGCGTTCGCAACGGCCGGGTCGATGAATACGAGCTCGCGCGTGCCGGTACCCGTCACGGCGATGCGACCCGTGGCGGCCGTGCTGGCCACAGCCCGTTCTTCGGGCTGCCTCTGACCGGTCAGGGGCAGCGCGTCGGCGCGCGCGCGGTCGATGCTGGCGGTCAGGTCGTCGATGGCCGTGTGGACGGCGGCGCCGTCGAACATCTGGCGCTGCTCCAGCGCCATGGGCCGCGGGCCGCTGCGCGCGAGCTTGCGCCGCGTCCTGGGCGGGGCGCTGTCCGCCGGACCGGGGCCCGGAGGCCAGGGTGTGTCGGCTGCGGCCATCGCCTGCGCGCTTCTCAGCGCCGATTGGGCTGGAGACGTCCGCTCATGCCCGCCACCAGTTCCGGGAATCGACCTTCGATCGCCGCGGCGACCTTGACCGACTGGCTGACCGGGTCGGCACGGGCCCCGATGCGGGTGAAGCGCGCGGGATAGCTCTTGCGCGTCTCGTCGATCTGCACTTGCACGCGCTGGCCAGGACGCAGCCAGACCAGCCAGCTCGAGGGCACGAGAAACTCAAGCTCCATGACGCTGTCGTCGAGGATCTCGAGCAGCGGTTGACCAGGCTGGACGAACTGCTGCTCGCGCGCCTTCTGCTCGGCCACGCGGCCGGCGTAGGGCGAGCGCACGGTGCACTTGGACAGCACGGCTTCGTGCATGCCGACTTCGGCGCGGGCGCGGCCGACGGCGCTGCGGGAGAGGTCTAGTTCGAGCTGACCAATGGAGTTCAGCTCCAGCAGGCGCTCGTTGGCCCTCAGCGTGGCTTGCGCGGCGTCGAGTTCGGCACGGGCCTTGTCGAGCTGCGCCTGCTGCACCGTGCAGTCGAAGACGACCAGCACCTGCCCCTCGCTGAACGCGGCGCCCTCGGCTACCGCCAGGCGCTGGATGCGTGCGCCGACCTCCGACGACAAGGTGGTGAATCGGCGCGGCGTCAGCTGGGCCCGGATCTCCTGTCCTTTCAGCCTGGCGTCCAGCGCAGGTTCCTTGTCCGGCGCCGATTTCGGCCGCGCCTGGCCCCAGGCGCTGCCCGTCCAACTCGTCACGCACAGCACCAGCCACAGTGCGGCCAGCGCCCCGAGGTTCGGTCGTTTCCGGCTCATGACCGCGCCTCCAGTACGCGCCGGCGCATCACCTCGGCCTGTTCGCGGATCTGCTGCGTGAGCTGCTGCACGGTGAGGGCGTCAATGTCGCCCAGCAAGGGGTCGAAGCCGAGAGTGGCGGTCAGGCGGTTTTCGGCCACCTGCATCTGACCCAGGGCCTGGTAGCGGCGCAGCAGACTCAGCGTTGCGCCGGTGGCGTTGCTGACCACGTCGAGCTTGCTCTGGGTCTGGGCAATCTCGCGCGCCCGCATCATGTCGGCGATGCGTCGATCGACTTCCCAGATCGCGTCGGCGCGGAAGTACTGGTCGCGCGCGTTCTGCAGTGCCAGGCGCGCCAGGTGCATTTGCGCCAGCGCCGCCAGTTGCATCCCCATGCGCCGCTGGTCGGCGAGTGCGACGCCGGCCTCGGCCAGCCGCACCTGCGCCGGGCCAGTCAGCAGGTTCAGCAGGTTGAAGGAGATCTGGACGCCCGCCTCCTGCCACTGACGGTGCTGGAGGTAGCTGTCGGAGTCGTAGCTGCCGCCGAGGTTGACGCTGACGTTGGGGAACAGACGCGACAAGGTCCGCCGTACTTCCTCGCGCGCGATGCGCGAGTTGTAGTGGGCTTCGCGCAGGTCCGGGTTGAGTGCCAGCACGGCGTCTTCCATGCGTGCCAGCGGCAGGTCCAGCAGCAGCCGGCTCACGTCCTGCATCCCCTCCTCGGAGAGAACCAGGTTCTGGCCGAGCGGCGCGTTGATCAACTGCGCCAGCTCGGTCTGCGCCGAGGACAACTCCTGCCCGATCGCCTCCAGCAGGCGCAGGTTCTCGAGGAGTTGGCGCTGGTAGCGCAGCGCGTCCAGGGGGCTGCGCACGCGCAGGCCCTCGGCGCTGCGCGCATCGCGCAAGGCGTCCTCGGCCAGGCGCACCGTGCGCGTGACTTCGTCGCGAAGCTTCTGCGCCGCCATCGCGCGGAAGAAGGCGGTGCGCACGTCCTGCAGCAACTGGTGCATCGCCTTGCGCCGGCGTTCGCTGGCCACGAGTGCGCGGTCGGCCTGCTGGCGCGACGCGTGGTACCCCATGCTCAAGTCGAGCAGGCTCCAGGTGAACTCCAGGCCGCCGAGCGAGCGCGCGCGGTCCTGGGACACGGTGCTCGGGGTCGCCGAGTCACGATTGATCGTCACCCGGTCACTGTCGCGCCAGTCATAGCCGGCCTGGGCGACCAGCCGCGGGAGCATGTCCAGGTTCGAGGTCTCGAGCTGGCGCAGCGCGATGACCTCCTCGATCATGCGGGCGCGGCGATCGAGGTTGTACTTGAGCGCGCGGGCCATCGCCTCTTCGAGCGTGACCGCTGCGTCGATGGGTTCGACATCGCGCCGCATACGTTGGGCGTCGGCTTGCGCCGTCGCGCCCCTCTCCGGGCCGGAAAGCAGCTTTGGTGCCGGCAGGCCGGCCTCTGGAAGGCTGCCACAGGCCGCCACGAGGAGTGAGACGCCCGCGGCTGCTGCGCGCAGCAGCAGGCCAGATCCGTGGCGTGATTTCCCGGTGAAACTCAACGGGCGCTTGCTCCGAGTCGTGGTGGGGTGACGATCGTGCCGATCTCGCAGGACCAGACGACGAGGGCGGGAAAATCTGCCCTTTATTCTAGGTGGAGTTGAGATAAGAGTCGTGTAACCTAGTTGCTTGTGAACGTCATTGTCAAACGATCTCTTCGCGCAATATGGTGCGTTGCGAAGAAATGTCGGTCGGGGCCGGTACTCTTCGCGATCAAGGCCTTCGTCCCGGTTTTGTTCTGCGCGCGCAAGCCGTCGATCGCCATCGATACATCGCCACGGTCTGGCCACCGACAGTCCCCTCGCACGGGCCGGAATATCTGGTCGCCGTCGAATACGGCTTCTCGGCGCCCGAGCGCCACCGCCTGGTGGTGGTGGCGGTCACAAAGTGATCGCACGGTCGTCCAATGAGTGCCTGCGCGGCATAGCGCCCTGACGGGTGTCCGGTTTCGATGAGCGATTCCCGCAATGCCATGCCGCCCGGTTCGCAGGAGCCGGGTGCTGCGCCGGCAGACGGCCGCAGAGCTGCGGCCCCGCGGCCCAACACCCCGCCCCGACGCCCCGGCAGCTTGCCCAGCTTGGCCGAACTTGGCGCGTTCGACCTCCCTGATTCCTCTTCGCCCGGCCCCCGGCGGTCCGGACGCCTGACCGATGAGGATCTGCGCGGACTGCCGGCACGCGCCGCGGGCAGCAGTCCTGCCGCACGACAGGACGCGCGCCCGAGCGACGCGACGGCGGCGTCGCCGCGCGCGCACGATGCCACGGCTGGGCGTGTCGTCAAGCCCGTGTCCTGGCCCGGCCTGAGGCCGCAGCCGAGCGCCACGTCGGCAGATTCCGCGACGACGGACACGCGGTCACGCGCAGAGCCTGGTGCGGCTGGCGCAGGCCCGGCGCCTGCACGTGCCGATGCCGCATCGCTTGCTCCCGCGGGCGTGCCCGGGGGGGCGGGGGGCGCAGCGCAGGCGGCGCATCCGCGTGAGGCTGCGTCGCCTGCGGCCCGCGCCGCAGCGGTGCCGGCGCGCAAGGTGCCTGCGGTGACCGTGGGCTGGGCTGACCTCCAGGCCGCGGTGGCAGCGGGTTGGATGACACGCGACGCCGCGCACGCCTTGTGGGCGCGCTGGCTCGCGCGCAAGCCCCTTAGCCACATCGACGCTGCCGAGGGTGAGGCGCTGCAGGCGCCCCGGCCCCCTGGTGGGGGCGCATCGACGTCCGGCGCCGACGGGCCCGACGCAGGTAGTGCAGGGCTGCAAGCGGGTGCCGGCCCGGCTGGGGGCGGCTCCAGACCGGACGGCAACACGGGAGCGCCACGGGCCCAGCCCGAGGCCGCACAGGCTCGCCGGGGTCCTGAGGCGCCACGCCCGGGCCGGCAGGCCGCCGGGGCAGCGCCGCCCGTCGCGGCCGCCGAGGTTCTCGAGCCCCTGCACGAAGCGCGCGCCCGTGCCGCTGCCGAGCGTGGCGACCGGCGTCCGCGCATCGAGGTCGTCGACGTGATCGAAGTCCCCAGCCTGGCTCCAGCCGAGAACAGGGCGCCGGCCGGAGCGACCGTGGCGGTCGCGTTGGCCTTGCTGGCGGCGACGGCCGCAGCCGTCTGCATCGCCATCGGCGCCACCCTGTTCGGACCATGGGGCGGCGTCGCGGCCGGCCTGGGTGGCAGCGCGCTGGCCTGGCGTACCGCGTCGGGGGCGCACCGACGCGGCCAGGCGACCGCCGCGGTGCTCGGTGTCCACCTTTTGCTGCCCCTGCTCGCGGCCACGGTGTGGCAAGCACAGGCTGCTGCGGGCTGGTGGCCCGCGCAGCGCCCGCTCGACCTGTTCGCGGCCGCCCCGGCCGGAACGCCGGCGGCGATACCGCAGGCTCGCATCGACTGGCGCTGGCTGGCCCTGACGTCGGTGCCCCTGATGGCCGCCGTCTATTGGCTGGGCCGGCTGCGACAACCGGTGCTGCTTGCTTCGGTGACCGTCCTGCTCTGGGCAGCGGCCTACCTCACCGTGGGCAGCGTGCTGCAGTCGCTGGGTCTGGGCGCCCACGGGATGTCGACCTTCACGGTGCTGCTCGGCGGCCTGACCTTGGCGGCTGCGTTGTACATCGATCTTCGCGTCCGGGCCGAACGGGGCCCGGACTTCGCGCGCTGGCCCTACCTGGCTGGCGCCGCCTTGCTGGGCGCGGGCTGGGTTTCGATGGCCGGGCCTGCGACGTGGATGCTCCTGCTGCGCTACGGGGGCTGGACGGTCTTCGTGTTGTGGGCGCTGTCGCTGCAACGGCTGGGCATGGTGGCGGTGGCGCTGACGCTTGCGGGGTTCGAGCTTGCCTGGGCGGCGGGTCGCCTCCTCGGCTCGGATCTGGCAGGTTTGATCGTCGGGCTGCTCGCCCTGTTGGCCATCGCGACGGCCTTGACTTCTGGGCGCTCGCGGCTCGACTCCTGGTCCGGGCCTCTGCGGGCATGGATGCCGGCGTCGTGGCGCCGGGTCTACGTCCCCACGCGGGGGCCATCGCGTTTCGCGGCAACCCGCCGCCCCGGCTGAGCGACACTGCGCCCCGAGGCTCGGGCTGGCGAGGTGGCAACTCGGACCGCCCGGCCCGTCAACGCGGCCCAGGGAGATCGTTTGTCATGTTCCAGAGCACCATTGCCGGTAGTTTGCCCAAGCCCGCCTGGCTGGCCGAAACCCACCGCCTCTGGCCCCGGTGGGCTGCCGAGGGCGCGGCACTCGCGCAGGCCAAGCTCGACGCGACCCTGCTGTGGATCAAGGCCCAGGAGGACGCCGGGTTGGACGTGGTGGGCGACGGCGAGCAGTCGCGCCAGCACTTCGTGCATGGTTTCCTCGAGCAGGTCGAGGGCATCGACTTCGAGCACAAGGTCGAGATGGGTATCCGCAACGACCGCTACAAGGCCATGGTGCCCCAGGTCGTCGCCCCGCTGCGGTTGAAGGCGCGCGTGCATGCGAGCGAGGCGCGGTTCCTGCGCGCGCACACCACCCGCCAGACCAAGTTCACGCTGCCCGGGCCGATGACCATCGTCGATACCGTGGCCGACCGGCATTACGGCGACCGCGTCGCCCTGGCCTTCGCGTTCGCCGAGCTGCTGAATCAGGAGGCGCAGGCGCTGCAGGCTGACGGCATCGACGTGATCCAGTTCGACGAGCCCGCCTTCAACGTCTACCTGCCCGAAGCCGCCGACTGGGGCGTGCGTGCCCTCGAGCGCGCGGTGCAGGGGCTGCATTGCACGACGGCCGTGCACATCTGCTACGGGTACGGGATCGCGGCCAACGTCGACTGGAAGAAGACACTGGGCCAGGAGTGGCGTCAGTACGAACGCGTCTTTCCAGCCCTGGCGGCGAGTTCGATCGACCAGGTCAGCCTCGAGTGCATCCACTCCCGCGTGCCCCCGGAATTGATGGCCCTGCTTCGCGGCAAGGACGTGATGGTGGGAGTGATCGACGTGGCCAGCGACGTGGTCGAAACCCCTGAGGAGGTGGCGGCGACCTTGGGGCAGGCCTTGCGCTTCGTGCCGCGTGAGCACCTGATCGCCTGCACGAATTGCGGCATGGCGCCGATGGACCGCGCGGTGGCGCAAGCCAAACTCCAGGCGCTGGCGCAAGGGGCCGCGCTGGCGCGGGAGCGGTACGGGACGTGAATGTGCTCCGGGGCGTCAGCCCTGGAGTTGCGCCGCCAGACGCTGTGCGCAGGCGCGCGTGGCCTCACCTTGGCACTGCTGCGCCTGAGCGAAGCACTGACGCGCGTACTCGGGATCACCCTGCAGGCGCTCGACATGGACGCGGTGGCCCTCGCGCGACATCAGCCACTTGAGCTGGATGATGTCCACCAGAGGCAGGGCCTCACGTTCGGGGGAAACGACGGGATTCATCGCGCAGGAGGGGCGGGGTGATCGCAATAATTCAAGCCCAGTTTCGCCTAACCGCGGCGCGCGGTGCTGAAGCCCCTGAAAGCTTGAGGAAGATCATCGCCTACCCCGCGGGCCGGCTGTTGTGCCCAGGCGACAGGCCCGCAGCACAATCCTGAATGCTGCTTGGCTGAGACACGCAGGGCATCCGCAGTGCCGGGCGCCCGCCGGCGAGGCGGCCCGATGCGAGGAACCCGATGTCAGACTTGGCCATCACTTTCGACGACGTCTGCGCCGCCGCCCGGCGCCTGGCAGGCCACGCCCACCGCACGCCGGTGCTGACCTCGCGGACGGCCGACGAGCGTACGGGCGCGCAGGTTTTCTTCAAGGCCGAGAACCTGCAGCGCATGGGCGCCTTCAAGTTCCGCGGCGCCTTCAACGCGCTGGCTCGGTTCGACGCCGCGCAGCGCGCGCGCGGCGTGATCGCCTACTCCTCGGGCAATCACGCCCAGGCCGTGGCGCTGGCGGCACGCATGCTCGGCATGCCCAGCGTCATCGTCATGCCGCAGGACGCGCCCCCGGCCAAGCTGGCGGCCACGCGTGGCTACCAGGCCGGCATGGTCGGCAGCGAGGTCGTGCTCTACGACCGCTACCGCGAGGACCGTGAGGCCATCGGCCGGCGGCTGGCAGCCGAGCGCGGCATGGCGCTGGTGCCGCCGTACGACCATGCCGACGTCATGGCAGGCCAGGGGACCGCGGCGCTCGAACTGGTGCATCAGGTCGCCGAGGCCGGCGGCGCACCGCTGGACACGCTGCTCGTGTGCGTGGGCGGTGGCGGCCTGATCGCCGGCTGCGCGGTGGCCGTCACGCACCTCTTGCCCGGTATCCAGGTCTGGGGCGTCGAGCCCGAAGCCGGCAACGACACGCAGCGCAGCCTGGCCGAAGGCCGCATTGTCCACATCGACACCCCGAAGACGATCGCCGACGGCGCCCAGACCCAGCACACCGGCGAGCTGACCTTCCCGGTGATCCAGCGGCTGGTGCGGGGCATCGTCACCGTCAGCGATCAGCAACTCGTCGAGACCATGCGCTTCTTCGCGGAGCGCATGAAGATCGTCGTCGAGCCCACCGGCTGCCTCGCGGCGGCGGCGCTGTTCGCGCGCGCCGACGGCCTGCCCGACCTGCGCGGCCGCCGCGTGGGCGTGGTGCTCTCAGGCGGGAACGTCGACCTGCGGCGCTACGGGCAGTGGCTGGCGGACGCGCCAGCGCCGGGCTGAGATCGCCCCCAGGGCCGGGCTGCGCTCCAGCCCGTCCCCCCCGCCGGGGGCGCAAGAAAACTTGGGACGGCCCGGCGTTTTCTTGAGGGGCTCAACCAGGATCCCTGACGCTGGCCACGGGCTGGGCGCCGAAATCGGCGCGGTCCAGGTAGGCCAGCACCTTCGCAGCCGCGGTGTCGGGGCTGTCGAGCTGGCCTTCGCTCTTGAAGCTGGCGAACCGCGCCTGCTCGGGGAAGACGGCCGGATCACCGCCGCGCAACTGCACCTGCATGTCGGTGTCGATGATGCCGGGGGCGAGCGAGCACACTCGCGCGCCCGATGCGTGGCGCGCTTCCTCGAGCGCTACACAGCGCGTGGCGTGATCCAGCCCCGCCTTGACGGCGCAGTAGACAGCGCTGCCCGCCATCGCATGGCGTCCCAGGCCGGAGGAGATCTGGAGCACCTTGCGCGCCACGCCGAGTCCGGCGCTGGCCTCGAGGAAGGCCGCGGTCAGCAGCAGCGGGGCCTCCAGGCTGGAGCGCGCCGCGCGGCTGACGGCCTCGAGATCGGCGCCGGCCAGCGGCCCGGGTTCGACCAGCAGCGCCGCATTGTTGATCATGGTCAGCGATGTTACGTCCGACGGCGCCAGCGCGGCGATCCAGTCGCGCAGCCGCCGGGCCACCGGCACGGGGTCGGTCAGATCGACCGACCACTGCTCGACCGGTGTGCGGCCCACGGCTTCGAGCGAGATCTCGGGCTGGCGTTGCAGGGTCAGCAGCCGGTGGCCACGCTGGCGCAGCGTGCGAGCCAGCGCCAGGCCCAGGCCGCGCGATGCGCCGGTGATGATGGTCAGGGGCAGGGGGGCAGTCATGCGCGCAGCATAGCGCCTGCCCCGCCCCACACCGTCATCAGGAGCCGTTCGTGCCGCCGGCTTCGCGCGTCTTCAGCTTCGGGGCGGTGCGCAAGCTCAGCCACATGGTGGCTGCAAGGATCGCCACGACCACGCCGAGAGACACCACCACCGGGATCTTGACGATGTCGATCAGCATCATCTTCGTGCCGATGAAGGTCAGGATCACCGCCAGGCCGTAGCTGAGCAGGTGGAACTTCTCGGCCACCGCGGCGAGCAGGAAGTACATCGCGCGCAGACCCAGGATGGCGAAGATGTTGCTCGTGAGCACGATGAAGGGGTCGGTCGTGATCGCGAAGATCGCCGGTATCGAATCCACGGCGAAGATCACGTCGGTCAGGCCCACGAGCGCGATGACCAGCAACAGCGGCGTGGCGATGCGCTTGCCGTTCTCGACTGTGAAGAAACGCTCGCCGTCGAAGCTCTTGGACACCGGCAGCACCTTGCGCAGCAGCTTCAGGGCTGGGTTGGATTCGAGATCGGGTTCCTGGCCGGCGGCCCACCACATCTTGATCCCGGTGAGCACGAGGAAGGCGCCGAAGATGTAGAGCACCCAGTGGAACTGCGCGATCAGCCACGAGCCGAGCAGGATCATCACCGTGCGCAGCACGATGGCGCCGATGATGCCGATCATCAGCACCCGCTTCTGGAACTCCGGCGGCACCGCGAAATAGGTGAAGATCATCAGGAAGACGAAGATGTTGTCGACTGCCAGGCTCTTCTCGATGAGGTAGCCGGTCAGGAACTCCATGGCCTTGGTGTTGGCCGTCGCGGCACCGTGGTCTTGCCAAACCGCCCACCAGAACAGGGCGTTGAACGCAAAGCTCAGCGCCACCCAGATGACCGACCAGTTCAGCGCCTCCTTCACGCCCACGGCATGCGCGCCCTGCTTGCGCAAGACGACGAAGTCGACGAACAAGGCGACCAGCACGGACGCAACGAAGAAAATCCAAAGCCACAGCGGCGCGATGGTGTCCATGGACACTCCCGGGAAGAAGAGATTGAGGATCGCGCCGAAAGGTCTTGCGGGGGGATTCCCTGCGGTCCCGGGTAACGGGCGGGCGCCTGTCACCGTACTGACGGGGGGCCGCGGCAGCGGGCGCTGCGTGCTACTCCCCTTTCGACCGGATGGAGTTTAGGTGGATGGTTGATATCCCCACTGCGTCCAAGCAATTGCCCGCCTCGACTGCAAGCGGGTCATCCTCCGCGCCGAGCGCTCAGTCCGACCCTGATCGCCGCTTCGTCCTTCACGCGGACGATGACATCGTCGTCGTCGACAAGCCAGCCGGCCTGCCCTCGGTGCCGGGCCGGGCTCCCGGGCTGCAGGACTGTGCCGTCACCCGGGTGCAAGCGGAGTTCGACGATGCCCTTGTCGTGCACCGCCTTGACATGGCCACCTCGGGTCTGCTCGTCTTTGCGCGGGGCCTGCAGGCCCAGCGGACCCTGAGCCGTGCCTTCGAGCGACGCGAGATCGACAAGCGTTACGAGGCTTGGGTCGGCGGCGTGCCTGCACCGGACCGCGGCACGATCGATCTGCCACTGGCGGCCGACTGGCCGCGCCGGCCGCGCCAGCGTGTCGACGCCGAGCGCGGGAAGCAGGCGTGCACGCACTGGACGGTGCTGGAGCGGGCGGTGGGCCGCTGCCGCCTCGGCCTGCACCCTGTGACAGGGCGATCGCATCAGTTGCGGGTCCACCTGGCGGCCATCGGCCACCCGATCCTGGGAGATCCCCTCTATGCTCCGCCGCACGTCCAGGCCCTGGCGTCCCGGCTTTGCCTGCACGCAACGCGGCTGGAAATGAAACACCCGCAGACGGGGCTGCGGGTGCTATTTGTGAGTGCGCCGCCTTTTTGACGCGCGTGGCGTCAAGCGGTGGCGCTTTGTGCGGACGGTTTACTCGGACTGCTGAATCCCGGCGATGGCCCAGGCGGCTTCGCCTTCGTTCTTGACCAGGTGCCAGACCTCGTCAAAGGCCACGGCTGGCGCCTGAGCTTCTTCGCGGATCATGCCGTGGAAGCGCACGCTGACGATCTGGCGACCGGCCTCGGTGGCGAAGTCGATCACCTGGGCATCAACACGCTCGACGTCGGTGCGCTGGGCGGTGGCGCCCCGATCCTGGATGTCCAGGCGCAGCGCGGCAAACATCTCCGGGGTCGTGAAGCGGCGCAGGTCTTCCAGGTCGCCAGCGTCGTTGGCCGCCTGCAGGCGGATGAAGATCATCTTGGCCACCCGCTCGAACGCGGGCAGGTCAAACCCTTCCGGCAGACTCGGCGCGAGAGGGACTGCGGGCGCTGTGGCCAAGACCGTGGCGGCGGGCGCCGGCTCGCTGCCCAGACGGACCAGGGGTTGGCCGGTCACCGACACCTCGCCACCGGCGGGCTCGAGACTTGTACGAGCGGTCGCGGTGTCGACGGCGGTCGCCGGCGACGCCTGCACCGGCGGGGTCTGGCTCCAGGCCGGGCCTGCAGCGGCGCCCTGACCGGCGCCGGCCGTCGCCAGCGCGGGCTGCTGCCGCGCACCCGGGCCGAAACGGCGCACCAGGAAGAGGACCAGGAAGATCGCGGCCACGGCCAGGAGGGCGAGCATCAGGAAGTTGGCAAAGGCTTCGCCCATTCCGAGGTGACTCATCAGCGCAGCCAGCCCGAGGCCGGCTGCGAGCCCGGCGATGGGCCCGAGCCACGACCGCTTGGCCGGCGCGGCCGCTGCCGCCGCGGCCCCTGCTGCGGCAGGGGCGGCCGCCGGCGAAGGCGCCGCCTGCTGCGGCGTGGCCGGCTGTTGCGGTGCGGCCTGCTGCGGCGGGGTGTTCTGCGGAGTGCTCTGCGCCGGCGCGCTGCGCTGCATGCCCTGCGACTTGCCGGCGCCCACGCGCTTGGCCTCGCTCCAGGAGGGGGCCGTCGCGATCATCAGCACCGCGAGCGTGCCAGCCAGCCAGTTCTTCATTGCTCGATCCTTGCAAGTAGGGGGTGGTGGTGTTCGGCGGGCATGGACGGCCTCGGCCCACGCCACGCGAACCGCAGTGTGCGGCATTCGCCGCGCGGTGCAAAGCCCTGGGCCGCTTGACCCTGCCGACGATGGGCGGATCATGTCGCCATGGCGACCCGTTGGCGGCGGGCGCACCGGGATAATGAATGGTCTCGGCGGCGGTCTGCCTCGCCTGCCGCCTTCCCCACCCTCGGAGCCGATAGCGATGATCACGACCTCCATCACCCTTGGCGGCGGCTGCTTTTGGTGCCTGGAGGCCGTGTACGAACTGGTAGAAGGCGTCGTCGCCGTCGAGTCCGGCTACAGCAACGGCCACCTCCCCCAGCCGAGCTACGAGCAGGTTTGCAGGGGCGACACCGGGCACGTCGAAGTGGTGTGCGTCGAGTTCGACCCCCAGCGCATCACTTTGCGCGAGATCCTCGAGATCTTCTTCGCCATCCACGACCCGACCACGCTGAACCGGCAGGGGCATGATGTCGGACCGCAGTACCGCTCGGGCGTCTACCTGCACGAGGAGTCCCAGCGTGCCGTTGTGCAGGCAGTACGCGACGAAGCCGATGCGGCCCATGGCGGGCGCGTCGTCACCGAGATCGAGCCCCGGCGCAACTATTGGCGGGCGGAGGAACATCACCAGCACTATTACGCCAGGAATCCCTGGCAGGGGTATTGCGCGCACGTCGTCGCGCCCAAGGTCGAGAAGTTCAGGCGCACATTTGCCGCACGGGTGCGCGGCTGACCAGGTCACCGCCGCACGCCAAGCCGCCAAGCGCCCTCAGCGCGGCAGTTTCAGCTCTCGCGCCGGTCGTCGCAGCGTGAATTTGCGCTGTCCCTGGGGCGTCGCAACGACCGCCTGGACCCTTTTCAGACGCGGGAAGGTTTCGAGCAGGCCGATGCCCAGCGTTCGAAGTTGCTCGGCCCGGGCGCAACGAAAGCCGATCTCGGCCTCGACGTCGGCATGATCGGCACCGCCTCCCGCGCCGTCTGCGCGTATGGCGTGGGGGTCCTTCACTTCGGCCCTGGTCAGGCGGCACTGGGCCGCGGATTCGGGCTGGATCAGGTCGGCCGCATTGCGAAGCCGCCCCAGCGCGTCGGCCATCGCCTGACGCTGCGCCGACGTGCGCGGCGCATGCTCGAAGCCGACCAGGCTGTCCTGGGGCAACTGCAGCAGCAGGGTCAGTTGCTCGCCCTGGAGCGCGATCTGAACTTGCGCGGTGCCGTGATCGTGCGGCGCGGCGCCCGCGCTGGGCGGCAAACAGACGCAGACGGCGAGCCCGACGGCACAAGCCCAGCTGAGCGGCGGTGCGTCACGCACGCGTCTTGTCATGATGGATGGCATGGGTTGCATGGGTTCCTGCCTTGTGCCTGGCGCGCTGGCAGCCATTCAGGCAAGGATGGGGAGTGATTTCCGGGTTTGCCGGGCGGGCCAGGATGTTAACTTCGCACCATGACCGATTCGTCCTCGCCCGCGCAGCCGGCGCCTGCCACCGTACTGCCCGAAGCGGCGCGCAGTGCCGCACTCGCATCGCGGGTGCTGCTCGTGGGCGGCTGTGGCTATGTCGGATCGCACCTCCAGCGCCGCCTCGTCGAGGACGGCTTCGAAGTCATCGTCTGCGACCGAGGTGATCGCGGCAATCCGCAGTCCCTGGACGTCATCGTCCGGGACTACGCAGCGCTCGACGAAGGTTTCCTCGCCGGCTTCGACACCGTGCTGTGGTTCGCCGGGCACTCCAGCGTCGGCCGCGCGGTGCAGGATCCGAGCGGGGCGCTCGCCAACAACTGCCTGAACCTGCTCAGCTTCGCGCGCAAGCTCGCGCCCGGCACGCGCTTCGTCTATGCATCCACGGGCAGCCTGTACTCGACGGCCGACACCCAGGCCCCTCCCGCCGACGAGCGCAGCCTCGCGCGCGTGCCTTCCCAGAACGCCTATGACATCTCCAAGTTCGCCTTCGACTACCTGGCCGAGCATTTCCTGCAGAACTTCCATGCGCTCAGGCTGGGGACGGTGTCGGGCTGGAGCCCGAACCTGCGCGACGAGCTGGTCTTCAACGCGATGAACCTCTCGGCGGTACGCACGGGCGTCGTGCGCCTGCGCAACCGCCGCGCGCGTCGCACCATCCTGTTCCTGGACGACCTGTGGCACCTGGTGCATCGCTTGCTGGTCGGGGACGTGGCACCGGGGGTGTGCAACGTCGGCAGCTGGTCGGGCTCCATGGGCCAGCTGGCCGAGGAGATCGCCGCGGTCTGGGGCGCCGAGGTCGTGGACGAAGGCGACTCGCCGACGTATTCATTCGAACTCGACATAGCGCGCATGCGTCAACTGTGCGGCGCCAGACTGCATGCTCCCGATCTGGCTGCGCAGTGCCGGTCGTTCGTCGCCGCTTGTGCGGACGCCGCTCACCCCGGCGCCGCACACCGGCGCCAGGCACCGCAGCCTCGCTGAGATGCGCCTCCAGCGCCCATCAACGCCGCCACCGCCCGCGATGCACCACCCGATAGACCGCTGCCTCTGCTGCGACGCGCGCACCTTGCACAGCGTCCTCGATTTCGGCCCGCAGCCGCCGGCCAATGCCTACGCCGCGACCGCAGCCGCGGCGGCCGGGGTGCCGCGTCACCCGCTGGCGCTGAAACGGTGCGCCACGTGCTGGCACGCGCAGCTGTCCTACGCCGTGGATCGGCGGGAGTTGTTCGCGCACTACGCGTACGTCAGCGGCACCTCGCGCACGCTGACGCGGTTCTTCGATTGGTTCGCCGCGGCGCTGGAAGGCGCACTGCCCCCGGGCGCGCGGGTGCTCGAGATTGCCGCCAACGACGGCTCGCTCGTGCGCTCGATGCGGGCCGCGGGCCTGGACTGCACGGGCATCGATCCGGCCGCCAACATCGTTGCCGGGGCCCAGGCCGCCGGGCTGCCGGTGCGGCTGGGCTGGTGGCCGGCGGCGGCAGCTGAATTGGACGGCGCGTACGACGCCATCGTCTGCATGAACGTGCTCGCCCATGTCGACGACCCGCTGGCGTTCCTGCGGGCCTGTGCGGCCAGGCTCGCACCGGCAGGCGTCGTGATCGTGCAGCCTTCGCAGGCGCGCATGTTCGACAACGGCGAGTTCGATACGGTCTATCACGAGCATGTGTCCTTCTTCAACACGCGCTCGATCGCGCGTCTGGCCGGTCGTGCGGGGCTGCGTCTGGCCGGCAGCGCGATCGTGCAGGTGCACGGCGACAGCCCGGTCTACCTGCTGCGCCACGCCCACGAGGCGGGTGCAGCCGATGCGCTGGCGCGCAGCTTGCGCGTGGGGGAGTTCGGCCTCGAGGAGGACCTGCCGGCCTACGAGCAGCGCGTCGGGCTGTTCGGCCCCGAGGTCTACGACCGCTTTCGAGAGCGTGCTGCGGCCGTCATGGGCCGGGCGCGCGCCGTCGTCGACGAGTACCGCGGTCGCGGTTTCGAGATCGTCTTCGTCGGCGCCGCGGCGAAGGCGCTGACGCTGGTCAACGCGGCCGGCATCGTGCCCGACCGGCTGCTCGACGAGAGCCCGCTCAAGATCGGCACGCACGCCCCGGGCTGTGCCTGCCTCGTCGAGCCCTTGCAGGCGGCCAGGGCGATCAATCGGCCGGCGCTGTTCGTGCTGTCGGCATGGAATTTCCGGCACGAACTCACGCGCAAGCTGCGTGATATCGGCGTGCCCGCGGGGTCGTGCTTCCATGCCTACCTGCCCGAGCCGGCCTTCCTCTGACCTTGCCTCTGCCGGAACCCCTTCGATGCGCACCGTTCTGACGCACTTCTACAACGAAGAGTACCTGCTGCCCTGGTGGCTGGAACACCACCTGCGGCTGTTCGACCATGGCGTGCTGATCGACCATGGGTCGACCGACGCCTCGGCCGACATCTGCCGCCGCCTGGCACCGCACTGGCGGCTGGTGCGCAGCCGCCTGAACGACTTCGACACCTACCTCACCGATTTCGAGCTCATGGGTTACGAGGAACAACTGCCCGGCTGGAAGATCGCCCTCACTGTGACGGAATTCCTGTTGCCGGCGCGCCCGCTGGCGGAGTTCGAACGCAAGCTCGAACGCGCGGGCCGCCTTGGCGGCGCGGCCACCGGATTCGTCCTTGTCGACATGGATCCTGGGAGCCTGCCGGCAGAGGAGAAGCCCCTGCCCCTGCAGAAGCATCACGGCATCGACGAGAACATACCGCTCACGCAGCAGGAGCGCGAGCGTCTGGGCATCGGCGTGGTGCCTGGGCACAACCGGCCCTACCACCGGCTGCCCGTGGGGATGTACACCCCCGGGCGGCACGCTTCGTTCCATCCCGACAACAGGGTCCTGCATCCCGATCTGGTGGTGCTGCACTTCGCCTTCGCGCCCTGGAACGAGGCCTTCCTGCGGCGCAAGCTCCAGATCGGGGTGCGCGTACCCGCGGAGAACCTCGCGCGTGGCTGGGGCCATCATCACGCCCAGGACCGGGCGTACTGGGACCTGAAGCACCGCGCGATGGCCGGGATGGGCCTGGACCTGCGGCTGCACCCGGTGGCCGGCCCGGCCCTGGCGCGCCTGGAGGCTGCCCATCAGCCTCCGCCCCTGACCTGAAGACGGGCGCGGGCAGGGGGGCGCCGGCGCAACAGTACGCGGCACTCCCACGAGAGTGCCGGGGTGTCCTTCGTTTCCTCGAGGCCCGCGGGGTCGCGGGGCCGCCTCAAGGGGCCAGGCGCTCCCGCACCCACGCGCCACCCTCGAGCCGGTAGCGCAGACGGTCGTGCAGGCGGGATGGGCGCCCTTGCCAGAACTCCCAGCGGTCGGGCTCGAGCCGGTAGCCGCCCCAATGCGGCGGCCGCGGCGGGTTCATCACGTACTGCGCCGCATAGCGCGCGGCGTTGGCCACGAGCACCGCGCGCGAGTCGATGACCTCGCTTTGTGGCGAGGCCCAGGCGCCGAGGCGTGAATCCAGCGGTCGGCTTGCGTAGTAGGCGTCCGATTCGGCCCCCGAGACCTGGGACACCCGGCCCTCGATACGCACCACGCGCTCGAGCTCGACCCAGTGGAACTGCAACGCCGCCTGGGGGTTGCCGCCGAGCTCGCGGCCCTTGCGGCTGGCGTAATTCGTATACCAGACGATGCCTCGCTCGTCCCAACCCTTGATGAGCACCACGCGGGTGGAGGGCCGCCCGTCGGCACCGACAGTGGCCAGCGTCATCGCGTTCGGCTCCGGCAACTGGCCCGAGACCGCTTCCGCCATCCAGGCACTGAACTGCTGCACAGGGTCGGCGTGTGAGGCCGCTTCGTCGAGCGCGGCGCGTTCGTAGCTCTTGCGAAGTTGCGCGATGTCCTGGCCGATGTTCTTCATGCGCCTCAGTATAGGAAGGACCACGGCCTGCGGGTCTGTTCATCCTCCACCGCGCCCGACCTTCCTGCCGAAAGCCGCGGACCCGTTGGCAATCCCTTACGGGGAAGGCCTTAGGTAGACGTCCCATTGGCGAGTTCGCCGCAGTCGGGCAAGCTGTGACTCCTGGCGTCGGCTGCGGCGCCGTCCGTTTCTCCATTCAGGCAGCCAAGGGAAGGTCATGGTTTCGGGACCGGTCGTCATCGTCGTTGCTGCGGGCCGCGGGAGCCGGTTTTCCGGCCGAGGACACAAGCTGCTGCAGGCGTTGGGCTCGTCGACCGTGCTCGGCACGACGCTGGGCCACGTGCTCGAGAGCGGCCTGCCGTTGATCGTCGTGACCACCGCGGACCTGGGCGGCGAGGCGGCGCGCGTTGTCGCGCGCCGCGACGTGGTCGTCTTGGGCGACGAGGAGGCCGCCCGCGGCATGGGCCATACCATTGCTGCGGGTGTTCAGGCGCGCTCGCAGGCGCAGGGCTGGCTCGTACTGCCGGCCGACATGCCACTGGTGGGCCCGTCGGTGCTTCTGGGCGTGGCCGAGGCGCTGGCGCGCCACCCCGTCGTCTTCGCCCAGCACCACGGGCGCCGCGGCCACCCGGTGGCCTTCTCTGCCGGGATGTACTCCGAACTGCTGTCGCTGGTCGGCGACGAGGGCGCGCGGCGGCTTCTGGCGCGCTACCCCTCGATCGGCGTCGAGACCGAGGACCCCGGAGTCCTCTTCGACATCGACACCGAGGCGGATCTAGACGCTGCGCGCGCCATGCTGCCTGCCCTCTGCCGCGACTAGGCTTCGCCTCGGGCGCTCGCGCGAAGGTGCGCCGGGAGGGGCCTCAGGCCAGACCGTGCGCGCACGCCAGCCGCATCAGGCGGCGCACCTCGGCATCGGGGACACCGTGCGCTTCGAGTGCCCGCGCCGTTTCTGCCAAGTACTCCAGCGTGCTGCCGTAGCGGCCCCGCGCATGGCGCAGGATGTGCAGCAAATCCGCATCGGCCAGCTGCGGCAGCCATGCCGGGCTGCGGCGGCTCAACGTGAAGGCCAGCGCGCTGACTTCGCCCGCAGGGGTGGCGGTGCGCAGCATGCGGGGGTCGTAGACGCCCGTGGGCATCTCGCGCGCCCATAGCCGGCACATTTCCTGCTCGACACGGCGCTGGGGCAGACGGTAGGCGACGCCTCGGCAGGCGCCGCCTTGCAGCAGGGCGAACACCAGGCCGGGCTGTTCCGGCGTGCCGCGGTTGATGCGCGAGCGCATGCGCAAGGCGCGGTGCCAGCCGCGCACGAGCGCGGGGCGCTGCTCGGCAGCGTCGAACTCGGGGCGCCAGATCAGCGACGCGTATCCGAAGACCCAGAGATCGCCGCACCCCCCCCATTGACCGAGCAGACGCTGCAGCATGGCCTCGGGGTCGCGGGCATACGGAAGATCGGTGTGCGGCGGGGACGCTTCCATGCGGGCCGAGATGATAGGCGCATGGGTGTCGGGGTGGAAGTGAAACTTGATTACAGTCAATTTATGAAACGAGTTACATTCACGGATGTCCCCCGTGCCGCAGAGCCCGTCATGCCGGTCCTGCGCAGCAAAGGCCCCCCATGAGCTCGATACCGCTCCATCCCCGTTTCGCGCAGGTGACGGCCCGCATCCGCGAGCGCAGCGCCAGCGAGCGCGCTGCGTACCTGGCGCGCCTCGCGCGTCTCGCGGTCCGGACCCGCGGCAGCGACCGCCTGGGCTGCGCCAACGTCGCGCATGCGGTGGCCGCGCTGCCGTCGGCCGACAAGTGGCGCATCGTCGCCGAGCGCAGACCACACCTGGGCATCGTCACGGCCTACAACGACATGCTGTCCGCGCACCAGCCCTATGAGACCTATCCGGGTCTGATCCGCGACGAGGCACGGCGCCAGGGGGCGACGGCGCAGGTGGCCGGCGGCGTGCCGGCGATGTGCG
Source organism: uncultured beta proteobacterium (assembly GCA_903876715.1). GTDB lineage: Bacteria > Pseudomonadota > Gammaproteobacteria > Burkholderiales > Burkholderiaceae_C > Rubrivivax. Next base: position 49,005 of record CAIRBF010000082.1, read on the forward strand.
ACGGCATCACCCAGGGCGAGCCCGGCATGGAGCTGAGCCTGTTCTCGCGCGACACGATCGCGATGTCCACCGCGGTGGCCTTGTCGCACGACGTCTTCGACGCCGCGTTGCTGCTGGGCGTGTGCGACAAGATCGTGCCGGGGCTGCTGATCGGGGCCCTGCACTTCGGCCACCTGCCGTGCGTCTTCGTGCCCGCCGGCCCGATGAGCACCGGGCTGTCCAACGCCGAGAAGGCGCGGGCGCGCGAACTCGCAGCCCAGGGTCGGGTCGACCGTGCCGCGCTGCTGGCGGTGGAGGGTGCGGCTTACCACGGGCCGGGCACCTGCACCTTCTACGGCACGGCCAACAGCAACCAGATGCTGCTCGAGGCCATGGGGCTGCACGTTCCGGGCACCGCCTTCGTCCATCCGCACGACGGCTTGCGCGAGGCGCTGACGTGCGAGGCGGTGCGGCAAGTGCTCGGCCTCGTGCACGGCGGCCCGCGCTTCCTGCCGATCGGCCGGCTCGTCGACGAGCAGGCAATCGTCAACGCGATGGCGGCGCTGCTGGCCACCGGGGGCTCGACCAACCACCTGATCCACTGGGTGGCGGTGGCGCGTGCCGCGGGCATCCTCATAGACTGGAACGACTTTTCGGAGCTGTCCGACGTGGTGCCGCTGCTGGCGCGCGTCTACCCGAACGGTGTGGCCGACGTCAACGAGTTCCAGGCTGCCGGCGGGCCGGGCTTCGTTCTGCGCGAACTCGCGCGCGTCGGGCTGCTGCACACCGACGTGGCGACTGTGGCGCCCGGGGGCATGGCGGCGTACTTCGAGGTGCCGGTCCTGGAGCGGGCGGTGGAGCCCGAGGCTGAGGCCGTCCACGGGGAAGCGCTGCCCGCACCCTCGTCGGCGCTGCTCGATCCACCGCCTTTGCCTGCGCGGGCAGGCGCGGGAGTGGCGTGGGTGCCGCTGCCCGAAGCTCCCGGCGACGATACCGTGCTGCGCCGCGCCGCGGCGCCGTTTTCGGCTACCGGGGGCCTGCGCCTGCTGACGGGCAAGCTGGGGCGGGCTGTGATCAAGGTATCGGCCGTGCCGGCGGACCGTCATGTGGTGCAAGCCCCGGCTCGGGTCTTCGACAGCCAGGAGGACTTGCTGGCCGCCTGCGCCCGTGGCGAGTTGGAAGGCGACGTCGTCGCGGTCGTGCGCTTCCAGGGGCCGCAGGCCAACGGCATGCCCGAGCTGCACAAGCTCACGCCGCCGCTGGCCGTGCTGCAGGGGCGTGGCCAGCGGGTGGCGCTGGTCACCGACGGGCGCATGAGCGGCGCTTCGGGCAAGGTACCGGCGGCGATCCACGTCGTGCCCGAGGCCCTGGCCGGCGGCCCGCTGGCGCGCGTGCGCGACGGCGATCTGGTCCGCGTGGACGCCGTGGCCGGCACGCTGGACGTGCTGGTCGAGCCGGCGCAGTGGGCCGCGCGCGCCCCTGTCGAACGCCCGCCCGAGCAGGCCGAAGCCTCGGCCCACGGCCTGGGGCGCGAGCTCTTCGCCGGCATGCGGCGCCAGGTGCGCAGCGCCGAGGAGGGTGCGGTGACGTGGCTGTGAGGTGGGCGGGCAGCCATTCATTCAGCCCCTCTCCCCCAGCCCCTCCCCCGCATGGGGGTAGGGGAGCCAAGCCCCCGCTCTGCGCAACTGGATGCCGGGGCTCGAGGCGGCGGCACCAAGGGCGCTGCACGGGTCTCTCGCCGGTGCCTGCCCTGCCAGGATGGTAATCCGCAGAGCCCACTCAGGCTGCGACGCCTGTACCGTGCAATCTTCCTGTCTGATACCTCGGAGTTCTGATCGATGAACACCCTCGAACTCGCCGCCCACGGCCCCGTCATTCCCGTCATCGTGCTCCACCGCGTGGAAGACGCCGTGCCGCTGGCGCGCGCGCTCCTGGCGGGGGGCGTCAAGGTGCTGGAGGTGACGCTGCGCACACCGGTGGCGTTGCGCTGCATCGAGGCCATCGCCGCGGCCGTGCCCGAAGCCCTGGTCGGCGCCGGTACCGTGCGCTCGGTGGCCGATGCGCGCGACGCGATCGCCGCCGGGGCGCGTTTTGCCGTCAGCCCCGGCTACACGCGCGAAGTCGGCCAGGCCTGCGTCGACCTGCGGCTGCCGCTGCTGCCGGGTGTGGCCTCCGCGAGCGAGGTGATGCAGGCCCAGGCTGGCGGCCACCACTTCGTCAAGTTCTTCCCCGCCACAGCGGCCGGTGGTATCCCGATGCTGAAGGCGCTGGCTGGGCCCTTCCCCGACGTGGCCTTCTGCCCCACCGGCGGCATCACGCTGCAGACCGCGCCGCAGTTCCTGGCTCTGCCGAACGTGCCCGTGTGTGGCGGCTCCTGGATGACGCCGGCCGACGCCGTCGAGCAAGGCGACTGGGCGCGCGTGACACAACTCGCGCGCGAGGCGTCGGCGCTGCGCGCGGCTTGATCCTCGAGGTGTTCGGGCTCACGGGAAAGCGCCGAGTCACCGTTTTCTCGACCCCGCGTGGGGGTGGGACAGGGTCGGGCCCTGCCCGGCCCTGCGGCGCTTGCAACGAGGCGACCCGCCTGCCGAGATGTGAAGCTCTCAGCCCCGCGCTGCCTGCGCCACCAGGTTGGCCATCTGCCGCGCCTGCGCGTCGCTTTCCAGCGCCAGGCCCTCGACCACGCCCTGGCGGTCGGCGGGCAGGCGGTTCTGGCTGAGCTTCCACTTGCCCACCAAGCGCTCCACCGGGATCTCGATGCCGACGATGGCGCGAAGCATCTGGTCCATGTAGTCCGCGGGCGCGTCGTCCACTGACCAGGGCCGCTCGCGGGGCGTCTCCCGCGCCTGCGTCAGCCGGTCCACCAGCGAGTGCAGCCACGGTGCCTCGTCCACGGCGCGCAGTCGACCGTGGGCGTGCACGGTGGTGTAGTTCCAAGTCGGCACGACCTTGTGCGTGGCCGCCTTGCTCGGGTACCAAGACGGCGTCACATAGGCCTGCGGGCCGTTGAAGACTGCGAGCACGGATTGCCCCTCGGCCACCCGCCACAGCGGGTTGGCGCGCGCCACGTGACCCCGCAGCACACCGTGCGGCCCGACAGAAGGGTCCAGTTCGAGCGGGATCAGATCGGCGGTCAGACCTTCAGGGCCGGTGCTCACGAGCGTGGCGAGCGGGTGCTCGCGCAGCAGCGCGTGCAGCGCGGCGGGGTCGGTCTGCTCGAAGTGGCTGGGCAGGTACATGAGATGTCTCCTCGGCGTTTGCGACACGGCCGCGAGCCGACCCGTCACCCTTCAACCGTGACGGGTAGCCCGCGCTGCAGCAGGGCGGCCCGCTGCCGGCGGTTCAACCCCCCGACGCCGGACGCTCGATCAATTCGACTTTGTAGCCGTCGGGGTCGGTGATGAAGGCGATCATGGTCGAGCCGCCCTTGACCGGGCCGGGTTCGCGCGTGACCGCGCCGCCCAGGGCCGCGGTCTTGTCGCGCAGCGCGGCGCAGGTCGCGGCGACGTCGGGCACGCCGATGGCGATGTGGCCGTAGGCGGAGCCGAGCTCGTAGCGGTCGACGCCATAGTTGTAGGTCAGCTCGATCTCGGCGTGCTCGGGGTTGGTGCCGTAGCCGACGAAGGCGAGGTCGTACTTCTGCTCGGGCCGCTGCGTGGTGCGCAGCAGGTTCATGCCGAGGACCTGGGTGTAGAAGCCGATCGACCGTTGCAGGTCGCCGACGCGAAGCATGGTGTGGAGGAGTCTCATGTCGCGAATTGTGGCAAGAACAGGGCGCAGGCCCGAGGCCGGGTTTACGAGCACTGGCGCGCCGGCTCGCAGCCGCGACGCGGCGGCGACCCGCGCGCAGGGGCTCAGGTGCGTCAAGGGCCGCGCTATGAACCCACGCCAGCCAGCACTGCCACGCCGATGACGGCGAACACCACCGCTGCGATGCGGTGCACCCATTCAATGGGCACGAACTTCACCGCCTTGTCGCCCAGCAGCACGGCCGGCACGTTGGCGATCATCATCCCCAGCGTCGTGCCGGCGGTCACCGCGAGCAGCGCGTCGTAGCGCGCGGCCAGCATCACGGTGGCGATCTGCGTCTTGTCGCCCATCTCGGCGAGGAAGAAGGCCACCACCGTGACGCCGAACACGCCCAGCCGGCCCGAGCCCGCGCCGTCGGCGTCGCCGGCCTCGTCGGGCACGAGCATCCAGGCGGCCACGGCCAGGAAGGACAGGCCCAGCGCCCAGCGCATCCAAGTCGGGTCGATCACACGGGTCAGCCAGGTGCCCAGGGCCCCTGCCGCGGCGTGGTTGGCGAGCGTGGCCACGAGGATGCCGGCGATGATGGGCACCGGCCGGCGGTAGCGCGCGGCCAGCAGCAGCGCGAGCAGCTGCGTCTTGTCGCCGATCTCGCCGAGGGCGACGACGCCGGTGGAGACGGTGAAAGCTTCGAGCATCGTGGGCAGGCCGCGAAAGCGTGGCCGTTTCCGGGCGGGGAGGAGGGAGGCGGCGAGCGCTCAGGGTCTCAGCGGTCCAGCCAGACCGCCATGCCCTGCGCATTGAGCTCGATATCAACCGCCAGGGCGTGCGCGATCTCGGACTCGGTCATGCCGCAGCCGTGTTCGCGCAGGCTGCCGACGTACAGCGCCGTCAGCTCGCGGCACAGCGCGGCGTGGCGGTCGGGGGCCGCCTTCAGGGCGTGGCCGATGGCCACCACGCGGTCCAGCAGCGTCAACATGCGCCTGGCCAGCACGTCGACATCGCCGACCCGGCCGTAGTGTGTGAGGTAGACGCAGCGCGGCGCGCGCTCGAGCAGGCGGCCCACCGAGGCGCGCAGCACCTCGGGTTCGAACTGCACCGGCGTCGAGGTCGGGATGACCCAGGCCCCGCGCTCGTTGTCGAACTCGCGGTAACTCAGCCCCAGGGTGTCGCCGGTGAACCAGCCGCGGGTCTGCTCGTCCCAGAAGCAGTGGTGGTGCTTGGCGTGCCCGGGGGTGTCGATCAGGGTCAGCGGCCGGCCGGCGAGTTCCACCGTCATGCCGTCGCTGCTGGCCACCACGCGCTGGGCGTCCACGCCGACAAGTTGGCCGTAGGAGCGGTCCATCTCGGCCTGGCCGTAGACGGCGAGCGCGCCCTGGTACAGGGCCGAGGGGTCGATCATGTGGCGCGCGCCGCGCGGGTGGACGAGCACGCGCGCCGCGGGCAGGTGCTGCATCAGCAGGCCCACGCCGCCGGCGTGGTCGAGGTGGACGTGCGTCGGGATCACCCAGTCCACAGCCGTGCGCTCGAGCCCCAGCGCCTCCAGCGCGCCCAGCAGCCGCGGCACCGAGAAGTTGGTGCCGGTGTCGACGAAGGCCGCCCGGCGGTCCTGCACCAGCAGGTAGGCGGCGTCAAAGCGCTCGCGGTGGAAGCCGGTGTCGACGACATGGACGCCGTCGCCCAGCGGCTCCAGGTAGGCAGGCAGGGACATGTCGAGATTGTAGGCAGGGGGGTGGGGCTGCTGGGTGCTGCCCGGTGGCCTGCTCAGGACGGCCGTCATGCGCTCCGCCGCCGCGCAGGCCCGGCCGCGGGGCCTGGTGTGCGCGGCGATGGCGTCATTTCATGCGCGGGGGCGAGTGGGGCGACTCATGAGGGGTCAGGCGTCAAGCAGCCACGCCTGTTGCAGTCGTCATCCTTGCCAGGATAGGATTCCTACTTCCGATTCTTACCGCGAGGTCGCGATGCTTGTCACTGACAAGGGGCAAGTCACCATCCCCAAACACATCCGCGTGGCTGCCGGTGTCGGGCCTGGAAGCGAGGTCACGTTCAGCCTTGAAGGCAGCAAGATCGTCATCACGCCTGCCGGAACCAGTGTCAAGGAGGACCGTCGAGCCAAGCTCAGGGCCGCGGCGGCGCGCGTACGTGAAAGCCTGGGCGCAGAGTTCAAGCAGTTGGGCGCCGACGAGATCATGAGCTTCATTCGAGGCGACGAACCGACCAGGAGCGCAGGTCGCCGTGGCTCTCGGTAGTCTGGCAGGCTACGACGGTTCGGCGGGTGTCCTCGTTGACACCAACGTCTGGGTGGATTGCATCGACGAAACGAGCCCTTGGCACGGCTGGGCGGTAGAGTGCTTGCAGGCGTGCAGTGAGCGAAGCCCCCTGCACGTCAACATCGTCATCTACTCGGAGCTGCTGATCCCAGGGCCGAACGTGCGGGCTTTGGACGCGATGCTCGACGTCTACGAAACACTGCGAACACCCCTGCCGTGGGCTGCTGCCTCGCTCACCGCAGCCGCCTATGCGATGTACTTGCGCCGCGGCGGGTCCAGACACAAGCCGCTTCCAGTCTTCTTCATCGGAGCACACGCAGCAGTTTCCAACCTCAGCGTGCTGACCCGAGATCCCAGGCCCTACAAGAGCTACTTCGCCAAGCTTGCCGTTATTGCGCCGTGAGCCGCTGCGCGTTGACGCCGAACCCCTCGCTCAAACTGATCCGCGACGGCAGGCGTTGCAAGCCTGGTTCGCGGCTCATGCTGCATCATCGCGAACCAGGCCTGCAGCATCTGCCTCCGCGGGCAGCTTCGCTGGAACGTCAGGGGCTACAGGTCGAGCGCTTTCTCAAGTGGCGCGCGACGGGGCCAGGATGTCAAACGCGCATGGCGGAGAAGCTGTCGCGTGTCGAGCTAGCCCACGTGACGCCTGACCCGCGGCTCGAGCCGACCCGCTACGGCAGCCAAGGCTTGGCCGCTCCGGGCCCAGGTGGTCATCGACGGCACGGAGGTGCTGCGCGCGCGTTTCAAGATCTACCTGGCAGACGCGGCGATCGCGTCGGCGTTGATGGTGAAAGGCAAGGCCCTCCTGGTGGAGGCCGCGACGCAGGGCGCGAAGGGGGTGTGAGACTGTCGTGGCGTGCCCGCGTGTGCGGCGTGTGCTGGTGTTGTGGTGCGCGCTCCGCCGCCGCGCAGGCCCGGCCGCGGGGCCTGGCCGGGCGGTCGGCGCTGCGGGCCGGCACGAACGCCTTGTCCTGTGGTTCTAGACTACGGCCATGCGCCCCTCGGAAGCAGTCCAACGCCACCGCGCCAAGATCAGGGAGATCGCTCTCGGTCACCGCGTGACGGACGTGCGCATCTTCGGTTCTGCTGCCCGCGGTGATGACGTCGAGGGTAGTGACCTCGACCTGCTCGTGGAGCCGACGGCAGCGACGACGCTGATGGACATCGGGGCCATCCGGTACGAACTCGCTTCGCTGCTCGGGATCGAGGTCGATGTGCTCACCCCCAATGCCCTGCCTGCTCGGATTCGTGAACAGGTCTTGCGGGAGGCTGTCCGGTTGTGAAGGCTGGCGGGTCATTGCGTACGGCCGATTACCTGGATCACATGATCCTGGCCATCGAATCCGTGTTCACCTATGTTTCCGGCATGGATCGCGAGGCGTTCGGGGCAGACCGCAAGACCCAGGATGCTGTCATTCGGAACCTCGAGATCGTCGGTGAGGCGTGCAGCAACGTTTTGCGGCGCGACCCAGTTTTCGCCCAGTCGCACCCTGAGGTTCCATGGCGCTTTGCCTAAGAGATGCGCAACGTGCTGGCGCATGGATACTTCGTGGTCGATCTGGACGTCGTCTGGACGACTGTGTCGTCAGACCTTCCTGAAATGATGGTCAACGTCCGCGCCTTGCGCCAAGCGTTCGGCGAATAGGCGGTTTGCCTTTCGGTACGGGCACACACACAGAAAGGCAGCTCGATTTGAGGACGCGAGGTTCGTCTTCGAATCGACCAACTTTGAAACCGAAGATACGCGCAAGGACTACGGAGAACGGCGGATCCTCTGTTTCGGCATGCTCCGGGATCGGATGGTGGTGATTGGGTACACACCGCGTGGCGCGGCTCGCCACGTCTTCAGCATGAGGAAAGCCAATGACCGCGAGCAGGCGCTCATCGCCCCGCTCCTTGGGATCTGACCTTGCCAAGGTGGCAACGCACGTCATTCAGCCGGAGGAGTACGAGGAACTTCCCGAGTTGACCGAAGACATGCTCGCGCGAGGAAAGGTCAACAAGGGCGGGAGACCCGTTTCCCTGAACCCGAAGAAGTTGATCTCCATCCGGCTGCCTGAGGATGTCATTCTCAAGTGGCGCGCGACTGGACCAGGATGGCAAACGCGCATGGCGGAGAAGCTTTCGCGTGTCGAGCCCAATTGACGCCTGACCCACAGCTCGAGCCGACCCGCTGCGGCAGTCAAGGCTTGGCCGCTCCGGGCCAAGGTGGTCATCGCCGGTGAGGAGGTGCTGCGCGCGCGTTTCATGATCTATCTGGCCGACGCGGCGTTCGTGCCGGCGCTGATGGTGTAAGGCAAGGCCCTCCTGGAGGAGGCCGCGACGCAGGGCGCTGAGGGGGTGTGGCGCGGTTGTGGCGCGCTTGTGCGGCGACGTGCCGGTGTTGTGGTGGGCGCTCCGCCGCCGCGCAGGCCCGGCCGCGGGGCCTGGTCGGGCGGTCGGCCCTGTGGACCAACTCCGCTGCGATGCTCGCGTCGGGGTCGCGCCGCCGAACTCGCGCCGCTCGCCTGTGCCTCGCTGTGCTCGGACAACGGCGGCGAGTCAGTTCACGAAGCGCGCTGCGCGCGCCGACCCCGACGCTGCGCTTCTCGCCTGCGTATTCCACGCCATCCCGGACACCATTCCGTTCTGATGGCGGACAGCATTCCACCGTGATGGCGGACACCGTTCCACGCTGAAGGCGGACAGCGTTCCATCCTGATCGCGGACACCGGCGAGGTGTCCTGAGTGACCCAACGAGGCATAGGCTGCCCGGCTTTTTGGCCGGGAGAAGCGATGCCCACACCAAGGGTCCTCATGAGCAAGATCAGACGAGCACTTCAACTGCTGGCCGGCGATTCCGGCCTGAGCATGCGGCAGGTCGCCGCCGCACTGGGCGTCAGCAAGACCACCATCAGCGAGATCGCGCTGTATGCGCGCGACGCCGGCGTGGACTGGCCGCTGGCCAGCACGCTGAGCGACGACGAACTGCAGGCCAGGCTGTATCCGCCGCCGCGCCCGCGCAGCACCACCCGGGCCGAGCCCGACTACGCCGCGCTGCACCAGGAACTCAAGCGCCCCGGCGTCACGCTGCAGTTGCTGTGGGAGGAGTACCGCGCCGGTGTCGGCCAGCAAGCCTACCGCTACAGCGCGTACTGCGAGAAGTACCGCGCCTGGGCCAAGCGGCTGAAGCGCTCGATGCGCCAGGTCCACCCCGGCGGTGAGCGCCTGTTCGTGGACTACGCCGGCCAGACGGTGCCGGTGGTCGATGCATCGACGGGAGAGATCCGCCGCGCCCAGATCTTCGTGGCCGTGCTGGGCGCATCGAACTACACCTACGCCTGCGCCACCTGGCAGCAGACGGCCGCCGACTGGGTGGGTGCCATCATCGACACGCTGGGCTTCATCGGCGGCGTACCTCACCTGCTGGTGCCCGACCAGCCCCGCGCGCTGATCGCCAACCCCGACGCCTACGAGCCTGCCACCGCGCGGCTGATGCAGGAGCTCGCTGAGCACTACGCGGTGGCCGTGCTGCCTGCGCGGCCGGGCCGACCCCAAGACAAGGCCAAGGTCGAAGTCGGCGTGCAGGTGGTCGAGCGCTGGATCCTGGCGCGGCTGCGCAACCGACGCTTCTTCAGCCTGGCGGAGTTGAACCGCGCCATTGCCGAGCTGCTGGCTGACCTCAACCAGCGCCCGTTCAAGAAGCTGCCCGGTTGCAGGGCCTCGGCCTTCGCGGCACTGGACGCGCCGGCCTTGAAGCCGTTGCCGGCCAGTGCGATGGTGCTGGCGCAGTTCAAGCCCGCCCGCGTGAACATCGACTACCACGTCGCCTTCGAAGGCCACTACTACAGCGTGCCGCACCAGCACGTCGGCGCGGCGGTGGAGTTGCGCATCACGGGCACCACGCTGGAGGTGCTGCTGCGCCGCCAGCGCGTTGCCGCGCATGCCCGCAGCGCCAAGGTCGGCGGCTTCACCACAGTGCCTGAGCACATGCCGGTGTCGCACCGGGCGCAGGCGCAGTGGACGCCGGCCAAGCTCATCAGTTGGGGTGAGCGCATCGGCGCGGCCACCGCCGGTGTGGTGCGCTGGCAGATGACGCACCGCGCGCACCCCGAACAGGGCTACCGCTCCTGCCTGGGCCTGATGCGGCTGGCCCGCGAGTACGGCGACGAGCGCCTGGAGGCCGCCTGCGCCCGCGCGCAGTCCATCCGCGCGCCCAACTACCGCAGCGTCAAGTCGATCCTGGCGTGCGGGCTGGATCGTCAGGACAGCAGCCTGCTGGGTGGCACCGCCGCGCCCATGCCTGCCCACGACAACGTGCGCGGGCCCGGCTACTACGGGCACCACTGATCGGGATTGCCCACCGCAACGACGACCCGTCCCGACCCCAACACCACCACGGACCACGACACCGCCATGCTTGAACAACACACCCTGGACCAACTGCGCAGCCTGCGCCTGGACGGCATGATCGCCGCGCTCGCCGACACGGGCACACAAGCTGCCGCCGAGCAACTACCCTTCGAACAGCGCCTGGCGCTGCTGGTGCAGCGCGAGCTGGACTGGCGCGACGGCAAGCGCGTGGCGCGGCTGCTGAAGGCCGCCAAGCTCAAGGTCAGCAGTGCCTGCGTGGAGGACATCGACTGGCGTGCCGGTCGCGGTCTGGACCGTCACCTGATCACGGCGCTGGCCGGCGGCGACTGGATCCGCCACGGCCGCAACGTGCTGATCACCGGGGCCACCGGCTGCGGCAAGACCTGGCTGGGGTGTGCGCTGGCCCAGCAGGCCGCCCGCCAGGGCTTCAGCGTGCTGTACACCCGCGCCACAAGGCTGCTGCAGGAGTTGCAGGTGGCCCATGGCGACGGCAGCTTCGGCCGCCGTCTGGCCCAACTGGCGCGGCTGGATGTCCTGGTGCTGGACGACATGGCCATCGCACCCATCGCCGCCCAGGAGCGGCAGGACCTGCTGGAATTGCTCGACGACCGGGTGGGCAGCCGCAGCACGCTGATCACCAGCCAGTTGCCGACCAGCGCCTGGCATCAATGGCTGAACGAGCCCACCATCGCCGACGCCATCATGGACCGGTTGTTGCACGGGTCGCACATGCTGGTGCTGAAGGGCGAGTCGCTGCGCCGGGCCAAGGCCCAAGCCTGACGGCATCTCAGGCGCGCCAGCAGGACACTGCTTCGGCCCCGCCTTGCCCACCGCGGCGGCTGTTCGTCGCAGGCGACGCCGCCACCGTGGACAAGGCTGCTGCAGCCCCAAACGACGACATCCAAACCGCCTTCGGCACCGGGTTGCCCACCCGGCGCCAAGGCGCCGCGTGGACAACCCGGCAGGCCCCGTTCCACGCTGATCGCGGACAGCGTTCCAAACTGATGGCGGACAGTTGCCCTACCATCCGGACCGTCACTCAGGCACCCCCCCCAGGGTGTCCGCGATCGCCTGGAACGCTGTCCGCGATCAGCCTGGAATGGGTGTCCGCGATCAGTGGAATGCGCATCTCGCCGCCCTCAAAGGCCCCGCAGCCGGGCCTGCGCGGCGGCTGCGGGGGAGGCGATCGCGAAGTCCGTAGCAAGCGGCTGGAATCGCGATTCGGGCCTACCGCCTGCGTTGGGCGAGCTGCCGGTGATCAGCTTCAAGATGGACACCGCGTACTGGAGGGTGACAGGCGTCGAACGGATCCTGTCCCCGGCCCCTCGGCCCACCCGCCTGAACAGAGGCCTCAGCCGCCGCTCGGCCGGCTGCAGGCCCTGCGGGGTGAACGTCACCGACTTCGGCTTGCCCACCGGGTTGGAGACCAGCCCCTTTGGCGTGCGGCCGGTCCATGGCGGCGCAGTCGAAGGACTTCAAGGCGCGGTCACCCTCATGCACCGCCATCCGCGGCAACGTCAGCGCGGCGTCGTCGCTGTGTTCGGTGTCCAGCCCGATGGCGCGATGCCTCCATTCAGGCCGGTACCAGCGCATCCAGCGGGCTGTGCGCCCCCATGCCGCCGACCTTCAGAACGTGGGTGTAGATCATGGTCGTGGCCACGTCCGCGTGGCCGAGCAGTTCCTGCACGGTGCGGATGTCCGAGCCCGACTGCAGCAGGTGCGTGGCAAAGCAGTGACGCAGCGTGTGTGGCGTGGCCGGCTTGGCGATGCCGGCGGCCTGCACCGCACGTTTGAAGGCACGCTGGAAGGTTTCCGGATACAGATGATGGCGGCGGATCACCCCGCTGCGCGGATCGGCAGACAGGCCTTGCTGCGCAAACACCCAGAACCAGGCCCAGCTCGCTCCGGCACGTGGGTACTTGCGCTCAAGCGCGTCCGGCAGTTGCACACCGGCGCGTCCAGCATCGACATCGGCGCACCACACCGCGCGAACACCCTCTGCAAGGTGCCGCCTCAGCGCCTGCGTCAGGCTGCGAGGCATCATCACGACGCGATCTTTGCCGCCCGTGCCCGAGCGCACAAAGATCGCCTGATGGGCGAAGTCCAGGTCCTTCACCCTCAGCCGAAGCGCCTCCTCGATGCGCAGTCCGGTTCCGTAGAGCAGCCGGGCCAGCAGCCCGTGGACACCGTCCAGTTCTGCCAGCACTGCCGCCACCTCCTGCGCCGACAGCACCACCGGCAGCCGTCGTTTGGGAACCGGCCGCCCGATCTCGTCCATCCAGGGCAGTTGCTGGCCGAGCACCTTCCCATAGAGGAACAGCAGTGCTGA
>CAIRBF010000083.1 GCA_903876715.1 uncultured beta proteobacterium
GGAAGCCGCGGCGCAGGAATGGTTCCTGCGGGAGGGATTGCCCGAGCGCAGCCGGACGACGCAGCGCACCGCCAGCCTGCGCTACCAGGGTCAGGGCTTCGAACTGACGGTCCCGTGGCACGGGGCAGCGGACCCGCGGACGACCGGCGAGTGCCTGCAGCGCTTTCACGCGCTGCACCGCCAGCTCTACACCTTCGCCCAGGAAGACGCGCCGGTCGAGATCGTGACCCTGGGGGTGACGGCGGTGGGCACGCTGTCGCGCCCGACCCTGCCGCGCCTGCCCACGAAGACCTCGGTCAAGGACGCGATCGTCGGCACCCAGCCGGTCTTCTTCCAGGAGGGGCTGCGCGACTGCTGCGTCTACGACCGCAACCGCCTGGGCGCCTCGGCCGAGCTGATCGGCCCGGCGATCATCATCCAGCTCGATGCGACCACGCTGGTGGGCCCGGGGCAGCGCGTGCGCATCGACGAGGTCGGATCGATGATCATCGACATGAAGGCTTGAGCACGGGTCATCTGTGGGCTGTTGCGGCACCGGCGCCGTGAAGGTCTCGCCCGCGCCGTGCTTCACTGCAGGGGCGGAGCCACCTGATCCGGGACCGCACTGGTTATCCTGCAGGCCATGACGGTCCCCCGGTTCCCGCCCCATTCCAACGTCGCCATCGTCGGCGCCGGCATCGCCGGCGCCACCTGCGCGCGCCTGCTGCATGCCGCCGGCCAGGTCGTGCGGGCGGTCGACAAGTCGCGCGGGGCTGGCGGACGCATGGCCACGAAGCGGCTGGAATGGACGGACGCCCAGGGCGCCACCCACCAGGCCCGGCTCGACCACGGCGCGCCGGGCTTCGCCATTGGTGACCGCGCCTTCGCGGACTTTGCCGGCGCGGCGCTGGGGCCCGCCGGCCTGGCCGCGTGGACCCCGGCCCTCAAGGCCGGCAGCCGCCCGCTGCCGGAGGCCGGCCCGCTGCTGCTGCCGCAGCCGGACATGCCGGCCCTGTGCCGCGCGCTGCTGCAGGGGATCGAGGTGACGTGGTCCTTCCAGGTGGACCGCCTGCTGCGCGGCCCGGGCGGCTGGCAGCTCGAGGCCGCGGGCACCCTGCTGCCGGGGCTCCACGACCGCGTCGTCCTGGCGCTGCCGCCGGCGCAGGCCGCGCCGCTGCTGGCACCGCACGCACCCGCCTGGGCGGCGCAGGCCGCGCAGGCGGTGATGGAGCCCTGCTGGACGCTGATAGGCGTGGCGCAGCGCCCGGCGCGGGCCACGGGCTGGGACCTCGCCCAGCCCACCGAGGGGCCGCTGGCCTGGGTCATGCGCGCCGACGCCCGCCCCGGCCGTGCCGCGCCCGCCGACGAGGCGCACTGGGTCGCGCACGCCTGCCCGTCCTGGGCCCGGACCCACCTCGAGCAGCCCGCCGCCTGGGTGCAGGCGCAGCTGGCCGCGGCGCTCGAGGCCTGCGTCGGCGAGCCGATCGCCTGGACGCACGCCACCGTGCACCGCTGGCGCTACGCCCGGCCCGGGGCGCCGCGGGCCGCGGGCGACGCCCCCCATTGGTGGGACCCGGCCCTCGGCCTGGGCGTGTGCGGGGATTTCCTCGGCGGCGCCGGCGTCGAGGACGCCTGGCGCTCGGGCCAGGCCCTGAGCGCGGCGGTGCTCGCGAACGGACCACGGCCGTGCTCCAACGCGCCCTGAGGCGCACAGCCCCTGCGCATGGTCTGCGCGCTGCACGTGGCCGCGCTGCGGCTCCAGGCCGGCTCCCTGGACGGCCGTTGCGGGCGATGGCATCATTGCAAGCAATGTGCACCTACCGCGTGACATCATGCACTCCTTGAGCATCCGAGGCCTGGACGACGAGGCGCTGGCGGCCTTGAAGGCGCGCGCGCGACAGGACAAGACCAGTGTCAACTCGGCGGTGCTGCGTGTGATCGACGAAGGGCTGGGCCGCGCCGCGGCCCCGCAGCGTCACCGGCACACCGATCTGGACGCACTGGCCGGCACGTGGAGCGCCCAGGACCTCGCCGAATTCGAGTCCGCGACCGCTCAGCTCGAGCACATCGACGCAGACCTCTGGAAGCCCGCGGCCTGAGCGCCTGAGAGTACTCTCAGGCTCTGGCACGCGACCGATCGGCAGCACCATGCGTCCGATCCTGATCGACACCAACGCCTACTCCGCCTTCAAGCGGGGCGACGCAGACATCATCGAGGTCCTGGCCTGGGCCGACCGTGTCCTGGTGAACAGCGTCGTGCTCGGCGAGCTCCTCGCCGGCTTCGCCGCCGGTATGCAGGAGGCGCGGAATCGGGCCGAACTCGCCCGCTTCCTGGATTCGCCCCGGGTCCTGTCGGTGCCGGTGAGCGCGCAGACGGCTGACTGCTATGCGCTGGTGTATGCGGGGTTGCGCCGCAAGGGGCAGCCCATCCCGAGCAACGATCTCTGGATCGCCGCCAGCGCGCTCGAAACCGGCGCTGCCCTGCTGAGCCGCGACGCCCACTTCAGGCACGTCGAGGGCCTGCGCTGCGGCGCCCGCCTGGCCGACTTCCTGCCCTGACACCGATCCCCCCATGCCCAAGCACCTCACCCCCGCCCAGGTCGCCGCCTACGAGCGCGATGGCTTCGTCTTCCCCGTGGACGTCCTCACCCCCGACGAGGTGCGCGCCTGTCGCGGCGAACTCGAGGCCTGGGAGCGTGCGCGCGGCGCGGCGATCGACTTCCCCGAGAAGTCCAAGTCCTACCTGCTGTTCGCCTGGGCCGACCGGCTCGCGCACCATCCCAAGGTGCTGGACGCCGTGGAGGACGTGATCGGCCCGGACATCCTCGTCTACCACTCCACACTCTTCCTGAAGGAGGCGCGCACGCCGGCCTACGTGCGCTGGCACCAGGACGGCACCTACTTCTACCTCGAGCCGCACCTGCACGTGACGGCCTGGGTGGCGCTGTCGGACGCGACCGTGCTGGCCGGCTGCATGCGCGCGCTGCCGGGCAGCCATCGCTGGGGCGCCTTCGAGCACGACGACCGCCCCGAGCCGATGAACATGATCCGGCGCGGCCAGGGCATCAGCGGGCGCTTCGACGGGCAGAGCGGCACACCGATGCCGGTGCTCGCCGGGCAGATGTCCCTGCACCACACCGACCTCGTCCACGCCTCGGGGCCGAACGACAGCGACGACCGGCGCATCGGCCTGGCGATCAGCTAC
>CAIRBF010000084.1 GCA_903876715.1 uncultured beta proteobacterium
AAGACGGTCAAGGGTTTCCAGGAGAAGCCCGCGCTCACGCATTTCGTCAACGCCGGCATCTATGTGGTGAGCCCGACCGCGCTGACCTTGCTGCAGGCGAACACGCATTGCGACATGCCGCAACTGCTAGAGCGCGTGAATCACCAGGCTGGACGAATCCGCGCCTTCCCGATACACGAGTATTGGCTGGACGTCGGACAGCACGACACGCTGGTTCGCGCCCATGGAGAGTGGACATGAGCGTGCTCGCCCTGATCCCAGCTCGCGGCGGCTCCAAGGGCGTGCCCAGGAAGAACGTGCGCGCCATCGGCGGCAAGCCCTTGATCGCCTGGACCATCGAGGCCGCTCAGCAAGCCCGCAGTGTGAGCCGTATCGTGGTGAGCACCGAGGACGAGGAAATCGCCGAGGTCGCCCGTGCGCACGGCGCAGAGGTGCCGTTCATGCGTCCGCACGCGCTGGCACAGGATACGACGCCCGGCATGGATGTCGTCTTCCACGCGCTCGACCTGCTGGCCCCCTGCGACGACGTGCTGCTGCTCCAGCCCACGTCGCCGCTGCGCACCGCCCAGGACATCGACGCGATCGCCGAGCTGCGTTCCAGCACGCAGGCGCCCGCTGCCGTGTCGGTGTCTGCAGCGCCTCATCCGCCGCAATGGATGTATCGAATGGAGCGCACCGCGCAACTGCGCCCCTTGCTCGACGAGCCCGCGCCCGTGCGCCGGCAGGATGCCGAAGAAGTCTATGTACTCAACGGCGCCCTGTATTCCGCGCGCCGGGCCTGGCTGCTCGCCCACCGCAGCTTCATGTCAGCGCAAACCCTGGGATATGTGATGCCGGCCGAGCGCTCCGTCGACATCGACACGCCGCTGGACTGGCGTTGGGTCGAGTTGCTGATGAAGGGCCACGGTCATGGCTAAGGTACTGATTACGGGCGCAGATGGGTTCATCGGCTCCCATTTGACCGAAATGCTGGTTGCCGAGGGCCATGAAGTCAGGGCCTTGTCACAGTACAACTCCTTCAACCACTGGGGCTGGCTGGAAGACATCCGCTGCGCCGAAGACATCGAGGTCTTGACCGGTGACATCCGCGACCCTCACTTCTGCAGGAACATCACGAAGGGCATTGACACGGTCTTCCATCTGGCCGCACTGATCGCCATACCGTATTCCTACGTGGCGCCGGACAGCTACATCGACACCAACGTCAAGGGCACCCTCAACATCTGCCAGGCCGCCATCGACCACGGCGTGCGGCGCGTGATCCACACCTCGACGAGCGAGGTCTACGGCACGGCCCGCTACGTGCCCATCGACGAGATGCATCCGCTGCAGCCGCAGTCACCGTACAGCGCGTCGAAGATCGGCGCCGATGCGATCGCCATGAGCTTCTTCAATGCCTTCGATCTACCGCTCACCATCGCGCGCCCGTTCAACACCTACGGCCCACGACAGTCGGCGCGGGCCATCATTCCCAGCGTCATCACCCAGATCGCCAGCGGACGCAAGACCATCGAGGTGGGAGACCTGACGCCGACACGCGACTTCAATTTCGTCAGCGATACCTGCCGTGGCTTCGTCGAACTCGCCCGCTGTGACCGGTCCATCGGTGAAACCGTCAACATCAGCACCAACACCGAGGTGTCGATGAAGGAAGTACTGGCGCTGATCCGAGACCTCATGCGCAGCGACGTGGAATTCGTGCCTCAAGAGCAGCGCATGCGCCCGGCCCGGTCCGAGGTCTTCCGTCTCTGGGGCGACAACACGAAGATACGTGAACTCACCGGCTTTGCACCAGCGCATGACTTGCGTGGCGGGCTGCAGGCCACCATCGACTGGTTCACCGATGCGTCGAACCTCGCGCGCTACAAGACCGGCATCTACAACGTCTGAATTGATTCGGAATACAGCAGGGAACGAGCCTCTGATGCGACACCAAAGAAGCGAGCTTGTTCGGGTCATTTGAAAAACATGCAGATATTCGACGGTCTGGTCCGCTTCATCCGTGACACCTACGGAACCAAGGACCTCATCCCACTGCATGCCCCGGCCTTTCGGGGTCACGAAAAGGCCTATGTGCTCGAGTGCATCGATTCGACCTACGTGTCGAGCGTGGGCCCTTTCGTAGACCGGTTCGAACGTGATATCGCCGCGTACACGGGTGCGCCATGCGCGGTGGCAACGGTCAACGGCACCGCGGCGCTTCACGTCGCTCTGGTCGTCGCGGGCGTCGAACAAGGCGACCTGGTCATCACCCAGGCCCTGACCTTCGTGGCGACCTGCAATGCCATCGCCTACTGTGGCGCGGAACCCGTCTTCCTCGACGTCGACCGGCACACGCTGGGCTTGTCGCCTACCGCCGTCGAGCAGTGGCTCGAGTCCGCAGCACAGCTGGACGCTGACGGCGTCTGTCGACACAAGGACGACGGACGGACCGTGCGGGCCTGCCTGCCGATGCATACCTTCGGCCATCCGGTGGATCTGGCCGGCCTGGTGGATGTCTGCAAGCGGTGGAACCTCGCACTGGTCGAAGATGCCGCCGAATCGCTGGGCAGCCTCTACCAGGGCCGTCACACCGGCACCTTCGGGCGCCTGGGTGCCTTGAGCTTCAACGGCAACAAGGTCCTCACCACCGGCGGTGGCGGCATGTTGCTCGCCGACGAGAAACTGGGCGCCCGCGCCAAGCACCTCACCACCACCGCAAAGCGACCCCATGCCTACGAGTTCATCCACGACGAGGTCGCGTACAACTACCGGCTGCCGAATATCAATGCGGCCCTGGGCTGTGCACAACTTGAACAGATCGAAACATTCGTCCAGGCCAAGCGCCAACTCGCAGCGCGCTACGCCGACCACCTGTCGACCACCGAACTGCAGTTCGTGCAGGAACCCCCCGGCTGCCGCTCGAACTATTGGCTCAATGCAGTGATCTGCGCAGACCGCGCACAGCGCGATGCACTGCTGCAGGCCACCAACGATGCTGGAGTCTCCACCCGTCCGATCTGGCAGTTGATGAGCCGTCTGCCGGCCTTTCGCCATTGCGTCCACGGCGAACTGCTCCATTCGGAATGGCTGGAATCGCGGGTGGTCAACTTGCCAAGCTCGGTCATCTCTGCGTCTCTTGAGGACTGATGTTCGGTCGCCTGTCGCCCCGGAGGTCTTCGTCGCAGATCTGTTGTTCTGGACCGAATTCATAAGATGACACGTCGAATATGCGTGGTGTCCGGGTCGCGCGCCGACTTCGGACTGCTGAGGCCCCTGCTGAGCGAGCTGCAGGCGGCAGAGGACGTGCATCTGCAGTTGGTGGTCACCGGCTCACATCTGTCGGCGCTGCACGGTACGACCGTGCAGGAGATATTGGCCTGCGGTTTCAAGGTCGACGAGGCAGTGGACATGCTGCTTGCGGCAGACAGCCCGCGTGCGGTCGGTCTGTCGCTGGGGCTGGGCTTGATGGGGCTGACAGGTGCGCTTTCACGTCTGGCGCCCGACGTTCTCGTGCTTCTCGGGGACCGGTACGAGGCACTGGCAGCTGCACAGGCCGCCCTGGTATTGGGGATACCCATCGCCCATATTCATGGCGGCGAGGCCACCGAGGGCGCCATCGACGAGGCGATCCGGCACGCGATCACGAAGATGTCGCATCTGCATTTCGTCGCCGCAGACCCATTTCGACGCCGCGTGATCCAGATGGGCGAGCAACCCGCCACGGTGCATATGGCGGGCGCGCTTGGACTGGACAACATCGCGGCCCTGATACCCACGCCCCGCGCTGAACTGGAGCAGCTGCTAGGGATCGTGCTGGACCGACCGATCCTGCTGGTCACCTATCACCCGGTCACGCTTTCGTCAGGTGGCCTCGGGGCATTCACGGAACTGCTGGCGGCCCTGGACATGCTCCGCGATGTGCGCGTCGTCTTCACCGGCGCGAATGCGGACGCCTCAGGCCTCGAGATCGCAGCGATGGTCAAGTCCTACTGCGCGACACGGCCCGGGCATACGGCGCAGGTCGCCTCACTGGGCTTCCAGCGCTATCTCAGCCTGATGGCGCTGTCGGCGGCCGTGGTGGGAAATTCCTCGAGCGGACTGCTGGAGGCGCCGTCCATGGGCATACCTTCCGTGAACATTGGCCCGCGCCAGCGCGGCCGTCCACGCGCGCCTTCGGTCATCGACTGTGGCGGGGACGCCGCAGACATCGCCGCTGCGCTCGCGAAGGCGCTGGGCCCCGATATGCGCCAGCTCGCATGCCAGCGCCAGACCCCCTACGGCACGGCGGGTGCAGCCCGTCGGATCGCTGCCGTGCTGCGCCAGGTCAGCCTGGAGGGGATTCTCATGAAGCGGTTCCACGACCAATGACCTCCATGCCGACCACCTCACGGAACACACCCAGCGTTCTGGTCATCGCGGAGGCCGGGGTGAACCACAACGGCGACCCTGCGCTGGCCAGCCGCCTGGTCGACGCCGCCGCACACGCCGGCGCCGACATGGTGAAGTTCCAGACCTTCGATGCCCGCAAACTGGCCTCAGCCCGCGCATCGAAGGCGGCCTACCAGGCCCGCACGACAGGCGGCTCCGAGAGTCAGCTGGAGATGCTGCTGCGGCTGCAGTTGCCCTACGCAGCACACCACGACCTGGTTGCACGGTGCGCACAGCGCGGAATCGGCTTCCTGTCCACCCCCTTCGACGCCGACAGCTTGCGCTTCCTGACCGCGGACCTCGGCCTGGACACCCTCAAGCTGGGCTCAGGCGAATTGACGAACGCGCCGCTGCTGTTGGAGGCAGCGCGCAGCGGAGCCCGGTTGATCCTGTCCACCGGCATGGGAACCCTGGCCGAGATCGAAGAGGCGCTCGGTGTGCTGGCCTTTGGCATGACACGAACTGCGCAGGCGGCGCCGTCCCGCGCAGCCTTCCATGCCGCACTGCTGGACCGGGACGCACGCGCGGCCTTGAGCGGTCGCGTGGTGCTGCTCCACTGCACCACCGAGTACCCCGCCGCCGTCGAGGAAGCCAACCTGCGCGCGATGGACACGATGGCTGCAGCCTTCGGGCTCGAGGTCGGCTACTCGGACCATACCGAAGGCGACGCAACGGCCATCGCGGCGGTGGCCCGTGGCGCTACCGTGGTCGAGAAGCACTTCACGCTGGACCGCACGCTGCCCGGCCCGGATCACATGGCCTCGATCGAACCGGCAGGCCTGGCACGGCTGGTCACCAGCATCCGTCAGGTGGAACTCGCGCTTGGCGACGGCTGCAAGCTGCCCGGCACGGCAGAGATCGCCAACCGCCAGGTCGCACGCAAGAGCTTGTGCGCCGCGCGGGACCTTCCCGCAGGCACGTTGCTGGCGCTCGAGGACATTGCCGTGAAAAGACCGGGCACGGGCTTGTCGCCCTTCGAGCTGTGGAACCTCGTCGGCCAGCGGCTGAACGTCGCTCTCGCGGCAGACGACCCGATCGACCGGGCAAACCTGAGATGACGGGGAAAGCCTGCCCGCCCATCGCGCCGCGCTGCATCCTGATCGGCGCAGGTGGGCATGGCTGCGTCATCCTTGCACTGGCCCGTGCGGCCGGCATGGATGTGAATGCGGTCAGCGACCCCGTGCTGACCACTGCAGGGCAGAAGACCTGGGAAGGCCTGGAAGTGCTGGCCCAGGACGCTGCGATCGAGCAGATGCCGGCCGAGCACGTCCAGTTGCTTCTGGGCATGGGTCAGTTGCCCAAGGGCACGCGGCGTGAGGACCTCTTCTTGACCTGGCGCAGACGAGGCTACCGCTTCCCCGTCCTCGTTCATCCGCATGCGTGGGTCGCGCCCGGATCACGCCTGGCCGAGGGCGTGCAGATCATGGCCGGCGCGGTGGTTCAGCCCGGCTGCTCGATCGGCGAGAACAGCATCGTCAATACGGCGGCCGGCGTTGATCACGATTGCACGATCGGCTCGCACGTTCACATCGCACCCGGCGCCACCTTGTGCGGCGGGGTCCAGGTCGACGAAGGTGCCTTCATCGGTGCCGGCGCCGTGGTGATCCAGGGCATACGTATCGGCGCCAGGGCGGTCGTCGGCGCGGGGACTACGGTACTTCGCGACCTCGGGTCGGGACACCAGCTGACGCGTACGACGAATTGAATCTCCCCATGCAGCCTTCCGTCTAGAGCACATCATGAGCACAGGACTCCAATCGGAATCATTGGTTCGCCAATCGCAGTCCGTTGAAAGAATGGCCTCCTTCGCACACCGTGCCCTGAAGGCCCTGAGCGAAAACGACTTGGATCGATTCCGGTCGGCCAACGACACCCTTCGGCTGTTGCGTGCCGAAGTCGGCGACATCAAGCAGATGTCTTTCGGCGGTATCGACGACACCCGACTCGATCCGGCAGCCATCGAGCGCACACGACTGGCCATCAATATCGTGCAAGTTTCGGAAAAAGTGATTTCCGATTGGAGCGACAAGGTCCGGCAGCAAATGTCGCAAGGCTATCGATTCGATTCGGTGGAAAACTGCCACGTGTTCCTCGATGTCATGCTGCCGGAGGTCTGGAACTTCTCCAAGGACATGCTGTTTCTGGCTGGCGAGGTCACCCGGGAACTGCTGGCCGCTGTCAAGGCCCGAGGTCAGGAGGCGACGGCGCTGGTCGGTCAGATCCCCGATGGAATTGCCGAATCGCCCGGGTTCATCCATGTCACGGGAGACGAGACGTTCATCAATTGGGAAATGCTGCTGCCGAAGATCCCGTCCGAGCGTCTGACGACGATCCGCATCGGCGACGCCATCGACGAGTCAAAGGTCGTGGACGTGCTCGAAGGCTACAAGATGTGGCTGCGCCAGACGGGGATGAACGACGCCACCCTGGTCAGGTTCGGCCTGAAATGGCTGAGCCAGGCCTGCGGGAACATCTCGACCCTCGCCAGACACTCGCCGCTCCATGCGCTCGATGGTGTGTTCGCAGGGCGCGCCGCCATCATCGCCTCCCCCGGCCCATCGCTGGAGAAGAACATCGACCACCTGCGAAGCGTGCAGGGCCGAGCGCTGATCATCGCGCCGGCACAGACGCTGACGCGGCTCGTGCGCGCCGGCGTCATTCCCGACGTCGTCATGGTGACCGACCCCTTGGACCTGACCGCAGACCCCTACCGGTTCTTCGATCTGGCCGACCAGTGCCCCGACAGCATCCTGATCGCGAAGGGAAACTGCCATCACCAGGTGCTCAATGTCGGTTTCAAGCGGGTCTTCTGGACCTTCAACGGCACGCCTGACGACCAGTGGCTCGCCGACCTCTTCGAGACGCCACCGCTGAACATCAGCGGCGGGTCGGTGTCGGTGTCCGCCTTCCGCCTCGCCGTGAACTGGGGTTGTGCGCCGATCGCGCTGGTGGGGCAGGACCTGGCACTGTCGGGCCAGCGTCAGTACGCCGGTGACCGGGCGAACGACTCGACAGCGGCATCCACGCTGCACGAGTTGCCCGGGTTCCATGGCGGCACGGTGCTGAGCCCGTCGGCCTACTTCATGTTCCATGACCAGTTCATGAGTCTCGCCCGCATCCTGCACGCGCAAGGCATGGGCGACAGGATCTTCAACTGCACGGAAGGTGGGGCCTACATCGAGGGCTTTCAGCACCTGGCCTTGCACGACTTCATCGAGAACCACATCGCGGCTCGGGAACGCGTCGCACCCGCCGAGCTGATCGTCCAGTCGGTGCCGGGGGCGACAACACACGCGGCTCGGCAGGCCCGGGTGGCACAGCGGGTGACGGCCCTGCTGTCCGACGTCCGGCATGCGGTGTCGTGGCACGGCCGGGTCGGCCGGTGGCTGGAGCGCGGCGAGGTCACGCCACAGTTGGCCCGCAGGATAGACCGTGAGCAGCTTCGATTTCTGGCTTGGCTGGAGTCGAAACCCTTCCTCGCCGCGTCGCACAAGGGGGTGCTGAAGTCGGTGCGCTTTGTGGTGGCAAGCGAGAAGTCGGTGCTGGCGAAGATTGCGAGCGTCCACGCCTTGCTCAAGGCCGTGCGCGAGACGGCGGCCGCCGTCGAGCCGGTCGTCGAGACCGAGCTCGCACGCCTGCGCTCCTAGCGCGCGCTGCGCCGCACACTGCACCCGCGGCACAAAGAAAAAATCGCCGCAGCGACAGGCTGCGGCGATCCTTGGGGAGTGGGCGCAGACGCCGTGAGCCTGCGCTCACGGCATCTACACGGACTGCTTACTGCAGCAGCGACAGCACCATCTGCGGTTGCTGGTTGGCCTGCGCCAGCATCGCCGTGGCAGCCTGCTGAATGATCTGCGTGCGGGCCAGCTCGGTCGTGGCCTTGGCGTAGTCGGTGTCCATGATGCGGCCCTTGGCCTCGGCCACGTTCGTGCTCTGGCTCGAGAGGTTGTCGACGGCAGCCGTCAGGCGGTTCTGGAAGGCGCCCAGATCAGCGCGGCTCATCGAGACCTGGTCCAAGGCGGAGTCAATTGCCGTGATCGCCCGCCCGGCCCCAGCCTGTGTCGTGACCGACAAGGCGCCACCCACTAGCGTGTCCGACCCGCCCTGGTCGGCCATGCCGATCTTGGCGGCAGAACCCGCGATGGCCGACTCGACACGAATGTCCGCCCCGGTGGATGAAGTCAACGAGATACGCCCGCGCACCGTGGCGCCTGTAGCAATATCCGCCACTAACGTTGTATCACCGCTCGTGCTTGCCACCGATGTGACGAGATTGGTTGTCGCGTCCCGCACCGTGATATTCGCACCGGTGGTGGAACTCAGGATCAGACGGCCCGAGCTGTCTGCACTGGCCCGAACGTCCGGCACGGCGGCGTCATTGATGGCGGTAACCGCAGAAGCCAGGCTCGTGATACCGCTAAAGTTGACCTTTTGCCCGTTGATCGAGAATGTCACACCATCGGACGCACCGTTCAACACGCCGAAGTTGGTCGCGGTCACATCCAGGCCGACGACCACTTCCGTGCTGGCCGATGCAGTCACCCCCGTCTGGGCAGACACCGTATTGATCGCCGCAACCTTGGCGGTCGCAGACGCGTCGTTCGACGCACCGATCTTCACCCCGTTGATGCGCAGATCGTCGCTGATCGTCAGCGCAGTAGACGATACCGCCGAGCCAGTGAACGATTGGCTGTCAGCGGTCTCGTTCAAGCCCAAGGCCTTGACGTTAGCAACCGTGCCGACGCCCCCGATGTATCCGTTCGCCGGACTCTTCGCCTTGACAGAGATGTCATTGCCGTCCATGCTGGTCAGAGTGACGAAACCCTTGTAGGTGGTCGTTCCAACCGCTGCGACGAAGCCAGCGGTTTCCTCAGCGGTACCTGCGATCAAGATGTCGGCACCCGTATCGTTGGACAGCTCGATAGTCCCATCACCGCCGAGCACCGCCGTCACACCGGCCGCATCACGGTTGATGTTGGACACCAACTCTTCGACGCTGCTGGCTGCTCCAATGTCAGTGTTGTTGATCTTGACCGCACCCGCGGCAAAGACCGTCGCCGTCGGCGCCGCACCCTTCACCGTATTGAACGCGGCGGCCGTCACCCGATGCTGCCCGACGTTGCTGTTGATGGCTGCCGCAAGCACAGTAGCGGACGAACCCGATACGGTCGCAGCGAAAGCATTTTTCCCATTGATCTGCACAGCAGAAGCGGTCAGGGCATTCACCGTACCGATACGCCCGGTCGTCACCTGCCCCTCAACCCGGAAGCCCTGTAGACCCAGGGCCCTGCTCGACGCGGCCTCGATACCGACGGTGACCTGGTCACCTTCGTTGACGCCTGTCTGGATGGCCACGCTCCCGGCACTGCCGTCCAGCAGCTTGATGCCGTTGAAGTTGGTCGTCTTGGCGACGTTGTCGATCTCGGCGATCAGCTGTGACACTTCCTTCTGGAGCGCGGTGCGGTTGCTGGCGGTCAGCGAACCCGTGGCCGACTGGGCCGACAGGTCACGCATGCGCTGCAGCATGTTGCTGATCTCGCCCAGCGCGCCTTCGGCCGTCTGCATCATCGAGATGCCGTCGTTGGCGTTGCGGATGGCCACCGACATGCCGCGCAGGTCGGCGCTCATGCGGGTGCCGATGGCCAGGCCGGCGGCGTCGTCCTTGGCGCCATTGATGCGGCTGCCGGTGGACAACTGCTGCATCGCGCTGGTCAGCGTGCGGTTGTTGACCTGCAGCGAGTTCTGCGCGAACAGGGCCTTGACGTTGGTGTTGACGGAAGTCATCTCGGTTCTCCTTGATGTCGGATCAGGTCAGGTGATTTCAGGGGCTTGCAACGAACAGTGGTTTTCGACTCTGGCGAAAGCCGCTATTCGCTAGCCTTCAATGAATGATTCGGGTGCAGTGTTCAGAACTTGAGCGGGCTCAATGCGAGAAGCGGCTGGGGCGCGCTCAGGCGGTTTCGTTCAGCAGCAGGCCCTTCATGTCCTCGATGTTGTGGGCCACCCTGAGCACGGTTTCGCTCGGAATCTGGCGCACCACCTCGCCCGTGTGCTTGCTGCGCACGGTGATCACGGTGCGGTCGATGGCGTCGTCGACCCGGAAGTTCAGGTCGCGGCCGTTGCGCTTGGCCTGGTCGTTGAGCTGCTGGATCGCTTCTTCGAGCTGGCGGCGTGTCTCGCGCGCATCGAAGCCGATGTCCACCTTCTCGGGCGGGCGCAAGGTCACGGTGTGCGTGGCTGCCGCGGCTGCCGCCTGCGCCGCGGGCTCGGCGGCTTGCGCAGCGGGCGTCGCCTGGCGGGCAGACGACGCGCTGGCAGCCGCGGCGGCCGGTGGCGGTGGGGTGCGGGCGGCGGCCGCGACGGGGGAGGTGTCTGCGGACATGGCGGGTCTCCGGGCTGAGGTGGGCCCCGATCAGCGGGGCCTTCAACAAGAGACTCGACGGCAGCGCCGGGAACTTGAGCGCGGGGGCTGCGCCAGGCTGAGGACGCGGCCTCAGCCCTTCGTGTACATCGCCATCAGCCCCTCGAAGGTACTGGTCAGGCCGGTGCGCAGATTGGTGGCGTTGCCGACGAGCGACTCCATCACGCTGAACTGGCGCGTGTAGCGCTCCAGCAGCGTCTTCATGCGCGCCTCGAGCTTGGTCAGGTCGGCGCGGTAGCGCTCCACCTCCTTGGTGACCGTCGAGCTCTGGCGCGTGAGCATGCCGTCGCTGCGCAGCATGCGGTCGATCTTGGTCACCGCGTCGCCGGCCAGGCCGGCAGGGTCTGGGCTGAAGACGCTGTGCGTGGCCTGGCCCGCGCTGAACATCTTCACGACCTCGTCGTAGTTCGACTGCAGCGCCGCCTCGAGCTTGGTGGCGTCCAGCGACATCTTGCCGTAGCGGTCGACCGACAGGCCGACGTCGCCGGCCGAGCGCACCGTCGCCCCCGGGGTGCTGGAGAGGCCCGAGAACAGGCGGCGGACCTCGCTGCGCACGACCTGCACCAGGCGGTCACCGTCCAGGGCGCCCCCGAACTTCTCCACATCACTGCCCGGGTCGGACAGCACGTTCAGGGTGTCGTCGAGGTCGTTGTAGGCGCTGACCAGTGCGTCGACCTTGGCACGCACGCCGCTGGTGTCGCGGCTGAGGTCCAGGGTCGCGCCGGGGGCGGTGGTCAGGGCCGACAGGTTCAAGGTCACCCCGTCGATCAGGTCGGTGATGCGGTTGCTCGACCGCGTCACCGGCAGGCCGTCGACGGTCAGGCTCGCGTCGGCCACCTCCTGCACCCGGTGCGACAAGTCCAGGCCCGCAACCGGGCTCGTCAGGGTGAAGAACTTGGTGGCGCCGGTCTCCCCGGTGACGACGATCCGCCACGGGTTGTTGCCACCCGCGTTCATCAGGGTGGCGGTCAGGCCCAGCTTGGCTTCGTTGATCGCGTTGACGACGCCTTCGGGGCTGGCCGTCTCGACCTTGATGGCCTGGGCGGCCCCGCCACCGATGGACACGCTCAGGTCGAAGGGGGCACCACCGTTGAGGGTGGCCGCCTTGGTGGCGTAGCCCGCGACGCTGGTGTTGCGCTGCGCGGTCGCCAGCGCGGTCACGGCGATGCTGTGACGCCCTGCCAAGGCCGCCGAGGTCGCCGTGGCCGACACCGCAGAGGACTGGCTGCTCGCCGCGTTGACGGTGGCGAAGTCACCCGTCTCGTTCAAGGCGGCAAAGGCGTCCTTGAGTGCCGACAGGCCGTAGCGCACCGCGCCGTAGCCGGAGATCTTGGCCTCGTTGCGCGTGATGCGCTTGTCGATCTGCTCCTGGCGCGGCACCCGCTCGGCGGACACCAGGTCCTCGGCCAGCTTCTTGATGTCGATGCCGGAACCGGCACCGAGGCTGCTGACGATGCTGGAGGTGGCCATGGGGTGCTGTGTAGTGTTTCGGCGGGAGCGGCCGGGCTTCAGCCCTTCCTCACCTAGAACGATTCGACGGGACCACGCCTAACTTGAGTACCGCGGACGCAGCGGCCCGCTCGACGCTCCCGTCAGACGTCGATCATGTTGAAGAGGGTCAACTGCGAGAGCTTGCCGAAGCTGGTCATCGCGGCCTCGAGTGCATTCATCTCCTGCTTCATCCGACTGGCCGCCACGGTGTAGTCCAGGTCTTCCAGGTCGGACTGCAGGCTGCGCAGGAGCAGCACGTTGTCCTCGATCTGCAGGGTCTGGTTGTCGACCGTTCGCTGGTCGGCCCCGCTCTGCACCATGGCCAGCTCGTTGCCGCGCAGGAGCTGGTCCAGCTCACCCACGCCACGGCCCATGCCGGCGGAGTCGCCCGCCTCGACGGCCGCGATCGCGTCGTCCAGCACGTCGAAGAAGGGCACACCGACAGGATTCTGCGGGTCGCCGCGCAGCACGCGGACGAAGACGTCGTTGCCCGCCCGGTTGAAGCGCACGATCTGCTGCTCGCCCGAGCGCACCCAGGCCTCGGTCTGGTCGCCGCGGTAGTCGACGCGGCCTTCGGCATCGGCCACGTAAGGGGGCTCGCCGACCGCCGAGCCTGCGAACAGGTATTGGCCCCGGTCGTCGCGCGCGTTGGCCAGGGTCAGCAGTTCCTCGCGCAGCGAGGTCATCTCGCGCGCCATGGCCACGCGGTTGTCGGGGTTGAAGGGGTCGTTGACGGCGCCGATCGACAGCTCCTTGAACCGGATCAGCAGCCGGTTGGTGGAGACGAGCGTGGTCTCCTCCGAGCTCAGGCGCGCCTGCACCGAGCGCAACTGGCCGGTCAAGGCCTCGTTGTGATTCACCGCCGCGCGCAGGCGCTCGACGCTCAGAGCCTGGTCGGGCGCCTCGCTCGGGGCGGCCAGCTGTTTGCCGCTGGACAGCTTGGCCTGCGTGGTGGACAGGCGCAGCTGCGCGTCGCCGATGTTGCGCGCGGCGCGGTCGTAGAAATAGGAGGTGGAGATCTTCATGGCGCTCAGCGGATCTGCAGCAGGGTGTCGAACATCGTCGTGGCCGTCTGCATGACGCGCGCGCTGGCCTGGTAGGCCTGCTGCAGGCGGATCAGGTCGGCCGCCTCTTCGTCCAGGTTCACGCCGGCCACGTTCTCGCGCAGTTGCACCGACTGCTGGTACACCACGGACAAGGCCTCCTGGGCGATGGTCGCCTGGCGCGCCACGTTGCCCACGCTGCTGGAGTGCTGCAGGTAGGCGTTCTGCAGCGTCAGGCGCCCGGGCAGCAGCTCGGCGTCACCCAGGGCCGCCAGCGTCTGCATGGCCCGGTTGTCGCCCACGCCGCTGCGGTTGCCGTCGATGATGAAACGGTCGTTGGCCAGCGGCGGCTTGGACAGGCGCAGTTGCAGCCCGCGGTAGTCGATGACAGCCGAGATGTCGGACGGGTTGTAGGTGCGATCGGCCAGCACCGAGCCCGAGGCCACGTCCACGACCCGGTAGCGCGTGGGTGAAGAGAACTCCACAGCCACCGGCGCCGAGCGCAGGGACTCCCGCAGGTCGAACGCGGGCTGTGTCTGGTAGGCGGCCGACACCTGGGCCCGGCCTTCGCCCGACAGCAGCACCACCAGGTCTTCGGGGGTCTCGCCCAGCCAGTGCACGCCGGTGCGCAAGCCCAGGCGCGACAGCACGTCCGGGGTGCCGCCGGTTCCAAGGCCGAGCCGGATCTCCGTGCCGACGTCGACGGTCGACGCGCCCCAGCCCAGCCCGGGCAGCGCGCTGCTCAGCGTGAACGGCTGGTCCGTGCCGGTGACGACCACCTTCCAGGGCAAGGCGTCCCCGCTGTCGACGAGCTGCGCGGTCACCCCCAGGTTGGCGGCGTTGATCGCGCTGACGACGCCGGCCGGCGTCGCGTCGGTCACGCTGATCGTCGTCGCCGAGACGCCGCCCTGCTCGTCGAAGCTCAGGTCGAAAGGCTGACCCGCGTTGATCACCGTGGCGGCGGAGCCGAAGCCGACGCTGGTGGTGCGCTGGGCCGGTGCCAGGGTCAGCGTCGCGCCGAAGGTGCCGCGGGTCGCGAGCAGGTCACCGCCGATGGTCAAGGCCGCCGCGTCAGGGTTGGTCAGGACCAGGTCGCCGTGGATGGACACGTGCGCCCACACGCCGCTGGAAGACGCCTGCGTGTTGATGGCGGCAGCCAGGTCGTCGACGCTCTTCCAGCCGCCGTCGGGCGTGGTGATCTGCGCTTGCGTGTAGCCTGCACCCTCGGCCTTCAGGCTGACCTGGCTCGCCACCTCGTTGAGCGCGTACACGCTGCCGGCCGGCAGGCGCACGGACTGGGTGGCGGTGGCGGCCACTCCCGTCTGGGCCCGCTGCGCGTTGATCCAGCCCGCCACGTCGGCGGCGTTGGCCGGCGTGGCCAGCGCGGGCATGGCGGTGCCGTTGAGCACGACGGCACCGGCCGCGATGCCCCCGGCCGGCCAGCTCGTGGCCATCGGTGCGCCGTCCAGCCGTGCGGGTGCGACGATCGTGCCCACCTCGTCACCGGTCTTGGGGTCGTAGGAAGGCACCACCGCCGAGCGCGACAGGGCGCCGAGGAAATAGTCACCGCCCCGGTAGGCGTCATCGCCGACGGCCTTGTTCAGGTAGTCCGCGCTGTAGGTGGAGCCCGGGGTCATGCCCGGCAGGGCGAGCACGTCGCGCTGCTGGTCCACGGTCAGCGCGCTGCCCAGCAGGTGGCGCCCCTCGCGTGTCAGCACCTGCGGCCACTGCCCGGTGGCCGGGTCGAAGTACACGACGCCATTCTTCAGGCCGGCGGAGATCACGGCCACCGGCTGCTGGCCGAGGCCGATCTCCACGGCCTGCGGCGAGCTCGCCAGCCCGACGCTGGCAAAACGCTCCTCCAGCGCCGGCGCCGGGCCCTCCAGTGCCGGCGGCACGTAGGCCACCGTCGCCACCGCCTTGCCGACGTTGGCCGGGTCGGTCATGGCGCGGAACAGTCCCGCGGCCGCGATGCGGTTGGGGTCGGAGATCAGCACCTTCATGCCGGCCGAAGGGTCGCGCCCGGCTTCGATGCCGAACAGGTCACCCCCCACCTGCCCCAGCAAGTCCATGCCGCTGCGGTGCGCGCCGTTGACGCCGTCCACGAGGGCCTGGGTGATCTGGTCCAGGCGCTGGCGCGTGGGCGCGAGCACCTGCTCGCGGAAGGCGAGCAGGCCGCCGATCTCGCCGCCGGTCAAGCCGGCGACCGTCTCGCGGCCGTTGCGCGGGCCGAGCTGCAGCTCCACCCGGCCGGTGGAGGGGGTGTGGATGGCGGTGGCCTCGATCGTCCGGCCACGGTCCACCACCAGCCCGGTGCGCATGGTCTCGGTGAGGCTGACCGAGACCTCGCCGTTGGTCTCGAAGGTGGTGCGGATCTGCACCACCTCGGCGAGTTCGCGCAGCAGGCGGTCGCGATGGTCCAGCAGTTCCGGCGGCTGGCGGTCGAGGTCGGTGCGCTTGAGCAGCTGGCGGTTGACAAGGGCGATCTGGCCCGACAGGGTATTGATGCGATCGACGGCGTTGTCGATGCTGCCCCGGGTCTCGGTGTCGATGTCGTCGATCTGGCCGCGCAACTGCCGCACGCTGGCGGCCAGGGTCCCGGTCTCGACGACGAAGGACGCCCTCGAGATGGGCGACGCCGGGTCGGCGGACACGTCGCGCGCGGTGTCGAAGAAGCGCGCCATCGCGCCCACCAGGCCGGTCTGCTCACCGGCCATCAGGTCCAGCACGCGGGAGGCGTACTGCACCAGCGGGGCCTGGCCCGTCCAGTTGCTGGCGCTCTGGCGCAGGTTGGTCTCGACGAACTCGTCGTATTGCCGGCGCACCGTCTGCGCCACCACGCCCATGCCGATGGACTGCGTGCCCACCGGGCGCGGCGGCATGGTGATGAGGATCGCCTCCTGGCGCGAATAGCCCTCGGTCGCAACGTTGGCGATGTTGTTGCTGACGGTCGTCAGGGCGCGCTGGTAGGCCAGCACGCCCGTGCTGCCCAGGCCCAGAAGATCACTCATCGGGTCTCACCTGCGGCGGCGGCCGGGTTCAGGGGCAGGCCGGTGCCGGCGGCGCGGCTGCTGAGCGCGCGCCAGGTGTCGGCCTCGGGCACGGGCGCGGTCGCCAGGGGCAGGCCGGCCGGCGGGGGGGCCTGCAGCGCAGGCGTGTTGCCGGCGGCTTCGTCCTCGGCGGGCGCGCCGGCGCCGCCCAGCTGCCTCACCATGGTCTCGGCCATGCCGAGCCCACCATTGCGGGCCACGAGCAGCGCCACCTCGCGGTCCATCATTTCCTGGTACAGGTCCTGCGCGCCGGAGACGTTCTCCTCGTCGCGCTGCACGGCCTGGCGCATGGCCTGCAGCATCTGGTGCAGCAACTGCGCCTCGAACTGGCGCGCCGCCTCCTGCAGGGCCCGGGGGTCGCTGCCGTCGGCGCGCGCCTGGCCACGCAGGCGGCCCAGGCCCTCGAAGTCGAGAAAGGTGCGCGCGGTGGCGGTGACATCGGTCATGGGGGGCGGGTCGGGGCGCAGGGCTTACAGGACGATCAGGTCGGCCCGCAGGCTGCCCGAGCTCTTCAGTGCTTCGAGGATGGCGATCAGGGCGGAAGGCGTGGCGCCGACCTGGTTGACGGCATCCACGATCTGGCGCAGGTCCACCCCGGGCTGGAACAGGAACATCGGGTTCTTCGGGTCGCGCACCTGGACCTGGGCGTTCTGCACCGCCGCGGTCTGCCCGCCCGCCAACGCGTTGGGCTGCGAGACCTCGTTCGTGGCCGAAATGGCCACCGAGATCGTGCCGTGCGAGACCGCGGCCGCGTTCACGCGCACATTGCGGCTGATGACGACGGTGCCGGTGCGGGCGTTCACGACCACCCGCGCCGGCGGCTCGCCGGGCTTGACCGTCATGTTCTCGACCATGCTGACGAAGGCCACGCGGCTGGAGAGGTCCTGCGGCGCGCGGATTGCCACCGACACGGCGTCGATGGCCCGCGCCACGCCCTCGCCGAACTGGGCATTGACCGCCTGGACGACCGCGTTCGCGGTGGTGAAGTCGGCCTCGCGCAGGTTCAGCACCACCTGGTCGGACTTGTCGAACGGGGTGTCGACGATGCGCTCGACAAAAGCGCCCCCGGGGATGCGCGACGACGTCGGCACACCCACCTTGACGCGCGAGCCGGCGGCGCCTTCGTCCACCGCGGTGGCGGTCAGCGGCCCCTGGGCCAGCGCGTAGATCTCTCCGTCCACACCGCGCAGGCTGGTCAGCAGCAGGTTGCCGCCGCGCAGGCTGGACGCCTTGCCGATGGCCGAGACGTTGATGTCGATGCGCTGCCCGGGCTTGGCCAGCCCAGGCAGCTCGGCCGTCACCATGACCGCGGCCACGTTCTTGATGTCGATCTTGCCCCCGCCGCCGCCGCCGGTGTCGAAGTCCGACAAGGGGCCGTCGACGTTGACGCCCAGGCGGCTGAGCATGGCCCGCATGCTCTGCGCGGTGAACGAGACATCGGCGCCGTCGCCCGTGCCCTCCAGGCCGACGACGAGGCCGTAGCCGATCAGCTGGTTCGGTCGCACGGCCGCCACGCTGGCCAGGTCCTTGATGCGCTCGGCCCGTGCCGGCGCGCCCGACACGAGCAGGCCCAGCGTCAGCAGCCCCAGGGACATCCACCGCGCCGCGGCCGTCCACGCGTCCAGTACACCGCCCTGCCCCATGCCGGAAATTCGCGCCGTCGTCATGATCGTTGTCCTTCGCCTGCGGTGCGCATCAGAAGGGCCAGAACTTCAGGGCCATGCGCGTGCCCCAGCCGGTGCGGCTGGCTTCCTCGAGCTCGCCGGTGCCGCGGTAGGTGAACTGCGCATTGGCCAGACGGCGCGACTGCACGACGTTGTTGGCCGAGATGTCCTCGGGGCGGATGACGCCGCTGACCTGGATCAGCTCGGTGCCTTCGGCCAGCGCCAGTTGCTTCTCGCCGCGGATCACGAGGTTGCCGTTGGCCAGCACCTGGACCACCGTGGCCGCCACCGAGCCCGTCAGGCTGGCGCGCTGCCCGGCCTCGCCCTGCCCCTCGCTGGAGATGGCTGCGCCGTTCAGGTTCAGGCCCGCCAGGCGCGTGCTCTGCCCGGCCAGCGTCGCCGCCAGCCCGCTCGGCACGACGTCGTTGCTCGACTCGCGCTTGACGTTGCGGCTCTGCTGCCGCGCCGCCTGGGCCGACTCGTTCAGCAGCACCGTGACGACGTCACCGACCTGGTAGCTGCGGCCGCGACCGAACCAGTGGTCGCTCTGGCGCCCGTTGTAGATGCCGCCGGTGGCGTGCCGCACCGGGTCGACCGGGATGGGCTGCACGGGCTCGAAGCTGGGGGTGTGCACCAGCTTGGGCGGCTCGGTCGCGCACCCGGCAGCCAGCGCCGCCACGAGCAGCGCGCCGCCGCCCGCATGCGCTGCCCGGCGCACGGCGCCGACGACGGTGCGTGTGCCGGATATGAACCCCATGAAGAGTGATTCGACCCCACCCCTCGCCGCTTGAGTCGGCCCGGCGCCGCCAGACTGGCTTTCGGTCGTCATGGTCTGCATCACATGTTGTTGTTGAGGAAGCGCAGCATGCCGTCGACGGCCGAGACGGCCTTCGAGTTGATCTCGTAGGCGCGCTGGGTCTCGATCATGTTGACCATCTCCTCGACGACGTTGACGTTCGAGGCCTCGAGCGAGCCCTGCAAGGTGCGCCCCGCCCCGCCCTGCCCGGGCGCGAGCAGCTGGGGCGGGCCGCTGGCGCCGGTCTCGCGCAGCAGGTTCTGGCCCACGGACTGCAGGCCCGAGGGGTTGACGAAGCGGGCCAACTGCAACTGCCCCAGGGCCTGCGATCCGGCCCCGGCCGGCAGCTCCACCGCGACCGAGCCGTCCTGGCCGATCGTCAGCGTCGTGGCATTGGCCGGGATGGTGATCGCGGGCAGCAGCAGGTCGCCGCTGGCGGTGACGAGCTGCCCGGTGGACGAGCGCTTGAAGCCGCCGTCGCGCGTATAGGCCGTCGTGCCGTCGGGCTGCTGGATCGGGAAGAAGCCGTCGCCGGCGATCGCGATGTCCAGCGGAGCCTTGGTGCTGATGATCGAGCCCTGCTGGTAGTTCTTCTCGGTCGCGACGATGCGCACGCCCGTGCCGATCATCAGGCCGGTGGGCGAGGCGGCTGCGCCCTGGGTCTGCGCGCCAGGCAGGCGGATCGCCTGGTACAGCATGTCCTCGAAGGTCGCACGGTCCCGCTTGTAGGCCGTGGTGTTGACGTTGGCCAGGTTGTTGGAGATGACCGACATCCGCATCTGCTGCGAGTCCAGGCCGGTCTTGGCAATCCACATCGACGCATCCATGGTGCGGTCTCCTCGGGGGTATCAGGGTGTGGGGGCGGCTGGGCCGGGCCTCAGCCTTGCCTCATCATCGAAGCGCCGCTGGCGTCCAGTTCCTTCATCTCCTTGATGAGGCGGATCTGGGTCTCGAAGCTGCGTGCGTGGTCGATCATCCGGGTCATCGCGTCGACGGCGCCGACATTGCTGCCCTCGAGCGCACGCGGCTGCACGGCCGGGGTGCCACCGGCGGGCAACTCGGTGCCCGGCGGCTGGCCCGCAACCTGGAACAGCCCGTCCTCGCGCCGCGACAACGGCGTCTCGGTGGCGTCACGCAGGCGCAGGCGCCCGACGGCGGCCGGGGCCGCCACGCCGACCTGGCCCGGATCAAGGGCGAAGACCTGGCCATCGAGGGTGATCGTGATGTCGAAACCCGCTGGCACCGACAAGGGCCCGGCCTCGCCGAGCACGAGCGCGCCACTGCCCGTCTCGACCTGGCCGGTGGCGTTGACGCGCAGGTCGCCGCGGCGCGTGTAGGCGGCCTGCCCGTCGGCGCCCTGCACGGTGAGCACCGTGTTGCCGACCATGGCCACGTCGAGCGGCCGGCCGGTGGCCATCAGGGGGCCGGGTTTCAGGTCGATGCGATCGCTGTAGAGGGCCTGCGCCTGGTAGCGCGTGTCGAAGCCCTCGCGCTCGAACTTCAGGCTGCGCAGCGCGGTCTGGAAACTGCGCTTGAAGCCGACCGTGGCGACGTTGCTGAGCTCGTGCACGATGGCCTGGCGCACGACGGCCTGCTCGCGCAGCGTCGCCAGCGGATTGAAGATCAGCTTGTCCATGGGCTCGCCACCGCCTCAGTCGCCGTCGGGTCCGTGCGCATCAGGAACGCAGGTTGATGATGGCCTGGGTCAGCGTGTTGTTGGTCTCGATCGCCTTGGCGTTGGCCTGGAAGTTGCGCTGGGAGGTGATGAGCTCGATCAGCTCCTGCGTCAGGTCGACGTTGGCGCGCTCGCGCGCACCGGCGCGCACCGTGCCGAAGCCGGCCGTCCCCGCCTCGCCCAGGGTCGCGGCACCGGACTGGGAAGTGGCCAGATAGCTGCTGTCGCCCAACTGGCGCAGGCCCGTGGGCGCGGTGAAGTTCGCCAGGATGATCTTGGCCAGGTTCTTCTGCGTGCCGTTGGAGTAGTTGGCCGAGACCAGGCCGTCGTCGCCGATGTTCAGGCCGATCAGGTCGCCCTCCGGCCGTCCGTTCTGGCTCTGCGCCAGCACCGCGAAGCCCGAGGCGTACTGGGTCGAGCCTTCGTAGTCGATCGAGAACTCCAGGGTCGCGCCGGTCTCGCCGATGGTGTTGGGCTTGAAGGCGATCGGCACCGAGGGGGAGACGAGGTTGCCGCTGGTGTCGAAGGTCAGTTCGCCCTTGTCCAGGTAGATGGCCGACCACAGATCCCGGGCCTCGGTCTCGGAGTAGTCGCCGGCTTCCGTGGTTTCGTTGCCGTCACGGTCGACGTACAGGGCCACGCCGGCCGAGTTCACGGCCTGCGGCGGCGCAATCCAGCGCTCGGTCTTGCCGCGCCCGCTCTCGAGATCGTTCAGTCCCCAGTAGCT
This sequence comes from uncultured beta proteobacterium, assembly GCA_903876715.1. GTDB lineage: Bacteria > Pseudomonadota > Gammaproteobacteria > Burkholderiales > Burkholderiaceae_C > Rubrivivax. The sequence continues at coordinate 21,278 of CAIRBF010000084.1, forward strand.
CGGCCCGCTGACCTTCAGGAAAGAGTCATCGCCCTCGGTGCCGGAGGTGAACTTCAGCATCGTCTGCGGGCCCTGGGTCACGAACTCCACGCGCACGCCGCTGACGGTGCGGCCCAGGCTGTCCTGCAGCGAGTTGATCCGCTGCTCCAGCAGCGCGCGGAAACTCTCCTTGGTGAAGTCCTGGCCCACCGGCAGGGCCACCAGGCCGGTGACGTTGTCCACCGTCACCGTGAACTTGTTGGTCTCGCTGTTGAGGCGGAACTTGTTGTCCAGGTTCACGCCGATCCCCGTGCCCATCACCTGCGCCGCGGTGGAACGCACGCCCCGGGTGGGCGCGTCCTCGGCGTCCTGGATGCCGGGGTTGAAGTTGAAGATCTTCTGGAAATTGACGAACTTCGACGCAGCCGCAGCATCGCCGCTGGCGGGCGCCACCACGGCCACCGACGACGAGTCCCCGGTGGTGCCCGAGAGGATGCTGAACACGCCCACCGTGTCGTCGAAGCGCACGCGCACGCCGAAACGCTGGTCGCTGAGCGTGTAGTTGGAGTTGTAGTCGCGCAGGGCCTGGCCGTTGGGAATGACCTGCCCGCCGTAATTGCCGGTCTCGCCATTGACGACCGAGTAGTTCTGCGTCAGGCTGAAGATCTCGTTGGCGCTGGTCGTGCCGTAGGCCTTGACGCCGATCTCCGAGGCGGTGGTGGACTTGAAGAGGAAGGTCTGCTGGGGCGCGGAGTACTCGGCCGTGATCTGGATCGGCAGGTCACCCGCCGTGAACTTGTCCGTCAGTGCTTCGTTGATGAGTTCCTCCAGCCGCGCGGGGCTGAGCGACTTGATGTCGTCGCCTGCGCCGAGCGTGATGGCAAGGTCCTCTTCGCCGTTGCCCTCGGTGGCGGTGGCCACACGCATGCGGAACAGATTGATCTGTTTCGCGGTCGTGCCATCCTCCAGCGAGGACAGGTTGAAGTCGCGCCGGTCGCCGTAGACCTGGTTGATGCGCGACTCGAGGACGCGCGCCATCTCCACGCCGCTCATCGGGTCTGCACCCACGTCATACAGGTCGGACAGATCGATCACCGCATCGGTGGGCGAGTCGTCGATGTTCACCCGGAAGGCGATGCCCTTGGGGCCGTCGGTGGTGCCCAGCTTGTCCGCGATGCTGAAGGTGCCGCTCTTGAGCATCGTCAGGTCGGCCGCCTCGAAGGCGTCGCCGTCGTACTCGGCCGGTGTCGAGGCTTGCAGGTTCTTCAGCTCGTCGAGATTGAACAGCTTGCTCACGCCGCGCGCGATCAACTGCGGTTCGATCTCGCTCTCAGGCTTGACCTGCCCGTACTTGTTGACGAAGAGCTTGTCCCCGGTTTCACCCGTGGCCTGGGAAAGGAATTCATCGAGCTTGGTGTCGCCGATGTAGACGTGGGTCTGCCACTTGTTGGTCTGGTCGTCCGGGCTGGCGCGCTGGGTCTTGGCGTAGTAGACGTTGGCCAGGTACTCATTGCCCCCCTGGTCGAACACGGTGATC
>CAIRBF010000085.1 GCA_903876715.1 uncultured beta proteobacterium
ATTGAGCATCGAGATGATGGCCTCGAGGATCTCCTCGTTGACCAGCTTCTCGGGCAGGTGGTCGTTGATCTCCTGGTGCGTCAGGAAACCCCGCGTCTTGCCCATCTTGATGAGCGTCTTCAGTTCCTGGCGGCGCTTGGCGACCTCTTCCTCGGTCAGCGTGGTCTCGTCGAGCCCGAACTCGCGCATCAGCGCGCGCTCCTTGGCGCGCGAGACCTTCATGCGCAGCGGCTTGGCCTTGGCCTTGTCCTCGGCGTCCGCCTCGATGGTGTCGGCAGCTTCGACCGGATCCAGCGTGTCTGCATCGGCGGCCGCGTCGAACTCCGCTTCGAGTTCCGTCGCGTCCTCGTCGTCCGCTTCGGGCTTTTCCCGAACCTTCTCTGCCTTGTCCTTGTCCTCGCCCTTGCTCTTGCCCTTGCGGGTGCCTTCGTCGGCCTTGGCTGCTTTTGCTTGCGGCTCCTTGGCCGCCTTCGGCTCCTTGGCCGCCTTTGGCGGCTTGACCGCTGGCGTGGCCTTGGTGGCAGCCTTGCCCTGGTCTGACTTGCCCTCGACCGACACGGCAGCCTTCGATTCGGCGGCGTGCTGGTCGGAAACCGATTCCGACACGTCACCCTTGCGCTTGGCGCCGGTGTCCTTCGACTCGGAGGGGGCGGTCTTCTTCGCAGTCATCTATTACCTTCGGTGGTGCTGACGAACCGGTCAGGCGGCAGGCGTGGCCTCGGGGCAGCTGGTCCGGGCTCGTGACGCTGGCCGTTCGCAAAGAGGAGAGGCGAGCACCGGTGGGCTTGCCGTCAGGCGTGATGCCCCTGGCAGCGTGGCCGGGCCGGCCGCGTCGATCACGGGTTGCTGGTGGCTGACGGAGGCGGCTGTTGCCGTGCAGTCTTGCGTTGTTGTTGCGTTTTGGCGCAGCCGTGGATTATACCCTGGACACGCGACACAAGGAGGCCGTAGGCGCTGGTGCGCGATTCCGGACGGTGAGGGTGGTGGCCTGCGAGCCCCGGCGGTTGCCGCTCAGCCGGAGCGCCCGAGCACGCGCAAGGTCTCTCGCTGCGCGATCACGCGCGCCGTCTGCGTGACCGCGCTGCGAAGATCCTCGCGTTCCGGTGCCATCTGTACAGGCGCATGGTCCACCAGCGCCAGAACCGGGCCCGCGAACGGCTCCGCAACGATCAGTTCGCGCAACTCGGGCCACTCGCGCGGCCCATGCTCGGTCAGATCGCGCTCGAGCCAGCGAAACAGCGCACCGTGCCAGGATTGCAGCCCCAACAGCATCTCCTGCTCGGCGCCTGACAGGTCGAACCACCAAGCTGCATTCGACAGCAGGATACGCGCCACATGATCCGCGGGCTGACGCACTCCCGCCACCACGGGTGCCAGGCGTCCGGAGCCAGCCACTGGCGATGGACGGGACGGGGCCGCTGGCTTGCCGGCGCCCCGGCCCGATCCCCACAGGCTGGCGAGGTCCTGAGGCGTCAGGCTCGCGGCCTGTGCCAGAGCCGCCAGAATCTGTCCACGCAGGGCGCCCGCTGGCAACTGCTCCCACAGGGGCCGGGCTTGGGCCAGCATGCGAGCCCGGCCTTCGGCCGAGCCGCGATCGGTGTCGGCTGCGGCATGTTCGACGAGCTGCTGCGACAGGGGCGTCGCCGCCTCCACCATCCCTTCGAAGGCTGCCGTCCCGTGCGCGCGCACGAAGGAATCCGGATCGTGTTCGGGCGGCAGGAAAAGAAAACGGAAGCTGCGCAGGTCGGTGGCCAGCGGCAACACCGCCTCCAGAGCCCTGCCGGCCGCACGCCGACCCGCGGCGTCCCCGTCAAAGCTGAAGACCACACGGTCGGTGAACCGCAGCAGCTTTTGCACGTGATCGGCCGTGCAGGCGGTCCCGAGCGTGGCCACGGCGTTGCCGATGCCCGACTGCGCCAGGGCGACGACGTCCATATAGCCTTCGACGACCAGCGTATACCCACGCTCGCGAATGGCGGAGCGCGCCTCGAACAGCCCGTAAAGCTCACGCCCCTTGACGAATACCGGCGTCTCGGGCGAGTTCAGATATTTCGGCTCGCCGCTGTCCAGCACCCGCCCACCGAAACCGATGACTTCGCCCTTGGCCGAGCGGATGGGGAACATGATCCGGTCACGGAAGCGGTCGTAGCGCTTGCGCTCCTCCCCGTCCTCGCCTTGCACGATCACGAGACCGGCTTCCGCCAGCACAGGGTCGTCGTAGCGCGGGAACACACTTGCGAGGCCGCGCCAGCCGTCGGGCGCGTAACCCAGGCCGAAGTGCCGCGCGATACTGCCCGTCAGGCCGCGGCGCTTGAGATAGGCGATGGCACGCTCGCTATCCTTCAACCGCGCCTGGTAATGCGTGGCCGCGCGCTCCAGTACCTCGCCGAGGTTGGCGCGGCGCTCCCGCGCCTGCGCAGCCCGCGCCTGCTCGGCGGGATCGGCCGGCGCCTCGGGCATCTTCAAGCCGGCCGTCCGCGCCAGCTCGCTCACCGCATCGACGAAGCCCAAGCCGTTGTGCTCCATCAGGAAGCGGATGGCGTCGCCATGCGCGCCGCAACCGAAGCAGTGGTAGAACTGCTTTGTCGGGCTGACGGTGAAACTCGGTGTCTTCTCGCCGTGAAATGGACACAGACCCAGCAGGTTGATGCCGGCCTTGCGCAGCGTCACGTGGTGGCCGACGATGTCGGCCACGTCCACGCGCTGCAGCACGTCCTGGATGAAACTTTCGGGGATCTGGCCGCGGATGCTCACCGCGCCGAGTCTAGCCAAGAGTGGCCGGGTAAGGGCGACATGGTCGCTGACCCGGCCGGCGGCTCGATGAGGAAATTCAGATCGCGAAGTCGCCCAGGCTCTTGCCGCCAGCGAGCGCGTCACGCAGCCACGTGGGCTTGAGACCTCGGCCCGACCAGGTCTTGCCGGAGGCCGGATCGCGATACTTCGGGGCCACCGTACCGCTGCCCTTGGCCCGGGGCGCCTTGACGCTTGCGATACCACGGCCAGCCAGATCGGCAGCGTTCAAACCATGCTGGCTCATCAGTGCCCGAACCTGTGCAATGGCAGAGGCACGCTCTTCGCGCTGCGCTTCGGCAATCTGCTTTTCGAGGGCTGCGCGTTGTTCCAGCAATTCAGCAACAGTAGCCATGTGATACTCCTCAGGAAGATTTGACGAGGGCGGAGAATACTACAAAACCGCCCATCGCAATTCCCGAGAATTATCGACCCGGACCAGCCAACATCCACTTCGATCAGGTCGGAGGCACGAAGCCCTGAGGCTGGTCGGCGCCTTCGCCAAAGAAGAACTTCTCCATCTGACGCGCCAGATATTGGCGCGCTCGCGCGTCAGCCAGATTCAACCGGTTCTCGTTGACCAGCATCGTCTGATGCCGCTTCCAGGCCTCGAAGGCCTCTTTCGAAATGTTGTCGTAGATGCGCTTGCCCAATTCCCCAGGATAGGGCGGAAAGGGCAGCCCCTCGGCTTCCTTTTTCAAGTAGGTGCATTGAACCATGCGTGCCATAGGCTCGTTCTCCTCGTTGGGGGCGGGGGCGCGGCGGCATGGCCGCGCAGGTTTCACTTCAGTGTCTTGACCAGCACCTGCGAGCGCCGATCCCAGTTGTACTTTCGCTTGCGGGCTTCGGGCAGCCATTCGGGGTCCACCGGCGCGAAGCCGCGCTTGATGAACCAGTGCATCGTGCGCGTCGTGAGCACGAACATACTGTCGAGCCCGAGGGCGCGCGCGCGCTGCTCCACACGCTTCAGTATGCGCTCGCCGTCACCCTGGCCTTGAACCTCGGGTGAGACCGTCAGCGCCGCCATTTCCCCTGTGCGTTGCTCGGGGTAGGGGTACAGGGCCGCGCAGCCAAATATCACGCCGTCGTGCTCGATGACGGTGTAGCAGGCGACATCGCGCTCGATCTCGTGGCGTTCGCGCCGCACCAGCGTCCCGTCGCGCTCGAAGGGTTCGATCAATTGCAAGATGCCACCGACATCGTCGGCGGTGGCCTCGCGCAGACTTTCGAGCTTTTCATCGACGATCATCGTGCCGATGCCGTCGTGGGTATAGACCTCCATCAGCAGCGCGCCGTCGGTGGCGAATGGCAGGATGTGAGAGCGCTCGACGCCGGCGCGGCAGGCCTTGATGCAATGCTGCAGGTAAAAGGCCAGATCGGTGGGCCGCATTGCACGAGGCAGCTTGGCGAGCAGACGCTCGGCGTCCGCGAGCGTGAGTTCCGTGTCGATAGGGCTTTCCGGGTCCGCGGGGTTCTCGTGGATGCCGGCAATCTCCGTCAGGAATAGCAGTTTGTCAGCTCCCAGCGCGATCGCCGTGGAGGTTGCGACTTCCTCCATCGCGAGATTGAAGGCCTCGCCCGTCGGCGAAAAGCCGAAGGGGCTGAGCAGCACCACCGCACCGTTGTCCAGCGCGCCCCGGATCGCACCTGCGTCGACCTTGCGCACCAGACCGCTGTGGCCGAAATCGACGCCGTCGACGATACCCACCGGGCGGGCGGTCAGGAAATTGCCCGAGACCACGCGCACCGTGGCGTTGGCCATCGGGGTGTTGGGCAGGCCTTGCGAGAACGCCGCCTCGATCTCGAACCGCAATTGTCCGGCGGCCTCCTGCGCGGCGTCGAGCGCGGTCGGGTCGGTGATGCGCAGGCCGTGGCTGAAGCGCTCGGGGTGGCCCTTGGCGCGCAATTGCTCGCTGACCTGCGGCCGAAACCCGTGCACGAGGACGATGCGGATGCCCATTGCGTGCACGATGGCCAGATCCTGCACGAAGGCACTGAGCTTGCCCGCTGCGATCGCCTCGCCACACAGGCCGACGACAAAGGTTTCGCCCCGGTAGGCGTGGATATACGGCGCCACGGCGCGGAACCAGGGGACGAAGGTGTGCGGGAAGACGGCGCTCATGCGCTTCGTGGGTGGGGGCGGGTGGGGCGGGCCAAGGCTCAGGATTGTGCCCCAGCACCCCTGCGCTGCGGACCGCCGGATAATCCGCGCCCCGTGCCTGCTGCCCCTCACGCCGCCGGTGGCGCGCGCGCGCCGCGCCCCGCGAACCCGATCCCGCCGATCCGCTATCCCGAGTCGCTGCCTGTCAGCGCCCGGCGCGACGAGATCGCGCGCGCCCTGTCCGAACACCAGGTGGTCATCGTCTGCGGTGAGACCGGCTCGGGCAAGACCACGCAGTTGCCGAAGATCGCGCTCGAGCTGGGCCGCGGAATCGGCGCTGGCGGTCGCGGCCTGATCGGGCATACGCAGCCCCGGCGCATCGCCGCGGCCACGGTGGCGCAGCGCATCGCCGAGGAGCTGCAGAGCCCGCTGGGCGAGGTCGTGGGCTACAAGGTGCGCTTCCAGGACCGCCTTCAGCCCGGCGCCTCGGTCAAGCTGATGACCGACGGCATCCTGCTGGCCGAGACACAGACCGACCCGCTGCTGCGCGCCTACGACACGCTCATCATCGACGAGGCCCACGAGCGCAGCCTGAACATCGATTTCCTGCTCGGCTACCTGCGCCAGATCCTGCCGCGGCGGCCCGACCTGAAGATCGTGGTGACTTCGGCCACGATCGACGCCCAGCGCTTCGCGCAGCACTTTTCCGGCGCGCGCGGGCCGGCGCCGGTGATCGAGGTCTCGGGCCGCCTGTTCCCGGTGGAATTGCGCTGGCGCCCGCACGAGGACACGCGCGAGCGCGACCTCAACGACGCGATCGCCGACGCGGTGGACGAGCTCTGGCGTGGCAGCGCGGGCGGCGACATCCTCGTATTCCTGCCCGGCGAGCGTGAGATCCGCGAGGCCGCCGACCATCTGCGCAAGCACCTGACCGCAAGTACTCGGGGGGGGCCGGTGCCCGAGATCCTGCCGCTGTTCGCGCGTCTGTCGCAGGCCGAGCAGGCGCGCGTCTTCCAGCTGGGCGCCGGGCGCCGCATCGTGCTCGCGACCAACGTCGCCGAAACCTCGCTCACGGTGCCTGGCATCCGCTACGTCGTCGACACCGGCCTGGCCCGGGTCAAGCGCTACAGCTACCGCAACAAGGTCGAGCAGTTGCAGGTCGAGCCGATCAGCCAGGCGGCGGCGAACCAGCGTGCCGGTCGTTGCGGGCGTGTGGCCGACGGCATCTGCATCCGCCTCTACGCCGAGTCCGAGCATGTGGGGCGGCCACGCTTCACCGACCCCGAGATCCTGCGTTCGTCGCTGGCGGGGGTGATCCTGCGCATGAAGTCGCTCGGCCTGGGCGCGGTCGATGACTTCCCCTTTCTGGAGGCGCCGCCGCGCAAGGCGATCGCCGACGGCTACGCCCTGCTGGCCGAGCTCGGCGCGGTGGACGACCTGAACGAGCTGACGCCGCTGGGGCGCGAACTCGCGCGCCTGCCGCTGGACCCGCGCGTGGGCCGCATGATCCTGGAGGCGCGGGAGCGCCAGGCGCTGTCCGAGGTGCTGGTGATCGCCGCGGCGCTGAGTGTGCAGGACGTGCGTGACCGCCCGCTCGAGGCAGCGCAGGCTGCCGACGAGAAGCATCGCCCCTTCGATGACGAGAAGTCCGAGTTCAGCGGCCTGCTCAAACTTTGGCGCTGGATCGAGGCGGGCCGCGGCGTGCACGGTCATGCGGGTGCGCAGACGGACACGCACAAGCTCAGCCACCGGCAGCAGGAGCAGCGCCTGCGCGAACACTTCATCAGCCCGCGCCGCGTGCGCGAGTGGCGCGACGTGCACACCCAACTGCACACTGTCGTCGCCGAGCAGGGCTGGCGCCTGAACGAGGCGCCAGCCACCTACGAGCAACTGCACCTGTCGATGCTGTCGGGCCTGCTGGGCAACGTGGGCTGCAAGGCCGACGATGACGAGTGGTACCTGGGGGCACGGAGCATCAAGTTCTGGCGCCATCCCGGCGCGCACTTGTCGAAGAAGCCCGGACGCTGGATCGTCGTGGCCGAGTTGGTGGAGACCACACGCCTTTTCGGCCGAGGCATCGCCGCGATCGAGCCGCCCTGGATCGAGGCCGTCGGCGCGCACCTGATCAAGCGCCAGTTGCTCGAACCGCACTGGGAGAAGAAGGCCGGCAACGTCGTCGCGCTCGAGCGCGGCACCCACTACGGGCTGGTCGTGTATTCGAACCGTCGCGTCGACTACGGCCGCGTCGACCCCGCGGCCGCGCGCGAAATCTTCATTCGCGAGGCGCTGGTGCAAGGCGAGTGGGAGACACGGCTGCCCTTCTTCGCCCACAACCAGTGCCTGATCCGGGAGGTCGAGGCGCTGGAGCACAAGGCCCGGCGCCAGGACGTGCTCGTCGACGAGGAGTTGATCCACGCCTTCTACGACCGCCACCTGCCGGGCGATGTCTGCAGCGGCACCAGCCTGGAGCGCTGGTTCCGGACGGCCTCACGTGACCACCCCACGCTGCTGCAGTTGGAGCGTGGGGAGCTGATGCGGCACGAGGCGGCCGGCATCACCACCGGCGCCTTCCCGCGCACCGTGCGCCTGGGCGGCATCGACTGCACCGCCGACTACCTGCACGAGCCCGGTGACGCGCGCGACGGGCTCACCGTCGCGGTGCCGATCTACGCGCTGAACCAGGTGGGAGAGGAGCGCTGCGAGTGGCTCGTGCCGGGCATGCTGTCCGACAAGGTGCTGGCGCTGCTGAAGAGCCTGCACCAGCGTCCGCGCTCGCGCCTGGTGCCGCTGCCCGAAGCCGCAGCGGCCTTCTGCGCCGCGGCGGCGCAGGGCGAAGGCAGCCTCGTTGACGCGCTGCTGAAGTGGGCGCGCGAGCGCACGCAGCTGCCGCTGCAGCGCAACGACTTCAAGCTCGAGACGCTGGCGCCGCACCTGTTCATGAACTACCGCCTCGTCGACGAACACGGCCGCCAACTCGCCATGGGGCGCCACCTGCCGACGCTGAAGGCGCAGTGGGGCGCGCAGGCGCGCAGCGCCTTCCAGGCCCTGGCGCCGCTGCGCGCGTCGGCGCCCGCGTTGGCGCCGGCCGTGCCGGCGGCCACCGCGTCCGGCGCCACAGCGGG
>CAIRBF010000086.1 GCA_903876715.1 uncultured beta proteobacterium
ACGCCGTAGGTCGCGTCCGCCAGCACCGCGCCCGGCACGCACAGGCCGAAGGCGCCGGCGGCCATGACCAGCTCGCGCGTGAAGGTGCGCTTGTCGATGACGACGGCCACGCGCGGCGGCGTGAACTCCACCGGCATCGACCAGGCCGCCGCCATCACGTTGCGCCGCCCGCCATGGGCGCTGGTCACGAGCACCGTCGGGCCGTGGTTGAGCAGGCGGCTGGCGTGTTCGAGGGCGACAGGTCGGAAGGGGCTCATGGCATTGCGCGAGGGAGAGGGCGCCCGGGCCGGGAGTGCGCCTGCGGTGGCTTGCGGTCGATGGCAAACACGCGCAGCATTGTGCACAGCGATGAGCGGCTGGGCTCCGGCGGCGCGCGGCTGCCGGGGTGCAGGTGCCCACTCACCTTGCTCAGGGCTTTCCCTGAATGGTTGGGGTCCGGCTCGAAGGGGCATTCCTTCAGGAATACATTGCGGCCCTCGCGTGCAAGGGCGCCAGCGACGGCGGCCCGCCGTGTCGTATTCTCGAACCGCATCAGGAGATCCGCGATGAAGACCCCGACCCGTCTGCTGGCCGCCCTGGGCCTGGCGCTTGGCCTGAGCCTGCCCGCGCTGGCGCAGACCACCATGAAGATCAGCATCTCGGTGGCCCAGAACTCGCACCAGGGTGTGGCCATCGACACCTTCGCGCGCGAAGTGGAAAAGCGCACTGGCGGCCGCTACAAGGTCCAGGGCTTCTACTCCGGCTCCCTGGGCGGCGAGCGCGAGAGCATCGAAGCGGTGCAGCTCGGCACGCAGGAGCTCACCTTCAGCTCCACCGGCCCGGTGCCCAACTTCGTGCCCGAGGCCCGCATCCTCGACATCCCGTTCCTGTTCCGTGACAAGGCGCACGCGCGCGCCGTGCTCGACGGTGCCATCGGTCAGGACATGCTCAAGCCTTTCGAGTCCAAGGGCTTCAAGGCGCTGGCCTGGGGTGAGAACGGCGTGCGTCACATGACGAACTCCAAGCGCGCCGTCAACTCGCCCGACGACCTCAAGGGCCTGAAGATGCGCACGATGGAGAACCCCGTGCACGTGGCGGCCTACAAGGGCTTCGGCATCATCACCACGCCGATGGCCTTCCCGGAGGTCTTCACCGCGCTGCAGCAAGGCACGGTGGACGGCCAGGAGAACCCGCTGTCGGTGATCATGGCGGCCAAGTTCGAGCAGGTCCAGAAGCACCTCACGCTGACCGGCCACGTCTACAGCCCCGCCATCTTCCTGATGAACAAGGGCGCCTTCGACAAGCTCAGCGCCGCCGACAAGCAGCACTTCCTGGACGCTGCCAAGGAGGCCGTCAAGGCCAACCGCGCGCGCGTTGACGAGGACGACGCCAAGGGCGTGGCCGAGCTGCGCGCCAAGGGCATGCAGGTGGTCGAGAACCCCGACAAGTCCAAGTTCCAGGCCGCGCTCACGCCCGTCTACGCCGAATTCGAGAAGCAGTTCGGCAAGGCCAACATCGACCGCATCCGCAACGCCCGCTGAGCGGCCTGCGGGCCTTCGTCAAGCCCTCGCCCCTGCGGAGGCTGCCCCCGCGCCATGCGTGAGCACTACCTGAGGCTCGAGAGAGCGACCACTGCCCTGGCCACGGCGATCGCGTGCGCGATGCTCGCGATCGCCTCGTGCCTCGGCCTGTGGCAGATCGTCACGCGCTTCATCATCGAGCGTCCGGCGGAGTGGACGGAGGTCCTGATCCGCTTCAGCCTGATCTGGATGGTCTTCCTCGGCATCGCGCAGGCCTTCCGCGTCGGCGCGATGGTGAGCGTGGACGTGCTCTACCGTTGGAGCGGCCGGCGCATGCGGCGAGTGCTGGAGGCTCTCGTGACGCTGGCCGCCCTCGCGCTCATCGCCGTGATCGTGCTGGTGGGCTGGGACTACGCGCAGCGGGGCAAGGTGCAGACCGTCATCGGCCTGGAAGAGGTCTCGATGTTCTGGGCCTACCTCTCGATGCCGGTGGGCGGCGTGTTCTCCGCGATCGCCGTGATCGGCAACTTCCTCGACCCGCAGCGCCTCGAGCTGGAGACCGCCCAATGACCGGCGCGATGCTCTTCACGATGCTGCTGTGCTTCGCGCTCACCGTCTCGGTGGCGGTGTCGATCGGGCTGGCAGCCATCGTGGGCATCCAGGTCTCCAACGTCAACATGTTGATCTCGGTGAAGGAGATGTTCGCCTCGATCAACAAGTTCCCGCTGGCGGCCATCCCCTTCTTCATCCTGGCGGGCAACCTGATGGAGACCGGCGGCATCTCGCGCCGGCTCGTGGAGTTCGCCAAGAGCCTGGTCGGCGGCGTGCAGGGCGGCCTGCCGATGACCTGCGTGATGACCTGCATGATCTTCGCCGCCGTCTCGGGCTCGAGCGTGGCCACCACGTTCGCCATCGGCGCGATCCTGATCCCGGCGCTGATCCGCCACGGCTACCCGACCAACTACGCCGCCGCGCTGCAGGCCACGAGCGCCGAGCTCGGCGTCATCATCCCGCCGTCGATCCCGATGATCCTGTTCGGCGTGGCCGCCGAGGTGTCGATCGGCGAGCTCTTCATCGCCGGCTTCGGGCCCGGGCTGCTGATCGGCGGTGCCCTGATGCTCTTCGTGTTCCTGTGGTGCAAGTGGAAGGGCTGGGGCAAGAACGACGGCGACGGCCGGCTGCCGCTGTCGACGGCAGCGTCCGACCTCGGCTTCGTCGGCGGCTTCCTCGTCACCGTGCTGGTGGCCAAGCGTTTCATCGCTGACGAGACCGCCCACCTGCTGGCTCCGGCGGCCTATCTCGCCGTCTTCCTGCTCGTGCCGCGCTTGCGGCGTATCGCCATCGGCCACGCGGGCCTGGCGCTGCTGATGCCGGTGATCATCCTGGGCGGCATCTATGGCGGCATCTTCACGCCCACCGAGGCCTCGGCCGTGGCGGTGTTCTACGCCCTGCTCGTGGGCGTGGGCGTGTACCGCGAGATCGGCGTGCGCGAGCTCTACGCGATCCTGAAGAAGTCGGTCGTGTCCTCGGCGGTGATCATGTTCATCATCGCCAACGCCGGGCTGTTCGCCTTCCTGATCACGCGCGCCGGCGTGCCCGACGCCATCGGCGTGTGGCTCAAGGAGGTGTTGCAGTCGCCCGCACTGTTCCTGCTGGGCGTGAACGTGGCGCTGTTCCTGATCGGCATGTTCATCGAGACGAGCGCGGCGATCATCGTGCTCGCGCCCATCCTCGCGCCGGTGGCCGTGCACTTCGGCGTCGACCCGGTGCACTTCGGCATCGTCATGGTGGTCAACCTGGCGTTGGGCATGATCACCCCGCCCTTCGGCGTGAACCTGTTCGCGGCCTGCACGGTGGCGCGGATCTCGCTGGACCGCATCATCTCGCCGCTGGTGCCCTTCGTCGCGGTCGTGCTCGGCTGCCTGATGGTCATCACCTACGTGCCGGTGATCTCGCTGGGCTTGCGCGACCTGGTGTACCGCTGACCCCGGCGCCGCCGTCCCCGGCGGACGCCGCTCGGCCGCTCAGGGCCGCCAGAACGCGCTGAGCGATTGCCGGTACGGGGCGACCTCGGAGCCGACCCACAACTGCGGCAGCGAAGGCGTGAACTTCGCCAGGTCCTCGCCGCGACGCACGATCTGCGCGGCCTGCGCATGCCAGGTATCCAGCCCCATCTCGGGCCCGGCCTGGGCCTGGAGCAACGCCTGGATGAAGTAGGTCTGCTGGCCGTGGAACTGGCAGCCGTAGGACACCCGGTCGGCCGCGGCCGCCGTCATGATCCAGCGTCGTGGGTGCCGAAGCGCCGGGATCAGCGACCCCGAGTGGCAGGCCGAGATGATGACACCCGTGTCCCAGGCGGACAGGGGTTGCAGCAGGTCGCGCAGCTCCTGGCCCTGCAGCGGTGGCAGGCGGCGGTTGGCGGCCACGTGGGCCAGCAGGTTGTGGTGGCCATGCGAGCTGAACATGACGAGGATGCGGTCGCCCGGACGCGCGGCTGCCCGCATCTCGGCCACGGCGAGCTGCAGGGATTCCCGCGTGGCGAAGGGCGCACTGATGGTCTCGCCGAACGGCGAATTCCACATCTGCCACACCAGGGCGTCGGAGCGCAGCGAGCGCACGCTGGCGACGACGCCATTGACGTCGCCGGGGAAGGCCTTGGTCTCGTCGCTCAGGCCCACGGCCAGCACCAGCAGGCGCGGGCGGTCGGCGGGCTGCCGCAAGACCTGCTCCTGACGCTGGCGCTGGGCCTGCTGCCACAAGGCGTCATGCAGGTTGCGGCCTTCCTGGCTTTCGGGGCTGATGGCACAGCCGGCCAGTACGGCCAGCAGCAGCATGGCAAGGCAACGGGCGAGGAATGTGTGCATGGGGGGTCTCCGTGCCGCGGGAATGCAAGGCCGTGTATGGACGCGCGACGATCCTAACCTTCGGCCGGGACCCCCGCGCGAGTCCGCGGCCGGTGCGCCGTGCCTTCTTCGCCACCATCGGCCCGATCGCGCCGGCTCCGTCGGTGGCCGCGGCGGCTACACGCCCCTGACGACCGCGATCGCTTCCTCGATCCGGTCCACGGCGTGGATGGTCAGGCCCTCGATGGCCTTCTTGGGCGCGTTCGCCTTGGGCACGACGGCGATGCTGAAGCCCAGCTTGGCGGCCTCGCGCAGGCGCTCCTGCCCGCGCGGGGCCGGGCGCACCTCGCCGGCCAGGCCGACCTCGCCGAAGGCGACGAAGCCGCGCGGCAACGCGCGCGCCCGCAGCGAGCTCGTGATCGCCAGCAGCACGGCCAGGTCGGCCGCGGGCTCGGCGATGCGCACGCCGCCCACGGCATTGACGAAGACATCCTGGTCGGCGCAGGACACGCCCGCGTGGCGGTGCAGCACCGCCAGCAGCATGGCCAGGCGATCGCGGTCCAGGCCCACCGACAGTCGGCGTGGGCTCGGCCCGCCCGAGTCCACCAGGGCCTGCACCTCCACCAGCAGCGGGCGCGTGCCCTCCAGTGTCACCAGCACGCAGGAGCCCGGCACCGGCGCGCCGTGGCTGGACAGGAAGATCGCGCTCGGGTTGCTCACGCCCTTGAGCCCGCGCTCGGTCATCGCGAAGACGCCGATCTCGTTGACCGCGCCGAAGCGGTTCTTGATCGCCCGCACGAGGCGGAAGCTCGAGTGCGTGTCGCCCTCGAAGTACAGCACCGTGTCGACGATGTGCTCGAGCACGCGCGGGCCGGCCAGCGCGCCTTCCTTCGTGACGTGGCCGACGAGCACGAGCGCGCAGCCGCTGGTCTTGGCCACGCGCGTGAGCTGCGCGGCGCACTCGCGCACCTGCGCCACCGAGCCCGGGGCCGAGCTGAGCTGGTCGGAGTAGACGGTCTGGATCGAGTCGATGACGCAGAAGGCCGGGGCTTCTTCCTGCAGCGCGCCGAGGATCTTCTCCAGGTGGATCTCGGCCAGCACGCGCACGCGCGCGCCCGTCAAGCCGAGCCGACGCGAACGCAGCGCCACCTGCGCGCCGCTTTCCTCGCCCGTGACGTAGAGCACCTTCATCTGGCCGGACAGGGCGTCCAGCGCCTGCAGCAGCAGTGTGCTCTTGCCGATGCCCGGGTCGCCGCCGATCAGCGTCACGCCGCCGGCAACGATGCCCCCGCCGAGCACGCGGTCGAGTTCCTCCTGGCCCGTGGGCGTGCGCGTGACTTCGGCGGCCTCGATCTCGCTCAGCGTGGCCACCGGCTGGCTGCGCGCCAGCGCCTGGAAGCGGTTGCGCGCCGCGCCCGCCGGCGGCTCGGCCAGGCCCTCGTCGAGCGTGTTCCAGGCCCGGCAGTGCGGGCACTGGCCCAGCCACTTCGGGCTCGTGCCGCCGCAGTCGCGGCAGGTGTAGAGGGTCTTGGCTTCGCGTGCCATCGGAGCATTGTCGGGGAGCGGGGCGAGCGGACCGGGCGCGTGCCGGGCCGGACATGGCTCATGGCTTCGACGCCTCCTCCAGGGCTCGTGCTTCGTCGTCCGCCATCGTCGCGCGGGTCAGCCGCCGCGAACAGGCCGGGTCGTACGGCCCCAGGCAATGGAATCTTGCTCGCCGCGGCCCGGTGCCGTGGAAGTGTCTTCTCGATGGAGCGAAAACAAAAAACAATATAAAAAGCGTAATGTGTGAGTATTATCCCTGCCGGTATAAGTGATGCTGATCCGCGCCAAACATTTGTCCAACGTCGGCCTTGGGGGAGCCGTGAGGCGGGCCCTCGCCATCGGCCTGTCGTGTGCCTTGCTGCTGGGCGCGGTGCCGTCCGCGAGCGCGGCCGAGCATGCCGACATCCGGGACAAGCTGCTGAACCTGGGCGCAGGCCCGCTCGGCGGCGGGTCGCGGCCGGTCGGCGAGGCTTTGTGTGACGTGGTCAATGCCGATCGTCGGACGACCCACGTGCGCTGCGTTGCGATCGGTACCGCGGGTTCGAGCTTCAACCTCGAGTCGGTGATGTCCGGTCGCCTGCTCATGGGTCTGGCGCAAGAAGACCTGGTGCACCACACCCGCCTGGACCCGAAGCAGTCGGGCGCGCAGGCGCTGCGCGTGGTGGCCGTGACCCACGAGGCGCCCATCGCCGTGGTGGTGGGGCCGCAGTCGGGCATCACCGACCTGCAGCAACTCGCCGGCAAGCGCGTGAACATGGGCAGCCAGGGGTCGGACCAGTTCATGATCACCCAGGCGTTGCTGGCGGCCATGGACCTGAGGGCGGACCAGCTGGCGGCCGCCAGCTACCTGCCGGCCAGCGCGCTCGAATCGTCGCTGTGCGGCAACGAGGTCGACGTGGTGGTCAAGGCCGTGGCTCATCCCTCGCCGCTGTTCCAGCGCCTGCTGGCCTGTGGCTGCCGTTTCATCGACATCCCGCCGGAGGTCGTGGCGCGCATGCGCGCCGGCAACCGCTGGCTCGTGCCCATGAGCATCGCCGCCAACAGCTATGACGGCCAGCCGCAGCCCGTGGCCAGCGTGGGCATGCGCAGCGTGCTGGTGGCCAGGAGCAACGTGGACACCGAGGCGGTCTTCCGCTTGGCTCGCACCTTGCGGCAACGCCACGCCGAGTTGCGCCGTGAACACCCGA
This sequence comes from uncultured beta proteobacterium, assembly GCA_903876715.1. Taxonomy (GTDB): domain Bacteria; phylum Pseudomonadota; class Gammaproteobacteria; order Burkholderiales; family Burkholderiaceae_C; genus Rubrivivax. Next base: position 7,075 of record CAIRBF010000086.1, read on the forward strand.
TGCTGGCCAGCATGCCCAGACCCGAGATGACCCAGCCGGACAGTCTGCCCGCACCGCTGCACGAAGGGGCGGCGCGCGCCTACGCTCTGCCGCGCACGCCATGATGATGTACGCCATGAGACGGCGGTCGCGCTCGGCCGCAGGGACGCGCGGCCGCTTCCGCCTGAGCCGACGCATCGCCTGCGCACTGGCTTTGTCGACCGGGCTGGCTGCCGGGGCTGCGCCGACCACCGGCCCGGTGCTCGCCGACTTGCTGGACGTGCTGCGCACGGTCCCCGCCGAGGCGTCCACCGACAACAGCGCGCTGATGCGGGCCGGCCAGGCCTTGAAACTGGCTGCGGCCCTCGACCTGCGGAAGGCCAGCCGGGCGATCAACGAGGCCTTGCAGGCTGATGCGCGCAACCCGCACCTGCACTTCTTCAACAGTTTCATCTACCACCTGCAGGCCCGGCAGGGCGACGCCGAGAAGACCGACCTGGCGATCGAGGGCTATCAGCAGGCCGTCCTCCTCGAGCCCAGCCACTGGGTGGCTCACGAGTTCCTCGGGCTGGCCCTGATGGAGAAGAAGCAGTACGCCCGCGCCCAGGCCGCGTTCGCCGAAGCGCTGCTGCTGCGCCCGGACGACCCGGTGTTGCAGGCCCGCATGCTGGCGGCGTCCTACCTGGCCGGCGACGCCCGCACCGCCTGCGGCATGGCCGACCAGCTGGCCGCTGGGCGGGACGCCTCGGCGCCCGGCTTTCTGCGCACCGCCGTGTCGGTGTACGCCGCGTGCGGCGAATTTGCCAAGGCCGAGCAGCAGCGCCTGGCCTTCGAAAGAACGGGCCCCCCGGCGGGCGAGTTGCAGCAACTGTCGCGGCGCCTGGCGCAGTGGCAGGCCTTCTTTCGCGACCGCGGCCGGGCGATGGCGGCCCCGGACGGCGCCGGGATGGTCAAGACTCAGTACGGCCAGCAGCCTGGCGGGGGGGCGGCAGGTGGCAGCTTCAGCGCTGTGTCCGAAGCGACGGCAGGGGCCGCCGCGGACGCGGCCGCGGCCGCGGCCAAGCCGGGCGGGCCGCGGATGATCCTGGTCGATGTGGTGATGGTGCGCACCGAGGACTCCATCAGCACCACCAAGGGCGTGAACCTGATGACCGCCCTTACCCTGCAGTTCGGCAGCTCCAGCACTCCCGCCTTCAGCCGCAGCTACAGCGGCAACAGCGGCAGCGAGGGCACGACGGTGCTGACCCGCGCCATCAGCGTGCCGGCACTGGCCTACTCACTGAACCTGGCCAACGCCAACAGCAACCTCAATGAGGTGCTGGCCCGCCCCACGCTGGCGGCGGTGGAGGGCATGCGATCGGAGTTCTTCTCGGGTACCAATCTGAACGCCTCGGTGGTTTCCAGCGGGGGTCTGGGCGGCGCGGGCAGCGCCGTGTCGCTGGAAAAGCGCTACGGCGTGCGGCTGACGGTGTTGCCGCAAATGCTTCCCAACGGCCTGGTCAAGATGGCCATCGACGCGTCGCGCACCTTCCTCAAGCCGCCCAGCGCCAACATCGGCTACACCTACAAGCTCGAACTCTCCGAGATCCAGGCCAACGCCAATGTCGTCATGCGCATGGGCGACACGCTGGTACTGGGGGGCCTGAGCGAGAAGGAGTCCACCAGCTCCCGCGATGGCGTGCCTGGGCTGCAGGACCTGCCCGGCTTTCAGTACCTGTTCTCGCAGAAGTCCGACACCGACTACCAGAAGTCGGTGCTGATCCTCATCACGCCGCGCCCGGCTGCCTACACCTGGCTGTCCGACGAATCCCGTGCCGCCGCGGGCGGTGGCAGCGGCACGTCCACCAGCGCCGCCTTGCTGTACGCGCGTCATGGCGACTGGTTCAAGCCCTACCCCAACCTGGCCTCGGTCTTCAACCACCTGAACCAGTCCGATCTGTACCGCGAGTTCCGCACCAGCGACGTCACGCAGGAGCGCTGGGATCGCATGGAGAGCACCCGCGAGCGTTTGCGCCAGGCGCTGTCCTTCCTCTACTACTGATCGCAGAGCATGACACCACTCAAGAGCCGGTCGCGTGGGTGCCGCGGCTTCGTGCTGGCGCTGGCAGTCGCGCTGCTCGGCATCGGCGCCTGCCGGGCCGGTGACCCCGACGATGTGCAGCGGCTCAAGGCGAACGGCAATTGCCTGCGCTGCGACCTGCGCTACGAGCGCCTGGCCAAGATCGACCTCAGAGGCGTGGACCTGCGCGGCGCCTACATGTTCAACACCAGCCTGTCGGGCGCCCTCCTGCAGCGTGCGCAACTGGCCAGCACCAATCTCGAGGCGGCCAATCTCGAACGGGCCGACCTCAGCGGTGCCTTGCTGGACCGCTCGGTGCTGACCGATGCTGACTTCATCGGTGCCACCCTGCTCGGTGCGTCCTTGCGCCAGGTGGTCGCACAGCGAACCCTGTTCGACATGGCCGACTTGTCGGAGGCGGACATGGCCGCGGCCGACCTGACCGGCGCCAGCCTGAACAACGCCTTTGCCGAAGCGACCTTGTTCACCGGCGCGGACCTGCGGCGCGCGCAACTGCACAACGCCAGGCTGAAGGCTGCCGTGTTCACCGATGCCGACCTCAGTGGGGCCACCTTGAACAGGGCTCGCCTGCAGGGCGCGGTCTTGCGCAAGACCGTCCTGGTCGACGCCGACTTGAGTGATGCCCGCATGGCCTATGCCAACCTGAGCGGGGCGCGGCTGAACCGCGCCAAGCTGCAGCGGGCCGACCTCACCGGCGTGGATTTCACGAACGCCGACCTGCGTGATGCCGACATGACCGGTGCCGACATGAGCAGCACCGTGATGGAGGGCGCGCGCACCTGCGGATCGATCCGACCGGACGGCAGCAAGGTGGCGCCATGCTGAGCCCGGGTGAGATTGCGCGCCCGTCGTTTCGCGACGCCGCGCTGGCAGACCTCTGCGAAGTGCAGACAGGCTGATGCCCCCAACTTGAACGCGCTGAACGCTGCCGTCGAGCACGGCGAAGCGGTCGGCGCATGCACCCTGTTTTTTCAACCCGTCGAAAAGGTGATGACTGTGCGCGGCATATCTCGAATACTGGCCACTTTGGCCTTGGCCCTGGTGGCCTGCACTGGCGCCCAGGCCGCCTGCACCGACGCCGCCGGGCCCGGTGTGAACTGGTCCGGTTGCAACAAGAACGGCGTCCGTGTGGCGGGCGCCAACCTGTCTGGCGCCAACCTGTCTGGCGCCTTGCTGGGGCCTGCGGACAATCGCAGCCCCGATTTCAGCAATGCCAACCTGAGCGGCGCCAATTTCAAGGGCGCGCAGATCCGGGATGCCAACTTTGCGGGCGCCAACCTGTCCGGCGCCACCTGGACTGACGGAAAGGTCTGCGCCACGCCGTCCATCGGCGTTTGCAGCACTCCCACCACCACCTCCACTGCTTACAAATCTGAGTTCTATTGGAAGAGCACTTACGGTCGCGGGGTGGGCACGGTTCCCGCGCTCGAGTGTCAAAGCGCGAAACCCAATCAGGTCGGTGCTCTTTGTTACGAAAGCTGCCGCGAGGGCTATGCGGTTGCTGGCCTGCAATGTGTGAAAAGCGGTTGCCCATCGGGTTATTCCGACCGGGGACTGACCTGCCACACAGACCAGGTCGTGACTTACGTCCCTGGTTCGACGACGTCGACCGACTGGTGCGCCTACAGAAGCCCGGTGGTCAACTGGGGCTTCGGCCGCAAGACCGGTGGCGATTGCATGCCGAAGACAGTGACCAGGCAGGACGATTGCCGCAGCGGTTACTCCAAGGTGGCGCTGTCCTGCAACCTGGACGTGCCGGCGGGCTTCACGGGCTCGGCGCTGGATCCGATCAAGAGTGCCTATGGTCTGGGTGCCTCACAGGCCATGGTCCAGGTCTGTCGCGACGGCAAGCAGATGGATGCCGGCCTGTGCTACACCCCCTGCCGCAGCGGCTACAAGGGCGCGGGTCCGGTGTGCTGGGGCGGTACCCTGCCGGGCTATGTGGATTGCGGGCTGGGCATGGCCGACGGTCCTGGCAACTGCGCCAAGGTCACCACCCTGCAGACCGCGTCGGTCGGCTTCCTGGCCGCTGCCTTGAGTCCTGGCGTCATGGCGGCGGTGACGGCCAAGAATGCCAAGGTTGCGGCAGAAACGCCTGAGTTGGCCATGGCTGCGGGGCGATCCTCGGAATCCATCCTGAGGACTGTTGGCGACGACTTCATGGCGCTGGAGCCGGTGGCCAAGGAATTCAATACGGCGATCGCCACCGGCCAGAGCCTCAGCGCTCCCATCTCTTCGTTGATGTCCAAGTTCGCCATCAAGATGTTGACATCCCCCGTCTTCTCGGAGGTGCTCAAGAGCATGCCCAATGGCTACTATTTCATCCAGGAAGCTGACAAGGAAGGCAAGTCGCTCGTCGAATACTGGAACGCCAACCAGAACAACCCGGCGATGATCCTGATGATGACGCGCACCATCGCCACCGGTTTGGCCACCATCACCGGACTGGGCGCCCTCGCGGTGCCGGCACTGGGTGTCCCGGCTTCGTTATTCGACCTGGTTTCCAACTACGCCTACCCGACGCCGTAAAGCAGCGCCCGGACCGCACCTGCCGTCGCGGGCTGCTGGCCCCGAAAACCCACTCCGATCCTTGAGGTTCACCATGCTCCACCACTCCGTTCGACGGCTTGCCGTCGTCTTGGGCAGCCTGCTGCTGTCGCTGTCGGTCCACGCTGCCGATGTCGGAGCCGATGCGCTCAAAACCACCAACGCCAATCTCGAAGCCTGCGGCAACGGCATGAAGGCTGCCTTGGCCAGCTACCGACCCGGCACGGCCACGGCCCTCATGAAGCGGGCTGTGAAGACGGGCGAGGGCGTGCAGACCCTCGGCGCCGCCGAGCGCGGCATCTATTCGGGGCTCGTCAGCAGCGCTCGGCTGTGCATCGTCGCCCAGGAGTCCCACAGCGGCGTCGTCCAACACCTGGCCAACCTGGCCAAGGGCAGCAAGACATTGCCGGCCGAGATCGAGGCCGAGGTGGAGAAGATGCATGGTTTGCTCCAGGCCACGGCCGAGAGCATGGTGGCGGCCAGCAAGTTGGAAGGCTTGGCCGAACTGATGTTGCGGGTGATGAGCGGCAAGAGCTGACAGGCGCCGCTTGGTTCGGCATGACGCTCGGCGCTGTGCGGCGCCGAGCGCTTGCCCGCTGGCATCGGCAGCGATCGGGGCGGACGCCCGCCGCGGCCCGTTCCGCCCTCAGGTCAGCCGCTGCACCCCCGGCAGCGTGCAGGCGTACACGGCGTTGCGCAGCGCCGCGATGGCCTCGTAGCGCGTGAAGCTGCGCCGCCAGGCCAGCACCACGCGGCGCGTGGGCACGGGCGGCTCGAACTTGATGTAGGCCACGTGCGGCTGCGGTCCGGACGGCACGCTGAGCTGGGGCACCACCGTCACGCCCATGCCCGAGGCCACCATGTGCTTGATGGTCTCGAGCGACGAGCCCTCGAAGCTCTTGCGGATGCCGTCGGCGTCGCTCGAGAAACGCGCGAACTCGGGGCAGACCTCGAGCACCTGGTCGCGAAAGCAGTGCCCGGTGCCCAGCAGCAGCATGGTCTCGCGCTTGAGCTCCTGTGACGACACGCGCTTGCGCCGCGCCAGCGGGTGCGACTTCGGCACCGCCACCATGAAGGGCTCGTCGTACAGCGGGGCCATCGCCAGGCCGGTGTCGGGGAAGGGCTCGGCCAGGATGGCGCAGTCGAGCTCCCCGGTGCGCAGCATGTCGAGCAGCTTGACCGTGAAGTTCTCCTGCAGCATCAGCGGCATCTGCGGCGTCGTCGCGATGGCGTGCCGCACAAGCTCGGGCAGCAGGTAGGGCCCGATGGTGTAGATGATGCCCAGCTTCAGCGGGCCGGACAGCGGGTCCTTGCCGCTCTTGGCGATCTCCTTGATCGCCGCGGCCTGCTCGACGACGACCTGCGCCTGGCGCACGATGGCCTCGCCCAGCGGTGTGACGCTGACCTCGTTGCCGCCGCGCTCGAAGATCTTGACGTCGAGCTCCTCCTCGAGCTTCTTCACCGCGACGCTGAGCGTGGGCTGGGAGACGAAGCAGGCCTCGGCCGCACGGCCGAAGTGGCGCTCGCGCGCGACGGCAACGATGTAGCGCAGCTCGGTGAGGGTCATGGGTGCTGATTGTGGAGCGGCCCGCAGGCGCCGGTGTGCGGCGACCTGGACCGGTTGTCGCCGCGACACGCTCAGCGCAGGGCTTGGGGCTTGGGGATCCGGGGGCGGCCGTCAATCGTCGTCGTGCGCGCGCTCAGGCCTGCCCTCGTGGGCGCCCGCCCTCCCACCGTCGGCCGGCAGCAGCCCCTGGGGGTAGGCCTGCCACTGCCAGGTGCCGAAGGCCAGCACGGCCAGCAGCAGCAGCGCCGCGAGCCCGCGCCGGTCGCGCGTCACCAGGTCGGGGCCCCGAGTGCCGCTCAGGCGGCCGTTGAGCATGGGCAGGGCCAGGTTGCGCCGGCGCAGCACGCTGCCGGCCAACACCCAGCCCGCGTGCGCGAGCGCCAGGGCCAGCATCGCGCTGGCCAGGGCCTCGTGCAACTCGGCCACCGCGTCTCCGGCCCAGTCCTGGTAGACGACCCAGCCGCTGGCCAGCACGGGCAGCGCCAGCGCCAGCAGGGCCAGCATGGCCAGGCCGACCGCCAACCGCTCGCCCTGGCGCCAGGCGCCGGGGCCGCCAGCGCTGCGCAGTTGTGCTGGCAACGCGCGCAGCCAGGCTCCCAGTCCGGCCACTCGGCGCCAGCGCAGCGACAGCCGCGCCGGGCGCGGGCCGAACAGACCGTAGACCAGCCGGAAGGCCAGCAGCCCGGCCATCGAGTAGCCCGCGGTCACGTGCAGCGCGCGCCAGGACTCGCTGTCGCCAGTGGCATAGGCCACGGCAAAGGCCAGGCCGAACAGCGCGTGGAACATGCGCAGCGGCGCATCGATGACGCGGCGGCCTGGAGCCGGCCGGTCCGCTGTCGCCGCGGCGCCAGCCGTGGCGCTCGCGTTCATCGCCGCAGTGTGTGTGGTGGTGGTCATCTCAATCCTTCCAGGCCCGCTGCAGGCGCGCGTCGAGGCCGGGCGGCACGCGCAGCGCGTGCTCGTCAAAGCGGCCGCGGTCGGCACCGACATGGCAGGCCGCGCAGTTCGACGCGCTGCCCACCGAAGGGTGCTTCCAGACCGCGGCATCGACCTTGCGGTGCTCGCGCAGGAACCAGGGCGCGCGCGTGATGCGGTCTTCGGCCGGCTCCTCGCGCACGCGGCGCGAGAAGCCGGCCTGGGCCTGCAGCCAGCGCCCGATGCGTTCGGTGCTCGCGGCGTCGAGCGTGGCGTCGCTGCCGTAGTGCTGCGCCAGACCGGACATCACCCGCTGCCACGACCGTGCCGGCAGCAGCGCCGGCGGGTAGGCGAGGTGGCAGGAGCCGCACTCCTGCAGGTAGACCGCCGGTGTGTCGGCTGGCATCAGCGCGCGCTCGCCCGCCCTGGCCAGGGGCAGCGCCGCCAACGTGGCCCAGACGGCCCACGCGGCCACCGCCGCCCCGCGCGTGATCAGGAGGTCGAGGACGGGGCTCATCGCAAGCTCCCCAGCCAGGCCAGCACGTCGGCCTTCTCGCCCGCACTGCATTCGCGCCGAAGGACGTCCCGGCAGTTGCGGCGGAACCACTTGTCCACCTGCGTCGTGTCGGTGAAGGCCGACGGGTTGGCCGCAGGCGCCAGCGGGTCGATGGCCTTGCCGGTGCTGGCGTGCCGCCCGCGCGACGTGGGCTGCTCGCCATGACAGGACGCGCAGGACCAGGCGCCGCCGTGCGTGCGGGTGAAGAAGGCCCGTCCGGCTTCGGGCTGGCCGGGCCGCCCGGCCTCGGCAGCAAAGCGCTCGAGCTGGCGTGCGGGCGTCGTGTCGGCGGCCAGCGCCACTGCCGTGGCCATCGCCATGCACAGGCTGACCGCCGCAGCCCGCAGGCCGCGGTGGCCGTGCCGCGCGCGGGACGCCGGGCGTGGCCGCAGCGCAACCGGCCGAGCCAGTGGAAGAGGGGCGGGAGGCAGGGTCATGGTCTTCCCCAGCGCCAACGGGCGCATGTCGATGAGTTCATTCTTCGGTCCGGTGCTTGAAGCCAGGCTGAAGGGCGCGTTCATCGGGCGTTCATCGCCGGCTCGCGAAAATGTTGCGTGTGAAGGTCTGCACTGTTCGCTCCTGGATCCGCACAGCCCGCACGGCTCGCCGCCCGGTTGGCCCGGCCCTGGCCCGCGGGGTCGGCGCGGTTGCGCTCGCACTCGCTGCGGCGGCGGCTGCGGCCGGCCCCGCAGACCATGAGCGCGCGCGCGCCGCCGTGCAGTCGGGCGCGGTGCTGCCGCTGCATACCGTGCTCGAGCGCCTGCAGCGCAGCCACCCCGGCCAGGTGCTCGAGGTCGAGCTCGAGCGAGACGACGGGCGCTGGGTCTACGAGGTTCGGCTGCTGCAAGCCGACGGCCGGCTGCTCAAACTCGTGCTCGACGCGCGGACCGCGGAAGTCCTGACGCAGCGCGCGCGCGGTGTTCGCCCGCCCCCGCCTGCCGCACCTGCCGCGCCGCCGCCGGCCGCGGCCGTGGAGCGCCGCTGATGCGCCTGCTTCTCGTCGAGGACGACCCGCGCCTGCGCGCGCAACTGCGCGCCGGCCTGGGCGAGGCGGGCTACGCCGTCGACGAGGCCGACAACGGCGTCGACGCGCAGCACCTCGGCCAGACCGAAACCTACGACGCTGTCGTGCTCGACCTCGGCCTGCCGCGTCTGGATGGCCTGAGCGTGCTGGAGCGCTGGCGCGCCGCCGGGCGCACGATGCCGGTGCTGATCCTCACCGCGCGCGATGGCTGGCACGAGAAAGTCGCCGGCATCGACGCCGGGGCCGACGACTACCTGGTCAAGCCCTTCCACATGGAGGAACTGCTGGCGCGGCTGCGAGCGCTGATCCGGCGCGCTCAAGGTCTGGCCTCGCCGCTGCTGCGCAGCGGCACGCTGGCGCTGGACACGCGCAGCGGCCGGGTGACTGTGGACGGGCAGGCGGTGCCGCTGACCGCGCATGAGTTCCGCCTGCTCGCCTACCTGATGCACCGGCCGGGGCAGGTGGTCTCGCGCACCGAGCTGACCGAGCACCTGTACGCGCAGGACTTCGACCGCGACTCCAACACCATCGAGGTCTTCGTCGGCCGCCTGCGGCGCAAGCTGCCGCCGGAGACGATCGAGACGGTGCGCGGCCTGGGCTACCGGCTGGGGGCTCTCCCATGAGCGGCCACAGGTCGGGCGCGTGAGCCTGCTGGGCCCCGGGGCACAGGGCGCGGCGCGGCCGCGCTCGCTGCGCTGGCGCCTGCTCGCCGCCACCATCGTCGCGGGCGCCGCGGCGCTGCTGCTGGCCGGGCTGGTGCTGGCGGGGCTGTTCCGCGAGCAGGTGCTGCGCCAGTTCGAGCAGACGCTGACGGCGCAGCTCGACCTGCTCACCGCGCGCCTGGACTTCGACGCCGATGGCCGCCCCCGGCTCGACGCTGCCGAGGCCGCCGACCCGCGCTGGGCGCGGCCCTACTCCGGCTGGTACTGGCAGGTCGACGCCGCCGGCGCGCCGCCCCGGCGCGGCGTGCTGCGTTCACGCTCGCTGTGGGACGCCGAGCTCGCCGCGCCGGTCGACGCGCTGTCCCCGGGTCTGGTGCACGTTCACGAGACCGCCGGCCCCGGCGGCGCGACGCTGCTGCTCGTCGAGCGCACGGTGCGGCCGGACGTCGGCGGCGGCTCCTGGCGCCTGCTGGTGGCGGCCGACCTGACGCAGACGGCGGCCGCCGTCGAGCGCTTCAACGGCGTGCTCGCCGCCTCGCTGGCGGCGCTGCTCGCGCTGCTGGCCGCCGCCGCGGCCGCACAGGTCGCCGTGGGCCTGGCACCGCTGAAGCGTCTGCGTGAGAGCCTGCGCGCGCTGCACGAAGGCCAGAGCCAGCGTCTGCAGGGTCGTTTCCCGGCGGAGGTGCAGGGGCTGGTGGACGACTTCAACGCCGTGCTCGGACGCCACGACGCCGTCGTCGAGCGGGCCCGCACCCAGGCCGGCAACCTGGCGCACGCGTTGAAGACGCCGCTGGCCACGCTGGTGCAGGCCGCCGAGGCCTCGCAGCGCCAGCCCGACGCACAGGCCGGGTTGCCGGCGTTGGTGCAGGAGCAGGTGGCGCTGGCGCGCCGCCATGTCGACTGGCATCTGGCGCGCGCGCGCGCCGCCGCGGCGCATGCCCTGCCCGGCACCCGCACCGATGTGGCCCCGGTGCTGGAGGGCCTGACGCGCGCGATGCGGCGGCTGCATGCCGCGCGCGGGCTCGACATCGTCGTCGAACCCGGGGCCGTCCAGGCAGGGGTCGGGGCGCACCCGGGCGAGGGAGCTGCCGCCTTCGCCGGCGAGTCGCAGGACCTGCACGAGATGTTGGGCAACCTGATGGACAACGCCTGCCAGTGGGCACACCACCGGGTGCGGGCGCAGGCTGTCATCGCCGGTCATGGCCCGGCGCGGCGTCTGCGCGTCGTCGTCGACGACGACGGCCCGGGCATTGCCGAGCCGCAACGTGAGGCCGCTCTGGCGCGCGGCGGCCGGCTCGATGAGCGCACCCCCGGCAGCGGGCTCGGGCTGGCCATCGTGCAGGAGTTGGCCGGCCTCTACGGCGGCCGGCTCGGGCTCGAACGCGCGCCCGAGGGCGGGCTGCGCGCGGTGCTGGAACTGCCCGCCGCGCCTGCAGCAGCCGGCTCAGCGCGCGGGGGCTGAAGCGGGCGTCGAGGCGAACAGCCCCTGCATCCAGCGGTCGTGGCCGACCATGCCCGCGAGCATGGCGACGATGAAGATGCCGGCCGCGGGCAGGCCGCCACCCAGCGCCACGATGGCCGGGCCGGGGCAGAAGCCGCCCAGGCCCCAGCCGGTGCCGAAGAGCATGCCGCCGACGATGAGGCGGGTGTCGATCACGGTGCTGCGCGGCAGCTCCATGTGCTCACCGGTCCAGGAGACCGTGCGCCGCCTGGCCGCGGCGAAGGCGAACACGCCGACCGCAATGGCGCCGCCCATCACGAAGGCCAGGCTCGGGTCCCAGGCGCCGAACAGGTCGAGGAAGGCCTGTACCTTGGCCGGATCGGTCATGCCGCCGGCGATCAGGCCCAGGCCGAAGATCAGGCCGCTGGCCACGGAGAAGATGTCTTTCATCATGGGAATGCTCCAGGATCGGGGTGTGTATGGGTGAGGGCAGGGTCGTCAGAGCATGTGACGCACGACGAAGACGGTGGCGAAGCCCGCGCCCATGAAGGCCATCACATTGGCCAGCGACCGCAGCGACAGGCGGCTCAGGCCACACACGCCATGGCCGCTGGTGCAGCCGTTGCCCATGCGCACGCCCACGCCCACCAGCAGGCCGGCGAGCACGAGCAGCGGCCAGCCCGCGGACACCGTGGCCGCAGGCAGCGGCGCGAAAAGCTGCCAGGCCCAGGGTGCGACCAGCAACCCGGCGATGAACAACAGGCGCGAGCGCTCCGGCGCCAGCCGTCCCCCGGTGGCCAGGGCCCGCAGCGGGCTGCCGACGATGCCGGCAATGCCGGCGATGCGGCCATTGCCGAGCACGTACAGCGCCGAGGCCAGGCCGATCAGCAGGCCGCCGGCCAGCGAGGCCCAGGGGGTGAAGGCGTTCCAGTCGATGTTCATGGGAGTCTCCTTGGGATGTGAAAGCAGGGGTCGGGACGAAGTGAGGGGGCTGCTGCACGGCGTATCGTGCGCGTGCGCAAGGGCGATGAAGCGCGCGGGCTCAAGACTGCGGCGCTGCCGGGCTGCAATACAGCCGGTACAGCACCGCCATCAGTTCCAGCGCTGCCGGCGAGCAGACGCGGTAGAAGATGAACTTGCCCTCGCGGCGTGTGGCTACCAGGCCCTCCTCGCGCAGCACGCCGAGCTGCTGCGACAGCGTGGGCTGCTGGATATCCGTGGCGCGCGCCAGGTCCATGACGCAGCGCTCGCCCTCGGCCAGCACGCACATCAGCATCAGCCGCTCGGGGTTGGCCAGCGTGCGCAGCAGGCCGGCCGCCTGCCCGGCCGCGGCCTGCAGCCCGGCCACCGGCGCGCAGGCGG
>CAIRBF010000087.1 GCA_903876715.1 uncultured beta proteobacterium
TCAAGGCCGGTCACGGCCTCGGTGACGGTGTGCTCGACCTGGAGGCGCGGGTTGGCCTCGATGAAGACGAAGGGCAGCGAGGTCGAGGTCTCGTCGACCAGGAACTCGAACGTGCCCAGACCGCGGTAGGCCACGCTTGCGGCCATGCGCAAGGCCGCGGCCGTGATGGCCTGGCGCAGGGCCTCGGGCAGGCGCGGGCTGGGCGCGATCTCCACGAGCTTCTGGAAGCGCCGCTGCAGCGTGCAGTCGCGGTCGCCCAGGCTGACCACCGCGCGGCCATCGCCCAGCACCTGGATCTCGACATGGCGGGCCCGGGGCATCAGGCACTCGACGTATACGCCGTCGACACCGAAGGCGGCCCGGGCCTCGGAGCGGCAGCGCTCGTAGGCGCCGGGCAGGTCGGCAGCCTGCAGCACGGCGCGCATGCCACGCCCGCCCCCGCCGCCGATGGCCTTCACCATCACGCCGCGGCCCTCGAGCGCGTGCGCGGCGAAGAAGCCCTGCGCCTCGCTCAGCGAGACCGCGCCCGGGCTGCCGGGCATCACGGGAACATCGCACCGTTCGGCCAGGGCGCGCGCCGCGGCCTTGTCGCCGAACAGGGCCAGGTGGGCCGGCGTGGGCCCGATGAAGCTCACCCCGGCGTCGGCGAAGGCCTGCGCGGCGTCGGCGCGCTCGCTGAGGAAGCCGTAGCCGGGATGCACCGCATCGCAGCCCTGCTGCCGGGCCACCTGCACCAGGGCGGCGATGTCCAGGTAGGCGGCCGGGCCGCTGGCGTCCAGGGCCACGGTGGTGTCGGCGAGCCGGGTGTGCAGGGCCTGCGCGTCGTCGCGCGCGCAGACGGCCACGCTGGCGAGGCCTTGGTCCCGCAGCGCGCGCGCGAGCCGGACGGCGATCTCCCCGCGGTTGGCGATCAGTACCTTGTGGATCATGGTGTCTCCGGGTCTCGTCGGTGGCGCCGCGCCCGAGCCGGCAACGCCGCCGCGGCCGGGGAGCGTACCCCGGTCAGAGTTGCTTGCGGGTCGGGTCCAGCGCCACGCGCAGAGACTCCCCGAGCGTGTTGAAGGCCAGCGCCGTCAGCAGGATCGCCAGCCCGGGCGCGTACATCTGCTGGGGCGCGAGCTCCATGTTCTGGTAGGCGCGGGCCAGCATCGAACCCCAGCTGACGTGAGGCGGCTGCACGCCCAGGCCCAGGAAGCTGAGGCTGGCCTCGGCCAGCAGCGCGCCGGCCAGCAGCAGGGTCACCTGCACGATCACGGGCTGCAGCGTGTTCGGCAGCACGTGGCGCCAGAGGATGCTCGCGGTGGGCGCGCCGAAGCAGCGGGCCGCGTCGACGTACAACTCGCTGCGCACGACCAGCGCGCGGGCGCGCACGATGCGGGCGAGCTGCGGCGAGAAGACGATGCCCACGGCGATCATCGAGTTCGTCAGGCCGATGCCCAGCGCGCCGGTCACCGCGATGGCCAGCACGATCGCCGGGAAGGACAGCAGGGTGTCGATCAGGCGCCCCACCATCTCGTCGAAGCGCCCTCCCAGGTAGCCGGCAGCCAGGCCCACGGGCACGCCGAGAAGCACCGCCACGGCGACCGCGAGGAAGCTCGCCGACAAGGTGAGCGGCGCGCCGTGGATCAGGCGGCTCAGGGTGTCGCGGCCCAGGTCGTCGGTGCCCAGCCAGTGGGCGCTGGAGGGAGGGCTCAGCGTGTTGCCCAGGTCCTGGGCGCTGGGCCGGTAGGGGGCCACCCCGTCCGCCGTCAGCGCCAGCAGCGCCAGTATCAGCAGGAAGAGCAGGCTGGCCGCGGCCCCGGGGTCGGCGCGCATCCAGGCCAGGACGCGCGCAACCCGGCCTGCCGAGCGGGGCGGCGCGTCCCCGGCCAGGTCGTCCACGGGAGGGGTGGGCTCGTTCACTTCGCGCGCGGGTCGATGACGCCGTAGAGCAGGTCGGCGAGCAGGTTGATGGAGATCACGATCAGGACCATGACGAGCACCACGCCCTGCACGACGGGGAAGTCGCGTGTGAGCGCGCCGTTGACGATGAGGCCGCCCATCCCGGGGACGGCGAAGACGGCCTCGACCACGACGGTTGCCGCCAGCATGCGGTTGGCCAGCAGGGTGATCACCGTCAGCAGGTTGACGCCGACGTTGCGCAGCCCGTGGCGCCAGAGGATCGCGGCCGGGCTCAGGCCCTTCGCGTGCAGGGTGCGCACCTGCTGGGAGGACGCCAGGTCCACCAGCGAGCTGCGCAGTTGCCGCGCCACCTCGGCGATGCCGCCGCAGGCCAGGGCCATGGCCGGCATCAGCGCGTGGCGGATGGCGTCCAGCGGCTGCTGGCTGAAGCTCACGGCGCCGGTGGCCGGCAACCAGCCCAGCTGCAGGGCGAAGAACGCGATCAGCAGCATCGCCAGCCAGAAGTTGGGCACGGCCACGCCGAGCGACGCGCCGGCCATGATCAGGCCATCCAGGCGACGCCCGTGGAAGGAGGCCGCCAGCAGGCCCAGCGGGACGCCGATGGCCACGGCCAGGGCCAGGGCGAGCGTCACGATCAGCAGGGTGTGGGGCAGGCAGCGCGCGATGGACGTCGCGACCGCCTCACCGGAGATCAAGGAGCGGGACAGGTCACCCTGCAGGGCCTGCCACAGCCACTGGCCGTACTGCACCAGGAAGGGCTGGTCCAGCCCGTAGAGCGCCCGGATCTCGGCCAGGCGGGCCTGGCTGGCGTTGTCGCCCGCCAGCGCCATGGCGATGTCGCCAGGCAGGAGCTTGAGCAAGCCGAACACCAGGAAGGTGGCCAGCAGCACCACCGGCAGGGCCTGCAGCAGTCGCCGCGCCAGCAGGTGCTGGCGCAGGCGCTGCCAAGGGGAGGCTGTAGCCACGGAGGCAGGCATGAGGCTCATGTCGGCGCGCCCTCGGCCGTGGCGAAATGGCAGGCCGCGAAGTGGCCGGGCCGCAACTCGCGCCATGCCGGCTCTTCGGCGGCGCAGCGGGGCTCGGCGTGGGCACAGCGGGTGCGGAAGCGGCACCCCGAGGGTGGGGCCACCGGGCTCGGGATCTCGCCCTCGAGGCGGATGCGGCGCTCGGTGCGCAGGTGCGAGGGCAGCGGCAGCGGCTCGGCCGACATCAGCGCGCGCGTGTACGGGTGCAGCGGGCGGTCCGTGAGGCTGGCGCGCGGGCCGAGCTCCATGAAGCGCCCCAGGTAGGTGACGGCGATGCGATCGCTGATGTGCGAGACGACCGACAGGTCGTGGGTGATGAAGACGTAGGTCAGCCCGAACTCGCGCTGCAGGTCGGCGAAGAGGTTGAGCACGTCCCCGCGGATCGACAGGTCCAGCGCCGCCACGACCTCGTCGCAGACGATGAGCCGCGGGCGCAGCATCAGCGCGCGCGCGATGGTGACGCGCTGCTTCTGTCCGCCCGAGAGCTGGTGCGGGTAGCGCTGCCCGTGTTCGGCGGTGAGACCGACCCGGACCAGGGCCTCGAGCGCGCGCCTGCGCGCGTCGGCGCCCAGCCCGCCGGCCGTGGCGTAGCGCAGCGGCTCGAGCACGGCCTCGAGGACCCGCATGCGCGGGTTGAGCGCGGCGTTCGAGTCCTGGAAGATGATCTGGTAGTCCCGCCCGTGGGCGCGTCGGGCGTCGGCGTCCAGCGAGGCCGGGTCGACGCCGTCGTGCAGGATGGCGCCCGAGGTCGGCGGCACCAGCGACACCAGGGCGCGCCCGAGGGTGGTCTTGCCCGAGCCCGACTCGCCGATGACGCCGAAGGTCTCCCCGGCGTGCACGTGGAAGCTGATGCCGTCCACGGCCTTGACCGTCTGCCGCCGGTCCCGGGTGGGGAAGTGCACACGCAGGTCGCGCACCTCGAGCAGGGGGGCGGCCGTCATGGTGGCTGCGCTCCCGCCAGGGCGGTCGCGGCGACCGCGCCCGGCAGATCGAGCTCGGCGTGACGCATGCAGCGCGCCCAGCGTGGCGGCTCGCCGGTGGCGGCCACCGCTTGCAGGGGCTGTGCCGCGCTGCAGGGAGGCTGCGCATGGCCGCAGCGCGCGCGGAAGCGGCACCCGCCGGGCATCCGGGCCGGCGAGGGCACCCGGCCGGGGATGGCGCTGAAGCGGCTGCCCGGCGCGGACAGCCGTGGAAGCGACCGCAGCAGCCCCGAGGTGTAGGGGTGGCGCGGCCGGGCCAACGCGGTGTCGACGGGCGCGTCCTCGACCACCTCGCCCGCGTACATCGTGATCATGCGCGTGCAGGTCTCGGCCACGACGCCGAGGTCGTGCGTGATGAAGAGCAGCGCCATGCCGGTGCGCTCGCTGAGCTCGCGCAGCAGGTCCAGGATCTGGGCCTGGACCGTCACGTCCAGCGCGGTCGTGGGTTCGTCGGCGATCAGCAGCCGGGGGTTGCAGATGATGGCCATCGCGATCATGACGCGCTGGCGCATGCCGCCCGAGAGCTGGTGCGGGTACTCGTCGCAGCGCTTTTCGGGCAGGGGGATGCCGACCTGGGCCAGCGCCTGCACGGCACGCTCGCGCGCCTCGCGGGCGCTGCCCCGCGGATGGTGGGCGCGCCAGGCCTCGGCGATCTGCGAGCCGACGGTGAACACCGGGTCCAGCGCGCTCATCGGCTCCTGGAACACCATGGCGACGTCACGGCCGCGGATGGCGCGCATGTCCTTCTCGGGCAAGCGGTTCAGGTCGGCGCCCGCGAAGCGGATGCTGCCCGCCACCCGGCATTGATGCGCCGGCAGCAGCCGCATGATGGCCAGGCCGGTCACCGTCTTGCCGCAGCCGCTCTCGCCGACCAGGCCCACCCGCTCGCCGGCGGCGACCTCGAAGGACACCTTGTGCGTGACGGCGAGATCCCCCGCCGCCGTCTGGAAGGTGATGCCGACGTCGTGCAGCGACAGGACAGGGTCCCCGGGCGGGGCGGGCAGGGTCGGTGTCATCCCAGCCCCAGGCGCTGCTTCACGTCCGCCGGGATCTCCGTGGACCGATGGGTCGCCAGGTCGAGCATGACCCCGACGATCTCCACCACGGCGTACAAGGTGCCCGTGTCGGAGTCCACCAGATGGTGCGCGAAGCGGATCGACTTGGCGCTCCCGGACAGGAAAGCGCTGCGCAGGGTGACGTTGCGGCCCAGGCCCGGGCGCTGCACCACGTCGATCAGGTAGTCCACCGCCGCCACGGTGATGCGCTCGCGCAGGAAACGCTCGCCGGTCAGCCCGAGGGTCGCCAGGTACTGCCTCGCGCCGGTCGAGCAGAGGTTGACCAGGGCGCGCAGGGACAGGTGCGCCGAGTCGTCGCAGTCCCAGGCGTCGACCACGGCCATGGCCGTGACCATGGCACCCGCGCCCGGGGCGGTGCCCGCGCGCGGCGCTGCCGGGGCGCGTGCCGACGGCAGGCCGGGCCACTCGCTCGCCAGGGACTTCAGGCCCTCGAGCGCCGCGCCGTGGCCTGCCGAGCCGCCCTCGGCACCCGGTTCGGGGGCGAGCCGGGTTTCGACGACGCAGGCCAGGGCTCCGGAGGCCTGGTGCACGATGCCGTGGACCACCTCGGCCCCCTGGTCGTCCACCCGGCGTACCCCCGGATGCACGGTCACCACGTCGCCCCGGAACAGCTCGCGCCGGAAGGTGATGCGGACCTGCGAGATCTGCAGTGCCCCGCCCCCGCCCGGCGTGTCCGCCAGCAGGATCCGGGTGGCCTCGTCGGCCAGCTCCATGAAGACGCGCACGTTGACGTGGCCGGCCTGGTCGCAGTCGCCCGCGCGCATCGGGCGCATCAACTGCATCTTCGGCAGGGGCGAGGCCGGCTCGGGCGCGGCGGGCCCGGGCGGCACCGGCCCCGTGAGCTGCGCCCGGGCCTCCCAGGCCACGCCCTGCGGCCCGTGGATGCAGGCGACCACCTGCGCGTTGTCGACCCCTGGCTCCAGCGTGCAGCTGACGGTCTCGCCCAGGCGCGGCGCGACGCCCGCGGTTCGGCGCAGCGTGAGCGCGCCCAGGTGGGGCGTGGCGCCGGCGGCGTACAGGGCGTCGGCGGCGATCGCGGCCGCGCCCTCCAGCGTCAGGGCGCCCTGCGCATCGGCCTGCTCGCTGCCGACGCGGCCCCGGTACGCCAGGGTTCCTTGGATCTTGCTCATGGTCGGGTCTCAGGTGTTGCGGCCCAGGCGCAGGCCGGCCTGCTCGCGGTCCCAGATGCCAGGAGCCTCCAGCCCCTGCTGCCGCAGCAGATGCTTCTCGATCTTGAGGGTCGGCGTCTTGGGCAGTTCGGGCACCAGGCGCACGTAGCGGGGGATCATGAAGTAGGGCAGCCGCGGGACCAGGAAGTGGATGAGCTCCGCAGGATCCACCCCTTGGCCCGGCTTGGCGGTCAGCACGGCCATCACCTCGTCCTCGCCCAGCTCGCTGGGCACCGCGACGACGGCCGCCTCCTGGACCGCGGGGAAGGCCAGCAGCTCGGCCTCGACCTCGAAGGACGAGATGTTCTCGCCACGGCGGCGGATCGTGTCCTTCAGGCGGTCGACGAAGTAGAAGTTGCCGTCGGCATCGCGCCGAAACGCGTCACCCGTGTGGAACCAGCCGTTGCGCCAGGCGCGGGCCGTGGCGGCGGGGTCCTCGTGGTAGCCGTGGCTGAAGCTCCAGGGCCGGTCGGTGCGCAGCAGCAGTTCGCCCACCGTGCCGTCGGCCACCTCGAAATCCTCGGGGTCGGCGATGCGGGCCTCGATGCCGGGGCGCAGGCGGCCGCAGGAGCCGAGCGCCGTCGGGTTGGGCGCGGACATGATGGGGCAGCACACCTCGGTCATGTTGAACGAGGTGTAGACGTCCACGCCCCAGCGCTCGCGCATCGGCTCGATCGGCATGTCGAAGGGCAGCAGCAGCATCTTGGTCAGCGGTCCGCCGCGCTCCTGCGCGCTGGCGGGCTGGGACAGCAGGAACTTGGCCATCGCGCCCAGCAGGATGACGAAGGTGGCCTGGCAGCGGCGGATCTGCTCCCAGAACCGATCGGTCTGGAAGCGCTCGACCACCGCGATCGAACCTCCCAGCGCCAGCATCAGCATGCAGGGCAGGATGCCCGAGACATGCGCCAGCGGCAGGTTGACCATGTAGCGGTCCCGCGCCGTCAGGAAATAGACGTTGTGACCCGAGGTCCACAGGTGCAGGTAGGAGCAGAGCACCCCCTTGGACGGCCCCGTCGTGCCCGAGGTGTAGAGGATGACCTGCAGGTCGGTGGGGCGGATGGGCGTAGGCGGCTCGGGCGGGCTCGAGCCTGCGCCGTGGAGCGCCACTTCATCGACCTGCCGCAGGCCTGCCGGCACGCGCGGCGCGCTCCCGCCGACGGTGACGAGGGTGTCCAGCCGGGCCCGGTCGGCCGGCGCGAGGGCGTCGATCCGCTCGACCAGGGGTGACTCCAGCACCATCAGGCGGACGCCCGAGTTCGCCAGGACGCGCGCCAGGAGCTGCCCCTTGTAGGCCAGGTTGACCGGGACGGCGACGGCGCCGAGGTAGTTCACCGCGAACCAGGTGCGCAGCGCCACCGGGCCGTGGGCCAGCCACAGCGCGACGAAATCCCCCTGGCGCACGCCCAGCGCCGCCAGGCCCGCGGCCGCCTGCCGCACCTGCGCCAGCAGGTCGCGGAAGGTCCAGGTCTCGCCGCTCTCGAAGGCGGCGTAGACCTCATCCGGCCGTGCATCGGCCTGCTCGTGCAGCAGGTCGCGCAGCACGCACCGCGGCAGCGCACCCGCCCAGCGAA
Source organism: uncultured beta proteobacterium (assembly GCA_903876715.1). Taxonomy (GTDB): domain Bacteria; phylum Pseudomonadota; class Gammaproteobacteria; order Burkholderiales; family Burkholderiaceae_C; genus Rubrivivax. The sequence continues at coordinate 7,724 of CAIRBF010000087.1, forward strand.
GCCCGTTCATGCCTGGGAGATGCTGTCCAGCTTGGGTTTGCCGATGAGGTTGGGGCGGTAGCCGCGCAGCCGGTTGCTGTGGACCACCA
>CAIRBF010000088.1 GCA_903876715.1 uncultured beta proteobacterium
GCCGGTTCCGACCCGGGCCCCGCCTGCTACGGCATGGGTGGCGCCGAACCCACGGTCACCGACGCCAACCTGGTCCTGGGCTACTACGACCCGGACTTCTTCCTCGGCGGGCGCATGCGTCTGGACGTCGAGGCCGCGCGGCGCGCGATCGCGCGCGTGGCCACCCCGCTCGGACTGACGGTGGAGCAGGCGGCGCTGGGCATTCACAAGGTGGTGGTCGAGAGCATGGCCGCAGCCGCGCGCGTACACCTGGTCGAGCAGGGCAAGGACCCGCGGCGCTACGCCATGGTCGGCTTCGGCGGTGCCGGGCCGGCGCACGCTGCCGACGTGGCGCGCGCGATGGGCGTGCGCGAGGTCATCGTGCCGCCGGCCTCGGGTGCGGCCTCGGCGCTGGGTTTCCTGGCCGCGCCGCTGTCGCACGAGGGCGTGCGCTCGATGCGCACCGAATTCAGCCCCGGCTTCGACGCGGCGGCCGTCAACCGCTTGCTGCGCGAGATCGAGGCCGACGGCCGGCGCCAGCTCGTCGCGGCCGGCGTGGACGCGGCGCAGATCCGGGTCGAGCGCCACGCCGACATGCGCCTGGTCGGCCAGATGCACGACATCGCCGTGCCGCTGCCTGAAACCGACCTGGGCGTCGGGGACCTGCCGGCGCTGCGCGATGCCTTCTCGCGCGTCTATGCCCAGCGCTACACGCGCGTGCTCGAAGGCATGCGCTTCGAGGCTGTGAACCTGCGCGTGCGCTGCGCCGGTCCCACGCCGTCGCTCACGCTGGACGGCGCGGCCGGCGGCGCCGACGCCGCGCAGCGCGTCAAGGGCCGGCGCCGGGCGGTGTTCGAGCACGGGCCGGTCGATGCCGCCGTGATCGACCGCTACGCGCTGCGCCCGGGCGACACCTTCGACGGCCCGGCCATCGTCGAGGAGCGCGAGTCGACGACCGTCGTCGCCCCGGGCGACCGGGTCGAGGTCGACGCGAACCTGAACCTGCGCATCACGGTCTCGGCCAGCCGCGCGCTCGAGCCGGTGGTGCGTGCCGGCATGAGCCGCGCCGAGGCCGTGGCGCGCATCGAGCGCGACCCGATCGGCCTGGAGATCATGTGGAGCCGCCTCGTCAACGTGGTCGACGAGATGTGGCTGACGGTGTGCCGCACCGCGTTCTCGCTCGTGATCTCCGAGGCGCAGGACTTCGCCTGCGAGCTGCTCGACCGCGATGGCGAGACACTGGCGCATTCGCCGCGCGCGATGCCGGTGTTCAACCTGACGCTGCCGCGCGCGGTGAAGGCCTTGCTGGCCGCCTACCCGGCCGACACGCTCCAGCCCGGTGACGTGCTGATCACGAACGACCCCTGGCTGTGCGCCGGCCACCTGTTCGACATCGCGGTGGTGACGCCGGTGTTCCGCGCCGGACGCCTGGTCGCGCTGACGGGCACGGTGGGTCACGTCTCCGACATCGGCGGCACGAAGGATTCGCTCAAGGCGCGCGAGATCTACGAGGAAGGCTTCCAGATCCCGCCGATGAAGCTGTACGACGCCGGGCGCCTGGACGAGACGCTGGTGCGCTTGCTCAAGCTGAACGTGCGCAATGGCGATCAGGTGCTGGGGGATCTGCAGGCGCTCGTGACGTCCAACGCCATCGGCGCCGAGCGCCTGGTGGCCTTCATGGACGACTACGGGCTGGAGGACCTGGGTGCACTGGCCGAGGTGGTGCAGGGGCGCTCCGAGCGCGCCATGCGTGACGCCATCCGTGCGCTGCCCGACGGCGAGTACCGCGCCACCGTGACCAACAACCCGCTGGGCCAGGTCATGGCCTACCCGGTGTGCGTGCGCATCCGTGGCGACGAGGTCGAGATCGACTTCGAGGGCGCGCCGCCGCAGCTGCCGCAGGGCGGGCTGAACTGCACGCTGAACTACACCGCCGCGCACGCCACCTACCCGCTGAAGTGCATGCTGACGCCCACCGTGCGCGGCAACGCCGGCTGCTACCGCCCCTTCACCGTGAAGGCGCCCGAGGGCTCGGTGCTGAACTGCACCTATCCGGTGGCGGTGAACCTGCGCACGCGTACCGGCTGGTATCTGGCGCCCAACATCTTCCGCGCGCTGGCGCAGGCCGCGCCGCGGCAGGTGCAGTCCTTCACCGGGCTGGCCGTGGCGGCCAACATCTACGGTCAGGACGCGTCGGGCCGCTTCTACTCCGACATGCTGTTCTGCGGCGGTGGTCAGGGCGGCTCGGTGCGCGGCGACGGCCGCTCGGCGCTGCTGTGGCCGACCTCGGCGGCCAACACCGCAGTCGAGCTGATCGAAAGCCGCGCCCCGGTGCTGGTGCTGGAGAAGACCTACGTCACCGATTCCGGCGGCCCGGGTCGGCAGCGCGGCGGCCTGGGCCAGCGCGTGCGCCTGCGCAAGCGCGACGACGACGGCCTGCCCACGCTGGTATCCATTTATCCTGAGGGCGTGAACAACCCGATCGACGGCCTGTTCGGCGGCCAGCCTGGTGGCGAGGCGCAGGGGCGCCTGCTCGACGCTGCCGGTCGCGAGCTGCGCAACTGCGGTACTGGCGAACTCGTCGAGCTGAAAAGTGCGCACGAGGTCGTCGAACTGGTGCTGGCCGGCGGCTCCGGCTACGGACCGCCCGAGGAACGTTCCGAGCCATTGCTCGCGATGGACTGCCAGCTCGGCTTCGTCAGCGATGCGGGCGCGCGCCAGGACTACGGACGCGACGGCCGGCCTGCCACCCCGCGCGCCCAGGCCCTCCCCGCGCTGGCCACGGCCAGTGCATGCCCTTCCACCCTTGTTCCCTGACCCTAGCCGAAGGAGTACGCCATGCCCCCGATCGAACTGTCCGATGTCTCGCGCCGCCACTTGCTCGGCGCCGCCGGTGCCAGCCTGGCCAGCCTGGTGCTGCCCCAGGCGGCTTTCGCCCAGCAGGGCGGGCGACGCGTGCTGGTGATCGCCTCGAACCAGGACATCCCCAACCTCGACCCCCACATCGCTACCGGCTACTCGGCCAGCTTCCTGCTGCGCAACGTCTACGACTCGCTGGTGCGGGTGGAGCAGAACCCGCCGCGGCCGGTGCCCTCGCTGGCGACCTCGTGGACGGTGTCGTCGGACGGACGCACCTACACCTTCAAGCTCAACGGGGCGGCGCGCTTCCACAACGGCAAGCCGGTCACGGCCGACGACGTCGTCTATTCGTTCAAGCGCGCAGTGCGGCTGAACAAGGGCAATGCCTGGATGATCCAGGGCGTGGTCGGCCCCGACAGCGTGACCGCGGTCGACGCTGGCACCGTGCGCTTCGCGCTGCTCAAGCCTTTCGCCGCCTTCCTCCAGGTGCTGCCCTGGATCTGGGTCGTCTCCAAGGCCGATGTCGAGGCCAACGCGGGCAGCGACGACGGCCAGAACTGGCTGCGCACGAATACGGCGGCCTCGGGCCCCTTCCGCGTGCGCCGCGCCGAGGCCGGCACCCTGTACGAGCTCGAGCGCGTGGCTGGCGGATGGCGCACCGGCGGCGGCAACCTGACCGGTGTCATCTGGCGCATCACTCGCGAGACCTCGGCCCAGCGCATGGCGCTGCAGCGCGGCGAGGTCCACATCGCGGTGGACCTGACGAGCGAGGACATGGACGCGCTGAAGGACAAGCCCGGCGTCGTGCGCGTGATCGAGCCCGAGTACCGCACCTTCTCGATCAAGCTGAATACCATGTACGGCCCGCTGGCCGACGTGGAGTTGCGCCGGGCCATCTCGTACGCGACCAACTACCAGGGCATCCTGGACGCCGCCGGCTATGCCGACCTGATGGTGGGTCCCCTGCCCAACGGCATCCTCGGTCACAACCCGCAGCTGCCGGTCTACCGCACCGACCTGGCCAAGGCCAAGGAACACCTGGCGAAGTCGAAGTCGCCCAATGGCGGCATCACGCTGACCATGGTGCACGTCTCGGGCCTGGAGCAGCAGCGGCGCTTCGCGCTCGTGATGCTCGACAGCCTGAAGCAATTGAACATCGGCCTGAACATCAAGCCGATGATCTGGCCCGACATGGTGGCCGCCTGCCGTTCGCCCGAGACCTTCCCGGACCTGTTCCCGGTCTACCAGACCGCGAACTACGGCGACCCTGACAACATCGCCTTCGCCGCCTACCACTCGTCGCGCAACGGCAACTGGCAGAACGCGGTCTACAAGAGCGCCGAGGTCGATGCCCTGATCGAGCGTGGACGCGTCGAGTCCGACGAGGCCAGGCGGATCGCGATCTACCGCGACATGCAGCAGAAGGTGGTGGCCGACGCGCCCGACATCTTCGGCGTGCTCGAGAAGCGCAAGCTCGCGCTGGCCAGTGCTGTCAAGGGCTTCGCCTTCGTGCCGGTGGCCTCCAACGCCATCGAGTGCTTCGGCCTGTCGATCTGATCCAGATCGTCTGCGCGCAGGCGGGTGCGACCGCGCCCGCCCGCGAAGTCGCACCTGCCTGAGCTCCTCTGCCCATGCTGCGTTTCCTGTTACGACGCCTGCTGCTGACCGTGCCCGTGCTGTTCGGGCTCACGGCGCTGGTGTTCGCAATAGCGAGGCTGCTGCCCGGCGACCCGGTGGCGCTGGCGGCCGGGCCCAATGCCAGCGCGGCCGAGATCGCGGCCTACGCGAAGGAGTTCGGGCTCGACCGGCCGCTGCTGACGCAGTATTTCGATTACCTGGGCAATCTGCTGCGCGGCGATTTCGGGATGTCGCTGTACACGCGGCGCCCGGTGGTCGAGGACCTGGTGGCCTATCTGCCGGCCACGCTGGAGTTGGTGTTCGCGGCGATGGCGCTGGCCATGGCCGTGGGCATTCCGCTGGGCCTGTGGGCTGGTGTGCGGCGCGACGCCTGGCCCGATGTCGTCTCGCGCACGCTCGCGCTCGGCGCGATCTCGATGCCGCGCTTCTTCCTCGGCCTGCTGCTGCAGCTGGCTTTCGCGATGGCGCTGGGCTGGCTGCCGCTGGGCGGGCGCTACCCGATCACGATCGACCCGCCGGCCCTGGTGACCGGTTTCCTGACGGTGGATGCGCTGCTCGCCGGTGACTTCGAGGCCTTCGCCACCGCCTGCCGGCACCTGGTGATGCCGGCGTTGGCGATGTCGCTGTCGCCCTTGGCGACGCTGATGCGGATGATGCGCGCCTCCACGATCGAGGTGCTGCAGCAGGACTATGTGCTGACCGAGCGCGCGCTCGGCCTGCCGCAGCGGCTGATCGTGCTGAAGTACGTGGCGCGCAACGCGATCTCGGCCACGCTCACCGTCACCGGGCTGTACTTTGGCTGGCTGCTCGGCGGCACCGTGCTGGTGGAGACGGTGTTCGACTGGCCCGGCCTCGGGCTGTACGCCACCAAGTCGGTCGTGACCCAGGACTTCATGCCCGTGATCGGCGTCACGCTGGTGATCGGGACCCTCTTCGTCGCGGCCAATCTCGTCGTCGACCTGCTTTATGGCTGGGTCGACCCGAAGGTGAGGCAGGGATGACGGCACCCGACGGCTCCATCGCCCCCGGCATGGTGCGACCGCCGAGCGCGCGGCGCGAAGCGTGGCGCCGCGGCGTCTACCGCTTCCGCCAGAGCCACATGTCGGTCGCCGGCCTGGCCATCGTGTTGCTGCTGCTGGCGCTGGCCGTGTTCGGGTCCTGGCTCGCGCCGTATCCGGAACACATCGCCGGCGGCATCAGCACCGGCGCGCGCTTCGCGCCGCCGTCGGCGCGCCACTGGTTTGGCACCAACGAGATGGGGCAGGACGTGTTCTCGCTCGTGCTCGGGGGGGCACGCGTATCCATCCTGGCCGGGCTGGCCGTGGTGCTGCTGGGCGCGCTGGCAGGCACGGTGGTGGGTGCCGTGGCCGGCTATGCCGGAGGCTGGACCGATGAGGTGCTGATGCGGCTGAGCGACCTGAAGCTCACCGTGCCGGGGCTCATTCTGGCGATGGCGGTGGCCGCGGCGCTCGGCCCGGGCATCGTCAACATGGTGTTCGCGATCGCGCTGTCGTGGTGGCCGGGCTACGCGCGGCTGGTGCGCGGCGAGGTCATGGCGCGCAAGCAGGACCTGTACGTGACGGCCGCGCGCGCCGTGGGCGCCGGGCCCGGGCGCATCGTCTTCCGCCACATCCTGCCCAATGTGATGACGCCGGTGATCGTGAAGATGTCGCTCGACATGGGCTTCGCCATCCTCACCGTGGCCTCGCTGGGCTTCATCGGCATCGGCGTGCGCCCGCCCACGCCGGAGTGGGGCTCGCTGCTGTCGGTGGCGCGCGGCTACATGCCCGACTACTGGTGGACCGCGATCTTCCCCGGTTCCGCGATCCTGCTGGCGGTCTTCGGCTTCAACCTGCTCGGCGACGGCCTGCGCGACGTGTTCGACCCGCGCTCGCGGCGGTGAGCGCAGGACCTGCCATGAACCCGCCCGCAGCCCCCCACGCTGACGCTCCCATGCCGCCGGTTGCCGAGCCGCTGCTGCACATCGACGGGTTGCACCTTTGGATGCGCAGCTTCGAGGGCGAGGCGCATGTGCTGGCGGGCGTCGACCTGCGCGTGCAGCGCGGCGAGGTCTGGGGCCTGGTCGGCGAGACCGGGTGCGGCAAGTCGCTGACCGGGCTGTCGGTGTCGCGCCTGGTGGCCACGCCGCCCGGACGCTACGGCCAGGGCCGCATCGTCTTCGACGGCCAGGACCTGCTGCGCCTGGACGAGGCGCAGGTTCGCCCCTTGCGGGGCCGGCGCATCGGCATGATCTTCCAGGACCCGACGACCAACCTGAACCCGCTGTTCCGCATCGGCGAGCAGCTGGTCGACGTCGCGCTGGCGGCCGGGGCGCACAGCCCGGAGATCCTGGGGCTGGCGCCCGGGGCCTCGCGCGGGGAGCGCCGAGCCGCCGCGCGCGAGCTCGCCGCCCGCATGCTCGAGCGCGTGCGCATCCCCGACGCGCGCGCCCGCCTGGACGACCACCCGCACCAGTTCTCCGGCGGCATGCGCCAGCGCGTGCTGATCGCGATGGCGCTGATCGGCCGGCCCGACCTGTTGATCGCCGACGAGCCGACGACGGCGCTCGACGTCTCGGTGCAGGCGCAGATCCTTGCCCTGTTGAAGGACATGGTGGCCGAGTACCGGATGGCCGTGCTGCTGATCACGCACAACCTGGGCGTCGTCGCCCAGACCTGCAGCCATGTCGCGGTGATGTACGCCGGCACCATCGTCGAGCGCGGGCCCGTCCGTGCGGTGCTGTCGGCCCCGCGTCACCCCTACACGCGGGCGCTGCTGAAGGCCCTGCCCACGCGCGCCACGGCGCGGGGCACGCTGGAGGGCATCCCGGGCGTCGTGCCCGACCTCGTACGCCCGCCCGCGGGCTGCCGCTACGCGCCGCGCTGCGCGCGGGCGAGCGAGGGCTGCCTGCGCACGGCCCCCGAACTGGCTTCGGCGGCCGGCGCGCACGAGGTGGCCTGTTACCACCCGCACTCCCTGGCTTCGGCCTGAACGCGCCATGCTCGAGCTCGAACAGGTCAGCATGGTCTACCCCGGCACGCGCCTGGGTTGGCTGCGGCGCGGCGCGCCGGTGCGGGCCTTGCAGGACGTCAGCCTGAGCGTGCAGCGCAGCGAGTGCTTCGGGCTGGTGGGCGAGTCGGGTTCGGGCAAGACGACGCTGACGCGCTGCATCCTGCAGCTGGAGGCGCCGAGCGCGGGCCGCATCCGCTTCGAGGGCGAGGACCTGGCGCGCCTGAGCCCGGCGGCGCTGCGCCGGTTGCGTGCGCGTATCCAGATCGTGTTCCAGGACCCGCAGGCCTCGCTGAACCCGCGCATGTCTGTGCACGACATCGTCACCGAGCCGCTGCTCGTGCACCGGCGCACGCTCGGGCTGGGCGCGCGCGCGCGCACCGAGCGCGCGGTCGAACTGCTGGGCCTGGTCGGTCTGGGCCCGCAGCACCTGTACCGCCACCCGCACGAGTTCTCGGGCGGCCAGCGTCAGCGCATCGGCATCGCGCGCGCGCTCGTCACCCAGCCGGCGCTGCTGCTGCTGGACGAGCCGACCTCGGCGCTGGACGTCTCGGTGCAGGCCCAGGTGCTGACGCTGCTGGAGGACCTGCAGCGCCGCCTCGGCCTGACCTACCTCTTCATCAGCCATGACCTGGCCGTGATCCGCTACGTCTGCGACCGGGTTGCGCTGATCCACCAAGGCCGCATCGTCGAGCAGGGCGGCTGCGCGCGGATCTTCGAGGCACCGCAGACCGACTACGCGCGCATGCTGCTGGCGGCGATGCCCGAGGTCGACGTGGCACTCTGACACAGGGAGTACCTCCCGATGAAACGCATCGCCATCGGCGGCTTCCGCCACGAGACCAACACCTTCGCGCCCACCAAGGCCGACCACGCCGCCTTCGCCGAGCTCAGCGCCGAGCCCAGCCCGCTGCGCGGCGAGGCGCTGCTGCACACGCTGGCCGGCGCCAACGTGCCGGTGCAGGGCACGCTCGACACCTTGCGCGCGGCCGGCTGCGAGCCGGTGCCGCTGGTCTGGGCCTCGGCCTCGCCCTCGGCCCACGTGACCGAGGCCGCCTACGAGCGCATCGTCGGCGAGACCGTCGAGCGGCTGCGCGCGGCAGGGCCGCTGGACGGCGTGGTGCTCGACCTGCACGGCGCGATGGTGGCCGAGCATGTCGACGACGGCGAGGGCGAGATGCTGGCGCGCGTGCGCGCTGTCGTCGGCGAGCGCGTGCCGGTGGTGGCCAGCCTGGACCTCCACGCCAACGTCACGCGCCGCATGGTGGCGCAGGCCGACGCACTGACGATCTACCGTACCTACCCGCACGTGGACATGGCCGAGACCGGCGCGCGTGCGGCGCAACTGCTGCTGCGCATGCTCACCAGCGGCCGGCGCCTGCACAAGGGGATGCGTGCCTTCGACTTTCTGACGATGCTGTCGCAGCAGTGCACGCTCATCGAGCCGCTGCGCGGGCTGTACGCTGAGCTCGTGGCGCTGCAGGAGCGCAGCGGCGTGGCGCTGGACTTCGCGCCCGGCTTCCCGATGGCCGACATCGCCGAGTGCGGCATGGCGCTGGTGGGCTATGGCGAGGACGCCGCCGCTACCGAGGCCGCGCTGGACCGTCTGGCGCGCCTGATCGCGCAGGCCGAGCCGCGCTTCCAGGCCGAGTTGCTCGAGCCCGACGAGGCCGTGCGGCGGGCGCTGCGCAACGGCGCCCCGGGCGCGCCCGTGGTGCTGGCCGACACGCAGGACAACCCCGGCGTGGGTGGCAACAGCGACACCACCGGCCTGCTCGAGGCGCTCGTGCGCCAGGGCGCGCGCGGCGCGGTGCTCGGCCTGCTGGTGGACCCGGCGGCCGCGGCCCGGGCGCACGCGCTCGGCCCTGGCGCGGCTGCCGACTTCTCGCTCGGCGCGCTGTCGGGCCTGCCGGGGCATCGCCCCTTCGAGGGCCGCTTCGTCGTCGAGCGCCTGGGCGATGGGCGGCTGACCTGCACCGGGCCGATGTTCCTGGGCCTGGCGCTCGAGCTCGGGCCCATGGCCTGTCTGCGCCACGAGGCCACGGGCGTGCGCGTGGTCGTCTCGACGCTGAAGTTCCAGGCCGCCGACCAGGCGCTGTTCCGCCACGTTGGCGTCGAGCCCGCAGCCCAGCCCATCCTCGCGCTGAAGAGCTCGGTGCACTTCCGCGCCGACTTCGAGCCCATCGCGCGCGCCGTCCACGTCGTCAAGGCCCCCGGCCCCGCGCTGGCGGACCCGGCGGAGTTCGCTTGGAAGAAGCTGCGGCCGGGCGTACGGCTGCGGCCGATGGGGCCGGTATGGGGCGGCCCGCGAGGGTGACCGCCCCTCAGTCGGCCAGCGACTGCACCGCCACCGCCAGCGCCTGCTGCCAGCGCGCTTTCGTCGCCGCGTCGGCAAAGCTCGCCTCGAAGCTGTTGGCAGCGAGCTGCCAGGCCTCGCGCGGGCCGAGCGCCGGGTGGGCGGCGAACAGGGCGCGGTAGTTCTCCAGCAGGTAGCCGCCGAAGTAGGCCGGGTCGTCGGAGTTGACGGTAACGCACAGGCCGGCGCGCAGCAGCGCGGGCAGCGCGTGGTCTTCCATCCGCGGGTAGACGCAGAGCTTGACGTTGGACAGCGGGCACACCGTCAGCGGGGTACGGCGGCGCGCCAGTTCGACCACCAGCGCCGGATCGTCGGCGCAGCGCACGCCGTGGTCGATGCGCTCGACCTGCAGGTCGTCGAGCGCGGTGCGGATGTAGGCCGGCGGACCTTCCTCGCCGGCGTGCGCCACCACGCGCAGGCCGAGCGCACGGCAGCGCGCGAACACGCGCGAGAACTTTTCCGGCGGATGCCCGCGCTCGCTCGAGTCGAGCCCGACGCCGACGAAGCGTTCGCGCCAGGGCAGCGCGGCCTCCAGTGTCGCGAAGGCGTCTTCCTCGCTGAGATGGCGCAGGAAGCACAGGATCAGCGCACTCGACACCCCGAGTTCGTCTGCCGCCTGCGCCTGCGCGCGCGCCAGGCCCTCGACCACCGTGCCCATGGACACGCCGCGCGCGGTATGGGTCTGCGGGTCGAAGAAGAGCTCGGCATGCACGGCGCCGTCAGCCGCGGCGCGGCGGAAGTAGGCCATCGCCATGTCGAAGAAGTCTTCCTCGCGCAGCAGCACCGAGGCCCCGGCGTAGTAGATGTCGAGGAAACTCTGCAGGTCGGTGAAGGCGTAGGCCGCGCGCAGCGCCTGCACTGAGGCGTAGGGCAGGGCCACGCCGTTGCGATGCGCCAGCGCGAAGATCAGCTCGGGCTCGAGCGAGCCCTCGATGTGGATGTGCAGCTCGGCTTTGGGCATGCGCGCCAGCAGGTCGGGCAGGCGCGCTCGTGGCAGGCGCTCGAGCGCGGGCGGAGGTGTCGTCGGCGTGTTCAATCGGGCCTCCAGGGCAAGGGTTCGGCCAGCCGGGTCCCGGCTCAGCGCAATGGGGGTAGCTGCGGCTCCATCGCGCGCAGCTCCTGCAGCGGCGGGATGGTGTCGTACATCACCGGGTCCAGAAGGTCCCAGACGATGCCGCACGTGGGCTTGTGCGGTTGCGCGACCTCGATCGTGCGCGTGGGCGTGAAGATCAGGTCGGCCACGGTGTCGAAGACCTCGGGGTGCAGGGTCTCGCGCAGCACCTGGCAGTCGTGCACCAGCGCCACCGCCGGCGTGGCGGTGTCGATCACGCCGATGCGGTAGAGCATGCCCCACTCGGCGTCGAAGAAGCCGTGCCCCTTGCCGAAGCGCACGCCTTCCTCGTTGATCGCGCCGGTGCCAGTGATCATGCAGTCCAGCCGCGGCAACTGCTCGCGGATCTGCGCTAGCGTCAGCGGCCGCGCGTGGCGCTCCATGCCGTCCAGCGTGGCGGCGTAGAGCAGCCGGTCGGTCGGGATCTCGGCCGGGTCCAGCAGCCAGAAGCCGCGCCGGATCGAATAGGTCGTGATCAGCACCCGGCGGCCCTGCAGCAGCGCCTGCCAGCGCAGCCACTCCAGGCAGTTGTCGGGTGTGATGAAGACAACTTGCGAGCGCTGCCAGGCCGGGTGCGCCATCAGGCGCCGCGCCGCGGCCTCGCTGCCCTGGAAGTCGGCGATGAACTCGCCGAAGTCGTAGTGGAAGCGGCTGTCGGGCAGCGCAACGCGGCGCAGGTCCTGGAACACGCGTTCGCGCACCGAACCCTTGTGGTCGGAGGGTGCGTCAGCGGCCTGTGCGGCGGCCATGGGCAGGGGGGCGTTCATCGGCTTCTCCAGAGACGTCGAGGGCGTGGGTTCAGGGAGCAAAGGCAAAGCGCCGCAGAACCCGGCGCTCGAGCGCGGCCGCGGCGGCGTGCAAGGCCACGGCCACGGCCACGGAGACGACGGCCACGCTCCAGATCGTGCCGTAGTCCATCCTGCCGCGGGCCTCGTTGAGCAGGTTGCCCAGGCCGGTGCCGGTGGCCAGCCACTCGGCGATCATCACGCCCAGCAGCGCGCGCGGTGCGGCCAGGCGCAGCGCGGCGCACAGGTAGGGCGTGGCCCAGGGCACGGCCACGCGGCGCAGCCAGGCGCCGCGGTTGCCGCCCCAGGCGCTGACGAGGTCGCGCAGGCCGGGTGGCACCAGCGCCAGACCCTGGGCAATGGTCACGAAGGCCGGAAAGAAGGTCACCGAGACGGTGATGGCCAGGATGCCGCCGGCGTCGCGCCCGAAGATCAGCACCACCAGTGGCGTCAGTGCCACCAGCGGCATCGACTGCGTCACCAGCGACAGCGGCAGCAGCGTCGCGCCCAGCGGCGGCCACAGCAGCGAGGCGATGGCCAGCGCGAAGGCGAAAGCCAACCCGAGCGCCATGCCGCCGAGCGCGAACGGCAGGGTCTGCGCCAGCGCGCCGGCGAGGTCGGCGCGGTGCTCGGCCGCGGCGTCGTCCCACAGCAGGTGGCCCAGCACGCCCAGCGGGTCGCGGTAGACGACCTCGGAGACCTCGGTCAGCCGCAGCGCCCAGGTGCCGGCCTCCCACAGCAGGAAGGGCAGGGCGAAGGCGAGCAGCGGTACGAGCGCGGCCCGTCCAGACAGCCAGGTCGACCCACCGGACGCGGAGTCCTTGCGGGCGCCGCCGCCGGAGCCGGCCGCCTTGCCCACGGGCGTCGAGGCCGACACGGTATGGCCTGCAAAGCGCGCCGCCAGCAGGCCCACGGCCAGGTAGGCCAGCGCGCTCAGCGTGGTGGCGGCCAGGCCGATGCCCCACAGCCGCGCCGGGTCGGCCCGGCCGAGCGAGCCGATCAGGTAGGTGCCCAGGCCGGCGCTCGCCCCGCTGCCGAACTCGGCCAGCAGAGAGCCCAGCACCGCCGCGGGCGCGGCCACACGCAGGCCCGACATCAGCGTGGGCAGCCCGCCGCGCAGCCGCACCCAGCGCAGCGCCGCGAACTCGCCGCCGCCGTAGACCTGCACCAGGTCGAGCAGCCGGGGATCGGTCTGGCGCAGGCCCAGCACCACGGCGACCATCACCGGGTAGTACACCGACAACGCCGACAGCACCACACGCGGCGCGTCGCCGGGCAGCGCGATGATCAGGATGGGCACGAGCGCGATGGCCGGCATCGCGAACACGGTCACGTCCACGCCGGCCATCACCCGCTGCAGGCGCGGCCAGCGCACGTAGGCCAGGCCCAGCGCCAGCCCGAGCAGGCTGCCGAGGGCGAAGCCGGCCGCCGCGGTGCGCAGCGTGCCCAGCACATGGTCGGGGTAGTCGGCCCGGTCGACCCAGGCCTGCAGCACGATCTGGCTCGGCGCGGGCAGCGCGCCGCTGGCGACCCAGCCACCGCGGCCGGCGGCCTCCCAGGCCAGCAAGAGCAGCAGCAGTCCGAAGACGGTGCCGCGGCGGGCCGGTCCCGCGGTGGTCGTCACGCCGGGGCTCCCGTGCCGTGGCCGTAGAGAACACCGGCCACCTCGTCCTCGAGCGCACGGAAGGCCGCGTCGCCGAACAGCGCCAGCGGCCGCGGCCGCGCGAAGGGCACATCGATCACCGCCGCGATACGCCCAGGGTGGCCCTGCATCACGACCACGCGGTCGGCCAGGAACACGGCCTCGTCGATGCCGTGCGTCACCAGCACCGTCGTCGTGGCGCGCCGCAGCCAGATGCGCTGCAGCTCGACGTTCATCGTCCGGCGCAGGATCTGGTCGAGCGCGCCGAAGGGCTCGTCCAGCAGCAGCACGTCGGGCTCGGTGACCAGCGCGCGCGCGATCGCCACGCGCTGGCGCATGCCGCCCGACAGCTGCGCCGGCAGGGCACCCTCGAAGCCTTGCAGCCCGACCAGGGCCACCAGATCGGCGATGCGCTCGCGCGAGGCCGCGTCGCGCTGGCCGGTGATGTCCAGCGGCAGCCGCACGTTGTCGACCACCGAGCGCCAGGGCAGCAGCGAGGCGTCCTGGAAGGCGATGCCGAGCCGGCCCTGGCGCTGCAGCACCCGGGGCGCGGCCCCGCCGACCTGCAGCGTCCCGCCGTCGGGCTCGTCCAGCCCGGCGACCAGCCGCAGCAGCGTCGACTTGCCGCAGCCCGAGGGCCCGATCAGTGCCGTGAAGGAGCCTGCGGGCAGGTCCAGGCTGACGCGGTCCAGCGCCAGCAGGGGCGACTGGCCGGCGCGCTCGAAGCGGCGCTCGACCGCCTCGATGCGGATGGCCCGCGCGCTCACGGGCGGCGGCGCCGGCTCGCGCCGGCGGCTGCGGAGTCGGGGAGGGCCAAGCTCAGATCTCGGCCAGCAGCGAGGTGTCGAAGTGCTCCTTCGAGGCCTTCACGCCGACCTCGTTGAGCGCGTCGATGTTGCCCTGGATCGACTCCGCGGTCATGGCGAACACACCCCTGGGATTCTGGATCAGCGGCGCCTGCGCGCGGTTGAAGAAGACCTCGTTGTCCAGCGAGCGGCCGGTGCCCTTGAACCAGGTGCTCATGTACTTGGGCGGGTAAGCGGCCGGGTCCTTGAAGTTCTCGTCCCAGCCCTTGCGGCTGGCGCGCAGGAAGGCCACCAGATCGGAGCGGCGGCGCGTCAGCGTGTCGCGGGTCACGACGACGACGTCGTTGTACAGCGGCAGCTTGAAGTCGGCCAGCAGGAAGCTCACCGCATCCTGGCCCTTGGTCTTGATCGTGTAGGGCACGTTGGTCGTGAAGTCCAGCGAGGCGTCGATCTCGCCCTTGATCAGCGGCGTCGGGTCGTAGGCATAGGGGACGATGCGGACCTTGCTCTTGTCGATGCCGTTGAGCTTGAGCATGGCCTCCACCGTCAGGCGGTTGACCGGCGGCACGGCCACCGTCTTGCCTACGAGGTCGGCCGGGGTGCGCAGGGGCTTGCTCGCCAGGCTGACGATCCCGATCGGGTTCTTCTGGTACTGCGCGCCGATGATCACCAGCGGCGCGCGCTGGGTGGTGATGGCGTTGATCACGGTCTCCACCGTGGACAGCGCGACGTCGGCTTTCTTGGACAGCACCGAGGCCTCGGGGATGACGTCCGGACCGCCGGGCAGGTACTTCAGGTCCAGGCCCTCGGCGCGGTACCAGCCCTTCTCCATGGCCACGTAGTAACCCATGAATTCGGCGTCGTTGATCCAGGCGGCCTGCAGCGTCAGCGTACGCAGGTTCTGGGCGCGGCCGAGCAGGGGACTGGCGGCCAGGCCGGCAGCGGCGCCGGCGTGAAGAAGATGGCGGCGGGACAAGGTCATGGTGCGAACTCCAGGGTGGGGTTGGGGACAGGGAGGAAGGGGAAGAGGGGGTGCTGGGCGGAGGGCCGATCGCGGTGGGACAGGGGCTGCGTGGGGTGGTGGCGCTCAGGCGCCGGCTGGCGCCAGCCCGAGGTTGCGGCGCAGTTCGTCCAGCGGGGGGATGGCGGCGGCCAGTGAGTCATCGACCAGGGCCCAGTCGACACGGCGTGGTCGCGGGTGGGGCCGGCTCACCGTCAGCAGCCGGCTCGGGGTGGCGATCAGGTCGACCGGCACGTCGTCGGGGCTGGCCATCAGCGGGCGCTCCAGCACCTGCAGGTCGTGCACGACCGTGGCCACTGGCGTGTGCTCGTCGACGATGCCGAGTTCGGCGAACATGCGCCATTCCAGGTCGAAGTAGCCGTGACCGCGGCCGAAGCGCACGCCCGACAGTGCCACCGCCGAGGAGCCGGTGACCACGGCGTCGAAACGGCCCAGCGCTGCCAGCGCTGCGAGTGAGGCCGGCGCGCCGAAGTGCTCGATGCCGTCGAGCCAGGAGGCAAAGCGCGCCTGCCCCGCCGGCACCGAGCCCGGCGCGAAGTGGCGAAATCCGCGCGCGAGGTTGAAGGTCGGCACGACGAGGCTGCACCCGGTCTCGATCAACTGCTGGCGCAAGCCTGTCAGGCTGTTGTCGGGCGTGACCATCATGTGTGGCGCCTGGCCGCCGGGCCCCGGCGCCTTCAGGCCCAGGCGCTGCAGCAACCGTCCGGCCGCCTGCGCCGACCCCTCGAAGTCGGGGATGAAGGCTGCAAAGCGCAGGTGAAAGCGCGAATCCGGCAGTGCCACTGCGCGCAGATCGTCCCAGACCTCGTGGCGGCGGCGCGCCGCACCCGGGCCGGGGTGGTCTGCGGGGGGATCGCTGGTGTACATCGGTACGAGTGTGACGAGGCGGGCCGGAGGCCGGGCAGGTCGGGTCGTTCAGCGCGTGCCGACAACGGTTCGGTGAGAAAGCCAAGTCATTCGGCACGCTTGTTTCAGACAGTATATTAAATGAAACTTCAGTTTCAATCTCTGGCTGCAAGGTTTTCTCCGGCAAGTTGCCGGCCTGCCCCACCGCGCTGCGATCCTGGATACTGCCGCCCGATGTCGACCCGCCTGACCCTGGCCATCCAGGAGCATTTCGAAAAGCTCTCGCCCAGCGAGCGCCGTCTGGCCACGCTGCTGGTCGACCGTGCCGACGACCTGCTGGCCTATTCGGCGTCCGAGATGGCGGCGATGGCCGGGGTGTCCAAGGCCACGGCGGCGCGGCTGTTCCGCAGCCTGGGCTATGCCGACTTCAACGAAGTGAAGCTGCAGGCGCGCCAGGAGCGCAATCTGGCGCCCCCCTTCCAGCGCGAGGTCGACACGCTGCCGCCGCCCGCACGCGGTGCGCCGTCGCTGTCGCAGCACCTGCACGCCGAGGTCGACAGCCTGACGCGCACCTTCGAGACCCTGCGTGGCGATACGCTGCGCGAGGCGGCGGCGCTGGTGGCCGGCGCGCCGCGGTTGTGGCTGCTCGGCCTGGGGCTGGACGAGGGGCTGGCGCGCTTCGTGCGGCCGCAGCTGGCGCGGGTGCGGCCCGAGGTGTTCACGCTCGAGGCGCCGGGCGGCTTGTGGGCCGAGGCGCTGGCCCTGACGGCCGCGCGCGACTGCCTGCTGGTCGTGCAGACGCAGCCCCGGGTGCCGCTGCTGGATGCCCTGCTGACACACGCCGCGGCCACGCGCATGCCCATCGTGGCCGTCGTCGACATCCGCAACGTCGCCTGGGCGCGGCGATCGGCGCAGGTGGTGCTGCCGGTGATCGGCGCCTCGGCCGAGCACGCTTACTCGGCGATGGCAGGGGCCAGCATGCTGCACCTGCTGGTGCAGCATGTGGCCGAGCGCCTGGGCGAGCGCGCCCGCCAGCGCCAGGCCGGGGTTCACGCGATCCGGCGTGAGCTCGACGAAGGATCGTGAACCCCCCCGCGAGCCAGGAGTCGCCCGGTGTGATGCGTCCAGGGCTCGATGCCTGGCGAGTTCAGCCTGGACATGGACCATCCGCCGCCCGTGCCTTCGGGCGGGAGGTCCGGGTTCAGCGCTGCAGCGTCAGCGTCCCGCCGCAGCGCGCGGCCAGTGCCGGGTCGTGTGTGACGACGACGAAGGCGGTGTCTTGCTCGCGGGCCAGCTCCAGCATCAGCGCGAACACGGTCTCGGCGGTGCCGCGGTCCAGATTGCCGGTCGGTTCGTCGGCGAGCACACAGGCCGGGCGCGTGACGAGGGCGCGTGCCATCGCCACGCGCTGGCGCTCGCCGCCCGAAAGCTCACCCGGATGGTGGCGCGCCCGCGCCGCCAGGCCGACGCGGTCGAGCATGTCCTGCGCGACTGCGCGCGCCTGCGCCTGCGGCACGCGCCGGATGCGCAGCGGCATCGCCACGTTGTCGAGGGCGCTGAATTCCGGCAGCAGGTGGTGGAACTGGTAGACGAAGCCCAGGTGGGCGTTGCGCCAGCGTCCCTGCTCCGCCGCGCCCATGGTTGCGAAGTCGCGGCCCATCAGCTCGACGCGGCCGCTGCTGGGCGCGTCCAGCCCGCCCAGCAGGTGCAGCAGCGTGCTCTTGCCCGAGCCTGAGGGGCCGACGACGGCCAGCGTCTGGCCGGCGCGTACCTGGACGCTGACGCCGCGCAGCACGCTGACGTCCAGCGCGTCGCGGCCGCTGCCCTCCTGGTAGCGCTTGTGCAGCTCCACGGCCTGGAGCACGGCGATCGCGTCACTCATGGCGCAAGGCCTCGGCCGGCCGGATGCGGCTGGCGCGCCAGCTCGGGTAGAGCGTGGCGACGAAGGCCAGACCGAGCGAGATCAGTGCGATCGGCACGATGTCGGCAGCCATCGGCTCGCTGGGCATGCGGCTGATCAGGTAGATGCTCCCCGGCAGGAAGGCCACGCCGAGCGCGCGCTCGATCGCGGGCACGATGATGTCGATATTGAAGGCCACGGCCAGCCCGAGCCCTACGCCACTGGCGGTGCCGACGATGCCCGACAGCGCGCCCTGGACGATGAAGATCGCCATCACCGAGCCCGGGCTGGCGCCGAGGGTGCGCAGGATGGCGATGTCGGCAGCCTTGTCCGTGACCGTCATCACCAGCGTGCTGACCAGGTTGAAGGCCGCGACCGCGACGATCAGCGTCAGGATGATGGCCATCATGCGCTTCTCGATCTGCACCGCGTCGTACCACTGGCGGTTGGTGCGCGTCCAGTCGCGCACGTGCAGGCCGGCCGGCAGTCGGTCCAGCAGCTCGCCGGCGACGGCCCGCGCCTGCTGCGGGTTGGTCACGCGCAGCTGCACGCCGCTCGGCCCCTCCAGCCGGAACAGCCTTGCCGCGTCGTCCAGGTGCACCAGTGCCAGGCCGCTGTCGTATTCGAAGTGCCCGGCCTCGAAGGTGCCGGCCACGGTGAACTGCCTCAGACGGGGCACCACGCCAGCCGGTGTCACCTGCCCGCCGGGCGCGACCAACGTCACCTGGTCGCCGGCGCGCACGCCGAGCGCGCGCGCCATCTCGGTGCCGAGCACGATGTTCCAGGCCCCGGGGCGCAGCGCGGCCAGCACGCCGTCGCGCAGCCGCGCACCCAGCGCGGTGACCGTGGCCTCCTCGGCGGGCGAGATGCCGCGCACGACGGCGCCGCGCATCGTCTCGCCGCGCGCCACCAGCACCTGCACCGAGATGAAGGGCGCGGCCCCGGCGATCTCGGGGTGGGCGCGCGCCGTGGCCGCCACGGCGCGCCAGTCGGCCAGCGCGGCGCCGACGGCCGACTGCAGCTCGATGTGCGGGATCACGCTGAGCATGCGGTCGCGCACTTCCTTCTGGAAGCCGTTCATCACCGACAGCACGATGATCAGGGCTGCAACGCCGAGCGCGATGCCCAGCATGGACACGGCCGATATGAAGGAGATGAAGCCGTTGCGCCGCCCGCCGCGGCCGGCGCGGGTGTAGCGCCAGCCGATCTGCCACTCGTAGGGCAGGGCCCAGCGACTGCTCGCTTCGCTGCTGCGCGGGTCCTGGGGGCCGGAGGGCGGGGTGTCGGGCATGGCGCGGGACTCTACCCGAGGGGTCGCCCGGATAATCGACGCCAATGCAAGTTTCCCTGTTGACGCCGGGTGCCGACGCTGTGATCGTGCCGTTTGCGGGTGTGCTGTCCGAGGCCGGGCAGGCCGCGCTGCGCGAGTTGCGCCTGCCCCGGCTGCAGTCGCTGCTGGCCGCCTGCCCGGTACCGCCCTGTCCGCCGCGGGCGACGCCATCGGACGACGGCACGCCCGGCCCTGCCCCTGAGCTGACACTGAGCGCGCCACACGAGCGTGCGCTGGCCGCGTCGCTGGGCCTTGAGGCGTGCGACGGGCAGGTGCCGGTGGCGGCGCTGCTGGCCCGCGCGGCCGGCTGGCCGGACCACGGCCGCGCCTGGGGCCGCCTGACGCTGGCGCACTGGCAGCTCGGCACCGAGCAGATCAGCATGATCGACCCGGCGATGCTGGGCCTGGATGCGCCGACCTCGGACGCACTGCTCGAGGCCGTGCGACCGCTGCTCGAGCACGACGACGCCAACGCTGGCGGTTCCGTGCCAGCGTCCGGCGGCTTCGAGCTGCGCGCCTTCGCGCCGGGCTGCTGGCTGCTCGCCCACCCGGCCCTGGACGGCCTGGCCTGCGCCTCGCTGGACCGCGTCGTCGGGCGCAACGTCGACCTCTGGCTCGGCGCCGGTCCGGGGCTGCGCCGGGTGCGCCGGCTGCAGAACGAGGTCCAGATGCTGTTGCACCGCCACCCCGTCAACGAGGCGCGCGAGGCCCGCGGTGAGCTGCCGGTCAACTCGTTCTGGCTCGACGGTTGCGGGCGCCTGCCGGCGTCGGTGGATATGGCGGTGGCGTGCGTGGCCGCACCGGGCGCGGCCGGCGTGCTCGCCGACTCCGGCCCTGGCGCCCGTGCGCAGCGCAGCGTCACCGTCGACGACAGCCTGCGTGGCCCGGCGCTGGCCGAGGACTGGCACGCCTGGAGCCGCGCTTTCGGCCGCCTGGACGATGGGCTGTTCGCGCACTGCCTGGAGCGCGCGCAGACAGGCGCGGCCATCGAGCTGACGCTGTGCGGCGAACGCCACGCGCTGACGCTGCGGCCCGGCCGGCCCGGCTGGTGGCAGCGTCTGCGCGCGATCGCGCGCCCCGCCGATCTGCAAGCGCTGTTGCAGGCGCTGTGACCGATGCGCTGCCCGAAGACCTCGCGCCCACCCCTTCACCGACCACGTCGCCCCCACGCCCCATGACCGTCGTCCGCCTCGAGTCCCGTGACGTTCCGCCGCGCGCTGCCCATGCGCTCGTGCAGGCGGGCGTGCACCCGCTGCTGGCGCAGCTGCTGGCCGCCTGCGGCGTGCGCTCGGCCGAGGAGGTGGACGACGGCCTGGCGCGGCTGCTGCCGCCAGCGGCGCTGCGAGGGGCGGACGCGGCGGCGCGGCTGCTGGCCGACGCGATCGAGCAGGGCCGGCGCGTCGTCGTCGTCGCTGACTACGACTGTGACGGCGCGACCGCCTGCGCCGTGGCGCTGCGCGGGCTGCGCCTGCTCGGCGCCCAGCCCGGGCACCTGGGCTACGTCGTGCCCGACCGCGCGGTGCACGGCTACGGATTGACCCCGGCCATCGTCGACCTGGCGCTGGCGCAGCGCCCGGACCTGCTGGTCACGGTCGACAACGGCATCGCCAGCCTGGAAGGCGTGGCGCACGCCCGTGCGCGCGGGCTGGACGTGCTCGTGACCGACCACCACCTGCCGGCCCTGCAGGGTGAGGAGATCGTGCTGCCGGCGGCCAGCGTCATCGTGAACCCGAACCAGCCCGGCGACGAGTTCCCGAGCAAGGCCCTGGCCGGTGTGGGCGTGATGTTCTACGTCCTGCTCGCCTTGCGCGCCGAACTGCGCGTGCGCGGGCGCTTCGATGCCGTGAACCAGCCGCGCGTGGACGCGCTGTTGGACCTGGTGGCGCTCGGCACCGTGGCCGACGTCGTCCGCCTGGATGCGAACAACCGACGCCTGGTCGCCCAGGGCCTGCGCCGCATCCGACAGGGGCGTATGCAGCCGGGGGTGGCGTCGCTGTTCGCAGTGGCTGGCGCCGACCCCGCGCGAGCCACAGCGCAGGA
>CAIRBF010000089.1 GCA_903876715.1 uncultured beta proteobacterium
CTGTCCCCGGCTTTCAGTGGCTGGCGCCGAGGTAGGCGCTGATGACTTCCGGGTTGGCGCGGACCTCGTCGGGCGTGCCGTCACCGATCTTCTTGCCGTAGTCCAGCACCACCACGCGGTCGCTGATGTCCATCACCACGCCCATGTCGTGTTCGATCAGTACCACCGTGGTGCCGAACTCTTCACTCACGTCCAGCACAAAGCGGCACATGTCCTGCTTCTCTTCCACGTTCATGCCGGCCATGGGTTAGTCGAGCAGCAGCACCTGCGGCTCCATCGCGAGCGCGCGCCCGAGGTCCACGCGCTTCTGCAAGCCGTAGGGCAGGCGGCCCACCGGGGTCTTGCGATGGGCCTGGATCTCGAGGAAGTCGATGATGCGCTCGACGAAGGCGCGGTGCTCGGCCTCCTCGCGCTCGGCCGCCCCCCAGCGGATGGCCTGCTGGAAGAGGTTGGTCTTCATCTTCAGGTTGCGGCCCGACATGATGTTGTCGATGACGTTCATGCCCTTGAACAGCGCCAGGTTCTGGAAGGTGCGGGCGATGCCCATCTCCGCGACCTGGCGCGAATTCATGTGGTCGAAGGTCTGGCCGCGCAGCGTGATCGTGCCCTGCTGCGGCGTGTAGACGCCGTTGATGCAGTTGAGCATCGAGCTCTTGCCCGCGCCGTTGGGGCCGATGATGGCCCGGATCTCGTGCTCGCGGACGTCGAAGCTGATGTCGGTCAGCGCCTTGACGCCGCCGAAGCTCAGCGAGATGTTCTTCACCTCGAGGATGACGTCGCCGATCCTGCGTTCTGCCATGTCGCGTCCCCGGGGCTCTCAGGCGGCCTGGCGCAGCGCGCCGAAGGTCTTGGCGTCGATGATCTTCAGCGTGGCGCTCACGCTGCCGCTGCGGCCGTCCTCGAACTTGACCGCGGTCTCGATGAACTGTTCGCTGCGGCCGCCGTACATCGCGTCCACCAGCACCTGGTACTTGTCGCCGATGTAGCCGCGGCGCACCTTGCGCGTGCGGGTGAGCTCGCCGTCGTCGGCGTCGAGTTCCTTGTGCAGCACGAGGAAGCGGCTGACCTGGCTGCCGGCCAGCTTGTCGTCCTGCGCCAGGTCGGCGTTGACCTTCTCGACACAGTCGCGGATGAGTTCCAGCACCTCGGGCTTGCCGGCCAGGTCGGTGTAGCCGGCGTAGGGCAGGTTGCGCCGCTCGGCCCAGTTGCCCACGGCCTCGAAGTCGATGTTGACGAAGGCGCAGACCTTCTCGCGCTTGTCACCGAAGGCCACCGCCTCCTTGATGTGGGGGAAGAACTTGAGCTTGTTCTCCACGTACTTGGGCGCGAACATCGCGCCGTCGTCGGGCCCGCCCATGAGGCGACCCACGTCCTTGGCGCGGTCGATGATCTTGAGGTGACCGTGGCTGTCGAGGAAGCCGGCGTCGCCCGTGTGGTACCAACCCTCGGGCGTCAGCACCTCGGCCGTGGCCTGCGGGTTCTTGTAGTACTCCTTGAGCAGGCCGGCGCTCTTGACCAGGACCTCGCCGTTGGCCGCGACCTGGATCTCCACGCCGGATATCGGCACGCCCACGGTGTCGGCTCGCGCTTCGTGATCGGGCTGCAGGCAGACGAACACCGCGGTCTCGGTCGAGCCGTAGAGTTGCTTCAGGGTGATGCCGATCGAGCGGTAGAAGGTGAACAGGTCCGGGCCGATGGCCTCGCCCGCCGTGTAGGCCACGCGCACGCGTGACAGACCCAGCGTGTTGCGCAAGGGCCCGTAGACCAGCAGGTCTCCCATACGCCACTTCAGCCTGTCGACGAAGGACAACGGCTTGCCGTCCATGCGGTCGGGCCCGACCCGCCGCGCCACGGCCATGAAGGTCTTGTACAGCCACTTCTTGACCGCGCCCGCGTCCTCCATGCGGATCGTCACGCTCGTCAGCAGGCCCTCGAAGACGCGCGGCGGGGCGAAGTAGTAGGTGGGCCCGATCTCCTTCATGTCGATCGAGACCGTGGACGCCGACTCGGGGCAGTTGACGACGTAGCCGCAGGCCAGCCACTGCGCGTAGCTGAAGATGTTCTGGCCGATCCACGCCGGTGGCAGGTAGGCCAGCACTTCCTCGGCCGCCGTGAGCTTGTCGAAGTCGGCCCCGGCGCGCGCGCGGTCCAGCAGCGACCGGTGCGTGTGCACCACGCCCTTGGGGTTGCCGGTGGTGCCCGAGGTGAAGAACATCGCCGCCACGTCCTGCGGCTGCACGCGGGCGACGACCTCGTCGAAGAAGCCCGGTTCGCGCTGCAGTCGGGCCTGCCCGGCGCGCAGCAGCGCATCGAGCGCGTCGAGCCCCGGCTCGCTGTACTTGCGCAGGCCGCGCGGGTCGTCGTACCAGATGCGCGCGAGCTGCGGGCACTGGGCGCGGATCTCGATGAGCTTGTCGACCTGTTCCTGGTCTTCGACGACGGCGTGGGCGACGTCGGCGTTGTTGATCGGGAAGACCATCTCGGCCGCGGCTGCGTCCTGGTACAACGGTACGGGAATCGCGCCCAGGGCCTGGGCTGCGAGCATGCAGGCGTACAGGCGCGGCCGGTTGTCGCCCACGATGATCAGGTGCTGCCCGCGCCCGAGACCCGCCTCAGCCAGGCCGCAGGCCAGCGCGCGCACCGCGTCGCTCAGCGCGCGCCAGGTCGTCGTCTGCCAGATGCCGTATTCCTTCTCCCGCAGCGCCGGCGCGTCGGGACGGGCCCGTGCGTGCTCGAGCATCAGGCGCGGAAAGGTGGTCTCCAAGGGTGTCTCCTGGCGTGCGGTAGAGCGAAGAGTCGGTGACCGGGGGCCACGCCGCTGCGTGCCGCCCAATGGGCACCGCGTGTCGATCATGCTAGAGGTCTGTTTGACGTCATGTTGTCCTTGTGGCGACAATCCTAGGGTTGTTACCGAGGGGAGTTTCCCGGAGTTTTGATGTTGATCAACAGCCCCGTCCTCGAGCGCGCGCGACCCGCTTCCGACTCCGAACTCGCCGGGATTCCGTGGCTGCGTGTCCTGCCCGAGGCCGACCGCGAGCAGGCTGCGCGCGCCATGCGTGTGGCGCCGGTCCGGCCGGGCGAGCGCATCGTCCGTTTCGGGCGCCCGCCCACCTTCTGGTTCGGCGTCGTCGACGGCCTGCTGAAGATGAGCAATGACACGGCTGCCGGCGGCACGATCACCTACACCGGCATCCCTCCTGGCGCCTGGTTCGGCGAGGGCACACTCCTCAAGCGTGAGCCCTATCGCTACAACATCGAGGCGCTGCGCAGCAGCGTCGTCGCCGGCCTGCCGATCGAGGACTTCCACAACCTGCTCGACAGCAGCATCCCGTTTAACCGCAGTGTGATGAACCTGCTCAACGAGCGCCTGGGTCAGTTCATCGCCGCGCGCGAGATCGACCGCCAGACCGACCCGGAGAGCCGGGTGGCTGGCAGCCTCGCGCAGCTCTTTCACCCGGTGCTGTACCCGGGCGTGGGCAGCCTGCTGCGCATCACCCAGCAGGAGCTCGGCTATCTGGTGGGCCTGTCGCGCCAGCGCGTGAACGAAGCGCTCGCGGCGCTGGCGCGGCACGGGCTGATCCGGGTCGAGTACGGTGGCGTGCGCGTGCTCGACCTGCCCGGGCTGCGGGCTTTCCGGCCTCGGTGACGCCCGTGTGCGGGCCTTCGTGCGGTCCTTGGGGTCAGTGCATGAAGCCGATCGGGCTGCGTCGCCCGCTGCCGCCCGCGGGCAGGTCGCGCGGCTCGATGCGGTCGCGGCCGTCCAGGCGCGCATTGCCGAAGGCGGTCATCCAGGCGCGCCGCATCTCGCGCGGGGCGAGCGCGGCCAGCGCGTCGAGCACCTCGTCGGGCGGCTCGGGCTCGAAGCGCCGCCCCCAGCCGTGGGCCGTACGGATGCCGGCGTACAAGCGCCGCGCGATCGCGCGCGCGGCGTCGCGGTCGGGCAGTTGCACTTCGTACACGTTCATCCGGTTCAGGATGGGCTCGGGGATGGCGCGCTCCTCGTTGGCCGTGGCCACCCAGATGAGCTGGCTCGCGTCTATCGGCACCTCGGCGAACTCGTCGGTGAAGGTCTCGGCGGTGTCGTGCTCGAGCAGGCTGTACAAGGCGCCCAGCGGATCGTAGGCGTGCTCGCCACGGGCCTTGTCGATCTCGTCGATCACCATGACCGGGTTGGCGTAGGCCCCGTCCACCAGGGTCTCGAAGACCTTGCCCGGGCGCGCGCCCTTCCACTGGCTCGATGCGCCGCTGAGCACCCAGCCGGCGGTCAGGCTGCTCATGCTCACGAAACCCATGCCTGTGCCCAGCAACTGCGCCACTGCGCGCGCAAAGTGCGTCTTGCCCACCCCGGGCGGGCCGAGCAGCAGCATCGGCGTGAGCTCGAGCGCGTCGCCGCTGTCCTGGCACAGCGCGATCTGGCGCTTCAGGTCGTCGAGCACCTGATGGAAGTTGGGCAGTTCCTCGTAAAGGTGGTCCATCGCCGGCAGGCCGGCGGGCTTGACCTGGAAGCGCTCCGGGCCCTTCTCGAGCATGCGCTCGTAGGTGTGACGCAGGTGCTCGTGCTCGCGCGCCGGGAGCTTGTCCAGGCGCTTCTCGACATCGGCCGGACGGAAGACCGTGCGCATGCGCGCGATCGGCAGACCGGCCGCGCAGGGCAGGGGCACGAGGTCGCTGTGTGAACTCATGGACATCATCCTTCACAAGTTGCGGCTGCGGAATGCCCCGCGCCGGCCTGCCGCAGCCTCCAGGCCGACACCCCTATCCAAGCCGGCCCCGCGCCCTCGCGACCGCGGGAACGATGCGGAGTTTGGGGGGCAGACCGGGGGTGACGCAAGTCAGCAACCACCGCGCTTGAGTGCTGATCGCGTCGCGGCGGCTGGCGGTCGTTCAGCCATGTCCCCGGGCGGCTGGCGCAGAATCGGTGGACGATGGATGCCCGCTCCGATGACACCAGCCTGTCGCGCGCGGCTGCCGGCGGGGCAGCGCCACCGGTCTTGCCAGCCGACGCCGATGCGCTGTTGGCGCTGGCCGCGCGCAGCATGTTCGACGTCTTCGCCCGCACCGCGATGGGCATGCTGGTCGTCGACCGCGGGCACCGCGTGGTCTGGATCAGCGAGGGTTACAAGAGTTTCCTGCCGGCGCTGGGATTCGCGAACGAGGGCGAGTTCGTCGGTCGGCGGGTCGAGGAGGTGGTGCCCAACACGATGATGGCCCAGGTCATCGACGCCGGGCGCCCCATCCTCGTGGACCTGCTGAGCAACCGGGCCGGCACCTTCCTCGTCAGCCGCCTGCCGCTGCGCGATGCCGAGGGACAGGTGATCGGCGCGATCGGGCTGGTGCTGATGGACCACCCCGAAACGACCATGCAGCCGCTGATGGCCAAGTTCGCGCGCCTGCAGGCCGAGCTCGAATCGGCGCGCCGGCGCCTGGCCGAGCAGCGTCGGCCCCGCCACACCATCGCCGGCTTCATCGGTGCGAGCCCGGTGGCGCTGGATGTCAAGCGCCAGGCGCGCCGCGTAGCGCCCACCGACGCGACCGTGCTGCTGCTGGGCGAGACCGGCACCGGCAAGGAACTGCTGGCCCAGGCCCTGCACGCCGAGAGCCCGCGTGCGGCCCGCCCCTTCGTCGGTGTGAACATCGCCGCCGTGCCCGAAACCCTGCTCGAGGCCGAGTTCTTCGGCGTCGCGCCGGGCGCCTACACCGGCGCCGACCGCAAGGGTCGCGAGGGCAAGTTCAAGCTCGCCGACGGCGGCACGCTGTTCCTGGACGAGATCGGCGACATGCCGCTGGCGCTGCAGTCCAAGCTGCTGCGCGTGCTGCAGGAGCGTGAGGTCGAGGCCCTGGGCTCGAACCGTGTCGAGTCGGTGGACGTGCGCATCATCGCCGCCACCAGCCGCGACCTCGAGGCCATGGTGGCCGATGGGCGCTTTCGCGCCGACCTGTACTACCGGTTGAACGTGCTGCCGATCCGCCTGCCGGCGCTGCGCGAGCGCCTGCAGGATCTGGAGGCCCTGGTCCAGGCGCTGGTTGACGATATCGCGCGTCGCAGCGGCCTGCCCGCGCGCAGCCTGGCACCCGATGCGATCGAGCTGCTGTCCCGACACGCCTGGCCCGGCAACATCCGTGAGTTGCGCAACGCACTCGAGCAGGCCATCCTGATGACCGACGACCTGGTGCTCGGCGCGCGCCACTTTCCGCGCGTGGCGGCGCTGCTGGGTCAGAGCGCGGCCGGGATCGATGGACCTGTGCCGATGGCGCAGCACGGGCGGGCGTCGACGCCGGAGCGCGCTGTGGCCGCAGTCCCGCTGTCGGCGCCGGTGTCCTCCGTGGAGCTGGCGCCCGCCGGTCTTGCCCCGGGCCTGTCGGCGGGCGGGCCGGACGCGCGGCTGCGGCCCCTGGCCGAGCAGGTGGCCGAGGTCGAGCGCGCGGCCCTTGCCGCTGCTCTGGCGGCCACCGGTGGCAACCGGGTCGCCACGGCGCGGCTGCTGCGCATGTCGCGTGCCGCGCTGTACGAGCGACTGGCGCGCTGGCCCGAACTCGGCGCGCGGCGCTGACTACCGACATCCGACTGTGCGAACCGGCCCTCTGCCTCCCGCTCCTGCCCAGGAACCCCAGGCGAGACACCCGCATTCCGGCGCCTGTCCGGCAACCCCGCCCGAGGCGACAGGTTTTCTGCCCCTCTCCCCTCGCGGAATAGGGGAGCCAGTCCCGCACCCCGCGCAACCTGGTTCCGGGGCGCCCGTCTTCAGCGCCAACGGCGCTGCACGGTTCTCTTCTCCTTTCCCGTACCCACCCAGGAGACCGACCCATGAAACCTGCCATCGTCCTCGTCCACGGCGCCTGGGGCGGGGCCTGGATCTGGCGCCGCGTGCTGCCGCTGCTGCGCGGCGCCGGCCACGAGGTGCATGCTGTCACCCTCACCGGGGTCGGTGAGCGTACGCACCTGCTCGGCCCGGCCATCGGGCTGCACACCCACATCGCCGATGTGCTGGGCCTCGTGCGGGCCGAGGAACTGCGCGAGCTGGTGCTGGTTGGCCACAGCTACGGCGGCCTCGTCGTCACGGGCGCGGCCGACCGGCTGCTGGAGCAGGGGCACGCGCTGCGCGGCGTCATCCATGTCGATGCCGCGATCCCGCTGCCCGGCGAGAGCTGGAGCAGTCCGCACCTGCCGCAGGTGGTGGCCGAGCGCACGGCGCTTGCCGCGGCCCACGGCGGCGCGTTGCCGCCGCCCGACCCCGCAGGCTTCGGGCTGCAGGGCGCCGACCGCGATTGGCTGCTGCGCCGTCAGGTGCCCCATCCCTTCGGACCCTACCGCGAGCCGCTGCACTTCGACGCCGCCCGCCTGGCGCGCCTGCCGCGCCTGTTCATCGATTGCGTCGCCCCGGCCTATCCGACCATCGCCACAGCGCGGCAACGCGCCCGCAGCCAGCCGGGCTGGACCGTGATCGAGCGCGCCTGGGGGCACGCGCCCATGGTCGACCATCCCCAGGAACTGGCGGACTTGCTGCTCGGGTTCGGTCCGCAGGCGGGGTGAGGGGGCCGCCGGGCGCCGCGCCCGGCCCCGCATGGCAGGCCTGGTCGATGTGTCTGTTTTGTGGTCGGCTCGTGGTGTCTGCTTTCCGAGAGAGTGTCCGAAAGTCAGTCACTATTCGCTCCTGAACAGGCCAGCGACCCCGGCACATTTCGTTGTCCTTGCCTTCGGAGTGGCTGTCGGTCGCTTTATCCTGTTCAAAATAAGGGCAAACCCTCAATTTCCTGTCCTTGGCATGGCGCTTGCGCAGACAGCGGGCCTGTGCACGCAGGTGCTGGCTCATCCTGTCGGCGCGTCGGTGCATTGGCGACTCATCCAGGAGACCCTTCATGGCCCTCGCTCCCCGCTCCCGTGCCGCCCGCGCGCGCGCCCTGCCGCGCCGCCACGCCCTGACCCTGGCCGCTGCGGCCGCCCTGGCTGCCGCCCTGCCTGCCGCGGCGCTGGCGCAAGCCCGGCCCGACGTGAAGATCGCGCTGATCGTCGGCAAGACCGGTCCGCTCGAGGCCTACGCCAAGCAGACCGTCATCGGCTTCAACATGGGCCTGGAGTACGCCACCGGCGGCACGATGACCGTGGCCGGACGCAAGATCGTCGTCATCGAGAAGGACGACCAGACCAAGCCGGACGTAGGCAAGGCCGTGCTGGCCCAGGCCTACGCCGACGACAAGGTCGACATCGCGGTGGGCACGACGGCCAGCCCGGTCGCGCTGGCGATGTTGCCGGTGGCCGAGGAGTACAAGAAGATCCTGCTCGTCGAGCCCGCGGTGGCGGACTCGATCACTGGCGAGCGCTGGAACCGCTACATCTTCCGCACCGGGCGCAACAGCAGCCAGGACGCCGCCGCCAACGCCGCGGCGCTGGACCAGACCGGCAACGTCATCGCCACCCTGGCCAATGACAACGCCTTCGGCCGCGATGGCGTCAAGGCGGTCAAGGAGTTCACGAAGAACGCGAAGATCGTCCACGAGGAGTACCTGCCGCTGGGGACCACCGACTTCACCGCCGGCCTGCAGCGCATCATCGACAAGCTCAAGGACCAGCCCGGGCGCAAGTTCCTCTCCGTGGGCTGGGCCGGCTCGCCCACGCCCTTCCCGAAGATCGCCGACCTCGACCTGAAGCGCCGCTTCGGCATCGAGCTCGCCACCGGCGGCAACATCCTCCCGGCGATGGTCGCCTACAAGAATTTCCCCGGCATGGAAGGCGCGCTGTACTACTACTTCGGGATCCCGAAGAACCCCATCAACGACTGGCTGGTGACCAACCACTTCAGCCGCTACAAGGAGCCGCCGGACTTCTTCACCGCCGGCGGCATGAGCGCGGCGTTGGCCGTCGTCGAGGCCCTGAAGCGGACCAACGGCGACACCGCCACGGAAAAGCTGATCGCCACCATGGCCGGCATGAGCTTCGAGACGCCCAAGGGCCGGATGACCTTTCGCAAGGAAGACCACCAGGCGATGCAGGACATGTACCACTTCCGCATCAAGAACGACCCGGCCTTCGCCTGGGGCGTGCCCGAGCTCGTGCGCGTGATCAAGGCCGAGGAGCTGCAGATCCCGGTGCGCAACAAGCGCTGAAGACGCCTGACGGGCCGTGCTGGAGACTGTCGACCTGACGATACGGTTCGGCGGCCATGTGGCCGTCGACGCCGTATCGTGCCGCTTCGAACCCGGCACGCTGACCTCCATCGTCGGCCCCAACGGCGCGGGCAAGACGACCTACTTCAACCTGATCAGTGGCCAGCTGCCGGCCTCGGCTGGCCGGGTGCTGCTCGACGGCGAGGACCTGACGCGCCTGCCGGCGCCGCTGCGCACGCGCCGCGGGCTGGGCCGCGCCTTCCAGCTCACGCAGCTCTTCCCCAACCTGACCGTGCTCGAGAACGTGCGCCTGGCGGTGCAGGCGCGCGAGCAGGGCCGCGCCGGCGGCGGCGGCTTTGGCAGCCTCGATCTGTTCAAGGTCTGGCTCGACCGCGCCGATTGGATTGCGCAGGCGCGCGAGCTGCTGCGCCAGGTGCAACTCGGTGACCGCATGGACCATCCGGCGGCCTCGCTGCCGCATGGCGACCAGCGCAAGCTCGAGGTCGCGCTGCTGATGGCGCTGGACCCCAAGGTCTACATGTTCGATGAGCCGACGGCGGGCATGAGCCTGGACGACGCGCCGGTCGTGCTGGACCTGATCCGAGCGCTCAAGGCGCGGCGCGACCGCACCATCCTGCTCGTCGAGCACAAGATGGACGTGGTGCGCGAGTTGTCCGACCGCATCGTCGTGCTGCACAACGGTCGCCTCGTGGCCGACGGCGCCCCGGCCGAGGTCATCGCCTCGCCCGTGGTGCAGCAGGCCTATCTCGGGCTCTCGGCCGACGAGGAGGCGGTGGCATGACCGTCCACACCCCGCCCGCAGCCGCTGCGCTCCTGTGCTTGCGCGGCGTGCACACCCACATCGGTGCGTACCACATCCTGCACGGCGTCGACCTCGAGGTGCCCGAGGGCCAGGTGACGATGCTGCTGGGCCGCAACGGCGCCGGCAAGACCACCACGCTGCGCACGGTCATGGGGCTGTGGCCGGCTGGCCGCGGCGAGGTCACCTTCGACGGGCAGGCGCTGCAGGCCCTGCCCACGCCCGACATCGCGCGCCTGGGCATCGCCTACGTCCCCGAGGCCATGGGCATCTTCACCGACCTGACGGTGCAGGAGAACATGGTGCTGGCCGCGCGCGGCGCGCGCCACGCGGGCGAACTCGACAGCGCCCGCCTGGAATGGATCTTCGGCCTGTTCCCGGCCCTGCGCAAGTTCTGGCTCTACCCCGCCGGCAAGCTCAGCGGCGGGCAGAAGCAGATGCTGGCCATCGGCAGGGCCATCGTCGAGCCGCGCCGTCTGCTGCTGATCGACGAGCCCAGCAAGGGTCTGGCGCCGGCCATCGTCGGCAACCTGATCGCGGCGCTGCGCGAGCTCAAGGCCCAGCGCACCACCATCCTGCTCGTCGAGCAGAACTTCCAGGTCGCGCGCGCGCTGGGCGATACCGTCGCCGTCATGGACGACGGCCGCATCGTCCACCGCGGGCCCATGGCCGAGCTGGTGGCCGACACCCTGCTGCAGCAGCGCCTGCTCGGCCTCTCGATGGGAGCGCATTGATGGCCTCGTCCACACCCACGGCGCCTGCCGCGCGCGCTCCCAGCGCCGTGCAGGCGGTCCCACGCGCTGCCTTCGACTGGCGCCCCGTCGCGCTGCTGGTTGCGCTGCCGCTGCTGGCGTGGCCGCTGCTGGGCAGCGGCAGCACCTGGCTCACGCTCACCTTCGCCGGCCTGACGATGGGCCTGATCATCTTCGTCATCGCCTCCGGCCTGACCCTGGTCTTCGGCCTGATGGACGTGCTGAACTTCGGCCACGGCGTGTTCATCGCGCTCGGCGCCTTCATGGCCACGAGCGTGATGGCATGGACCGCGGGCGCCGACGGCCCCACCGTGGCCGGCGTCTTCGCCGCCATGCTCCTGGCCATGGCCGTGGCCGGCGCCGCGGGCCTGGTGTTCGAGCGCGTGATCGTGCGCCCGGTCTACGGCCTGCACCTGAAGCAGATCCTCATCACGATGGGCGGCATGATCGTCGGCGAGGAACTGATCAAGGTGATCTGGGGCCCACAGCAGGTAGCCCTGCCGCTGCCGCAGGACCTGCGCGGCGCCTGGATCGTCGGCGAGGCGGCCATCGAGCGCTACCGCGTGCTCGCCTCGGTCATCGGCCTGGTCGTCTTTGTGGCCCTGGCCTGGACGCTCAACCGCACCAAGCTCGGGCTGCTGATCCGCGCCGGCGTCCAGGACCGCGCCATGGTCGAGGCTCTGGGCTACCGCATCCGGCGCCTGTTCGTCGGCGTCTTCGTCGCCGGCTCGGCCCTGGCCGGCCTGGGTGGGGTGCTCTGGGGCCTGTACCAGCAGAGCGTGATCCCGCAGATCGGCGCGCAGGTCAACGTGCTGATCTTCATCGTCATCATCATCGGCGGCCTGGGCTCGACCTTCGGCTGCTTCGTCGGCGCGCTGCTGGTGGGGCTGATGGCCAACTACACCGGCTACCTGGCGCCCAAGGTGGCGCTGTTCTCGAACATCGCGCTGATGGTCGGCGTGCTGCTGTGGCGGCCGCAGGGCCTGTACCCCGTGGCCAACCGTTGAGAGCCTGAGAGTCTTTCCCCCATGCTGCAACGCCTGCTGTCGCACGACCTGCCGCGCAGCCCCTGGCTGGCGCTGGCGCTGCTCGCGGTGCTGGTCGTGCTCGCCTTCGCGCCCTTCCTGTTCGAGGGCGCGCGCGCGATGTCGGTGGCGGCCAAGATCCTGATCTTCATCCTGCTGGTGGCCAGCTATGACCTGCTGCTGGGCTACACCGGCATCGTCAGCTTCGCGCACACGATGTTCTTCGGCATCGGCGCCTACGGCGTGGCCATCGCGAGCGAACGCATGGGCGCCGGCTGGGCGGCCGTGGGCCTGGGGCTCGTGTTGGCGCTGGCGGTCTCGGCGCTGCTGTCCTTGCTGATCGGGCTGTTCAGCCTGCGCGTCAAGGCCATCTTCTTCGCGATGATCACGCTCGCCGTGGCTTCGGCCTTCCAGACCCTGGCCTCACAGCTGAGCGGGTTCACCGGTGGCG
Organism: uncultured beta proteobacterium; assembly: GCA_903876715.1. GTDB lineage: Bacteria > Pseudomonadota > Gammaproteobacteria > Burkholderiales > Burkholderiaceae_C > Rubrivivax. The sequence continues at coordinate 12,151 of CAIRBF010000089.1, forward strand.
AGGACGGCCTGAACTTCAAGAACCCGGCCTGGCTGAGCCCGTCCTTCGTGCCCTTCGAGGGTGAGATCCTGGGCCGGGCCATCGACGGGCGCATGCTGTGCTACTGGTTGATCTTCTTCTGCGTGCTCGGCGCCTTCCTGCTGCTGCTGCGCATCGTCAACTCGCCCTTCGGGCGCGTGCTGCAGGCGATCCGCGAGAACGACTTCCGCGCCGAGGCCATCGGCTTTCGCACCGTCCACTACCGCACCGTCTCCAACGTGCTGGCCGCGCTGTTCGCCACGCTCGCCGGCGCCCTGCTGGCGCTGTGGCTGCGCTACACGGGGCCCGACACGACGCTGAGCTTCGAGATCATGCTCGACATCCTGCTCATCGTTGTCATCGGCGGTATGGGCACGCTGTACGGCGCTGTCATCGGCAGCGTGCTGTTCGTGCTGGCGCAGAACTACCTGCAGGACCTGCTCAAGCTCGCAGGCGGCGCCGCCAAGGGCGTGCCGGTGCTGGAGGCCGTGCTGACGCCCGACCGCTGGCTGCTGTGGCTCGGGCTGCTGTTCGTGCTCTCGGTCTATCACTTCCCCACCGGCATCGTCGGGCGTCTGCGGACGCGGGCGCAGGCGCGGGGCTGAAGGCGCGTCGGCGATGGCACCGCTGGCCACCTTGCTGCCGCCGCAGGCCGTGCGCGCGCAGGCTGCCGTCCCGGTTGTCCTGGCCGCGCCGGCGGCTCCTTCCCGCGCCGAGGCCGCGCCTCGTGCCGCCGAGCCCGGTCCACGCTCGCGCTACGTCGCCTGCGCCGGGCTCGAGGTGCACGTCACCGAGTGGGGCCCGGCCGAGGCGCCGGTGCTCGTCGCATGGCACGGGCTGGCGCGCACCGGGCGCGACATGGACGACATCGCGGCCCACTTGGCACTGCGCTGGCGTGTCGTCTGCCCCGACACCCCCGGGCGCGGCCTGAGCCAGTGGAGCCCCGACCCGGCGGCCGACTACTGCCTCGACGCCTATGTCCGCACGGCGGGGGCGCTGCTGGATGCCCTGGGCGTGGCCGAGGCCTGCTGGCTGGGCACCTCGATGGGCGGCGCCATCGGCCTCGTGGCCGCGGCCGGGGCCTTGCGCGGGCGCATCCGCCGCCTC
>CAIRBF010000090.1 GCA_903876715.1 uncultured beta proteobacterium
ATCGCCACCGTAGTGCTGCCGGCCGGCTTCGACGAAGGTTTCGTAGGTGCCCTGCACGATGCCCTGGGTGCCGATATAGATCCAGGAACCCGCCGTCATCTGGCCATACATCATCAGGCCCTTGCGGTCGAGCTCGTGGAAGTGCTCCCAGGTCGCCCACTTCGGCACGAGATTGGAGTTGGCGATCAGCACCCGCGGCGCATCGGCATGGGTGCGGAACACGCCCACCGGCTTGCCCGACTGCACCAGCAGCGACTCGTCGGGCTTCAGGCGCCGCAGCGTGGCGAGGATGGCTTCGAAGCACTCCCAGTTGCGCGCGGCCTTGCCGATGCCGCCGTAGACCACCAGCGCGTCGGGGTTCTCGGCGACCTCGGGGTCGAGGTTGTTCTGGATCATGCGGTAGGCCGCCTCGATCAGCCAGTTGGCGCAGTGCAGGTCGCTTCCGCGCGGCGCGCGGACGGGGCGGGGCTGGGCGATGCGGTGCAGCGGGGAGAGGTCGGTCATGGTGGTAGCCTCGGGCGGGCTCGGCGGCATCGCAAGGCACACGCTGCCGCCGACCCGATGGTCCAGGGAAGGAATCAGGGTTGTACTCTACTTGTCTAGACAGGTTCAGACAAGTAGACTGCCCCCATGGTTTTCCCGAACCCGCAGGCGGCTCGGCCTGGTACAGCAGACAGTGCGGCCGCCGCCCCGTTCGCGCGCGTCAAGCAGTACCTGAAGGACGGCCTCGCCCAGGGCCTGTGGCCGCCCGGCGCGCCGATGCCGTCCGAGGCCGAGCTCGTCGCGCATTTCGGCGTCAGCCGCATGACCGTCAACCGCGCGATGCGCGAGCTGCAGGCCGAGGGCCTGGTGCAGCGCACCCAGGGCGTGGGCACCTTCGCCGCGCCGCTGCACCGCGTCTCGAGCACTCTGACGATCCGGGACCTGCACGAGGAGATCACCGCGCGCGGCCACCGGCACGACGCCGTGGTCCATCTGCAGCAGGCCGAGCCGGCGCCCGCGGCGCTGGCGGCGCAGCTCGGCGTGGCGCCGCGCGCGCGCGTCTTCCACACGCTGATCGTGCACCTGGAGGATGGCGTGCCGCTGCAGTGCGAGGACCGCTACGTCAATCCGGCCTGCGCCCCGGGCTACCTGGAGGCCGACTTCACCCGCACCACGCCGACGCAGTACCTGTTCGAGCACACGCAGCTCTGGCGCGCGCAGTACACCATCGAGTCCTCGCGCCCCACGCCACAGGAGGCCACGCTGCTGCGCATCGAGCCCGGCGCGCCCTGCCTCGTGGTCGTGCGCCGCACCTTCACGCGGGATGCTGTCATCACGCTCGGCCGCCTGGTGCACCCGGGCTCGCGCTACCAGCTCTCGGGAGAGTTCGCCCCGTGAACACCGCCCCGCCCACCCCGCCAGTCCCCCACGGCGCGCCAGCCGACGCCGCGGCCCGGGCCGCGGCGCTCGTCGACGACGCCACGGCGCAGGACTATGCGCGCGACGGCGCCGTCTGCCTGCGCGGGCTGCTGACGCCGGCGGAGCTGGCGCTGCTGCGCGCCGGAATCGACGCCAACCTGGCCGCGCCCAGCCCGCGCGCCATCGTCGCGAGCCGGCCCGACGACCCCGGCTTCTTCATCGAGGACTTCTGCAATTGGCGCGAGATCGCGCCCTACCGCGAGCTGATCTTCGGTTCGGCGCTGGCCGCCGTGGCCGCGCGGCTGATGCAAAGCCGCACCGCGCGCCTGTACCACGACCACATGCTGACCAAGGAGCCGGGCACGCGCCAGCCCACGCCCTGGCACCAGGACCAGCCCTACTACAACGTCGACGGCCTGCAGAACGTCAGCTTCTGGATCCCTGCCGACCCGGTCAGCCGCGCCGCCACGCTCGAGTTCGCCGCTGGCACGCACCGCGGCCCGTGGTTGATGCCGCGCACCTTCATGACGAACGAGGCGCGCTGGTTCCCCGAGGGGACACTGGCCGAACTGCCCGACATCGAGGCCACGCGCGCGCGCGCAGACGCGCCGCACCCCATCGTCGGCTGGGCGCTCGAGCCCGGCGACGCGGTGGCCTTCCACATGCTGACGCTGCACGCCACGGGCGGGGTCGAGCCCGGGCGCCGGCGGCGCGTGTTCTCGGTGCGCTTCCTCGGCGACGACATGCGCCACGCCCCGCGGCGCTGGAAGACCTCGCCCGACTTCCCCGGCCTGGCCGACGAGCTGCCGGCCGGGGCGCCGATGGAGCACCCGCTGTTCCCGCTGTTGTGGAGCGATGGCGATGCGTGAGGCTGCAGCCTCCGGCGCCCCGCCCGCCCTGCAGCGCGTGCGCCTGGGCGACTGCCCGCCGCAGCCCTGGCGCAACGGCGGCGGGCTGACACGCGAGCTGCTGGCCTGGGCGACCGCAGCCCATGACACGGCCGCCGTGCCCGGCACTGCGCCCCCGGCGTGGACCGTGCGCGTCAGCGTGGCCGAGATCACGCGCGACGGCCCCTTCTCGCCCTACCCCGGCGTGGACCGCGCCTTCGCCGTGCTCGAGGGCCGCGGCGTGGTGCTGGCGTGGCCACAGGGGGACACCGTGTGCCGCCCGGGCGACGAGGCCCTGCGCTTCGACGGCGCGCAGGCCCCGGGCTGCCGCCTCGTCGATGGGCCTACGCTGGACCTGAACTTGATGGTGCAGGCTTCCGCCGGCCGCGCCGCCCTGCGCCTTGCCCGGCCCGGCAGCTCCGGTCCGGCGCCCGGCCGCTGGCGCGGCCTCTATGCCCACGGCGGGGGCCGGCTGGCCACGCAGGGCAGTGTCGTCACCCTCGAGCCCGGCACGCTGTGCTGGCAGGCAACCGGGGCTGCGCGTGGCGCCGGCGACGCCTGGCAGCTCTTGGAAAGCGACCTCGCCTTCTGGCTAGCGCTCGAGCCCGGCCCGCAGGAGGCGGGAGGCATGACCCCGACGGGGCACGGATGAGACACCAGCCTCAAGACCTGCCCGTCACCCCGTTCACGCCGAGCCCTGAGACTTCACTCAGGACAGGCCTGTCGAAG
>CAIRBF010000091.1 GCA_903876715.1 uncultured beta proteobacterium
CCGAAGCAGCTGCCGCCGACGTCGTTCTTCTCGCGAATGAACCCGACCGAGGACGATGGCGGTGAGGACGCCATCGGGCCGCTCACCACCACCGATGCCGAGAGCATCCTCGACGTGTGCAGCAGCCACTTCCACCCGGTCCGCACGCTGCGCTGGCACTACCGCTCGCGCCATGAGTCGCTGATCGCGTTCTCGAACCATCACTTCTACCGGGGCAAGTTGGTGGTGTTCCCGTCGCCTTACCCGCAGGGCAGGGCGCTTGGGTTGCGCTGCCAGCACGTGCCGGATGGGGTGTACGAAAGCCAGATGAACCCGGTCGAGGCCCGCCGCGTCGTCGATGCCGCGGTCGAGCACATCCTGCAGAGGCCTGACGATTCGCTGGGACTCGTCACGCTCAACATCAAGCAGCGCGACCTGGTGGCGGAGTTACTCGAGGAGCGCCTTCGCGGGCTTCCTCAGGCCGTGGCTTTCAAGAACCGCTGGGAAGCCGCGGGCATGGGGCTGTTCATCAAGAACCTGGAGAACGTGCAGGGCGACGAGCGGGACTGCATCTTCATCTCGACCACTTTCGGCAAACCCAAGGGGTCGAACGTGGTGCGCCAGAACTTCGGGCCGATCAGCCGGCAGGGCGGCTGGCGCCGGTTGAACGTGCTGTTCACCCGGGCTCGCAAGTCGGTGGCGGTCTTTACCTCGATGCAGCCCGAGGACATCGTCATCGACGGCAAGACGCCGGAGGGCACACGCGCGCTTCGGCACTACCTCGAGTACGCCAGTCGCGGCACGATCCCGGCCGATGCACAGGCCGAGGGGCCACCGCAATCCGAGTTCGCTGCGGCGGTGATGGACGTGCTGCGCGACCAGGGCTACGAGGTCGAGTCGCAGCTGGGTGTGGCGGGCTTTCGGATCGAGGTGGGGGTCAGGCACCCGACGAACCGCGCAGTCTTTCTCGCAGCCATCGAATGCGACGGCCAGGCCTACCACTCCGGTGTTTCTGTTCGCGACCGAGACCGCATCCGGCAGGAGGTACTGGAGAACCTGGGCTGGCGCGACCGCATCTGGCGCATCTGGTCGACAGACTGGTTCCGCAACCCCGCGGTCGAGACCGAGCGGCTGCTGCAGTTCCTGCACAAGCTGAAGACGCTTCCCATCCCGCCGCAGTTTTCGCCCGAAGAGGCGAATCCCGCACCCGAGCCGGTGCCCGTCGCGCCTGCCTTGCCAGTTGAGGACAGCGTGGACGACGAGGAGCGGGTCTTCACGGACGACACCGACGAGCTCGAGGTGGAGATCGGTGACCTGGTGACCTACGCCCCTTCATCCGCGTTGGACCAACCCGTGCGTGTGCGCCTGACGCCACGCCAGACGAACCCGAGCCTGGGGCTCGTGGCCGAATCGACACCCTTGGGCTCCGTCTTGTTGGGTGCGGCCGTGGGCGACACCGTCGTGCTTCGTGTCCCCGGCAAGGCGCCGCAGCCGTTCGTGATCCAGGCGATCAAGCGCTCTGCGGAGGGGGATACGGGGCAGGGTGGTGGCGTGGTGTTACTATTCAATCAACATTGAGAGATGGGCCGACGCCCACGCCAACCTGCCCGCCCGGGCAAGGTGGATCGCGCAAGCGGATGTGGCTCCTGCGGGAGCAAACGATCGGGCGCAGCGTCGGCCCTCCCTTGAAACGGAGGGCTTTGTGTTTTCTGGCTCCACTGCGCTGCCACCGGGCCTGGTTGAGGCCTACCGCGAGACGCACTACCGCGTGCTCGGCGACGACGGCTTCACGCTGACCATCGACGTGCCCAGTCCGGAGCTGGCGCACGCCCACCGGCGCCACTGCGTCGACAGCAGCGCTTTCCTGACGGCTTGCAATCCCTTCAGCCGGTCGCTATCCGACGACGAGAACATCGCTCTGCAGGCCGTGCTGGCTGTGGCGCTGCGGTCGCTCAAGCTGCTCTTCATCGACGGCCTGGGCCAGCACCCCAGCAACGGCTGGCAGGGCGAGGCGAGCTTCCTGGCGCTGGGCGTGACGCGGGATCAAGCGTGCCACCTGGGCACCCGTTTCGAGCAGAACGCGATCGTCTGGGCCGGCGCCGACGCGGTGCCGCGGCTGCTGCTGCTGCGATGACCTGACGCATTCCATCCACGGGCGTGGTCCACCCGCCGCAAGGCACCGGACCGGGGGGATTTGTTCCAGCTTGCTGCCCCCGGCGCATTGCCGAAGCGGCTAAACAGGAGTCTTGTCGATGACCACGACCGTCTTTCACCAGGGGCCGGCTTACGAGCTGAGCGTGACGATCACGCG
>CAIRBF010000092.1 GCA_903876715.1 uncultured beta proteobacterium
CCGAGCCCAGGTCGTTGTAGGTCATCTCGACCTCGGGATAGCGGCGCTTGAACTCGCGGAACAGCACCTTCCAGTTGGCCCATTCGGGGCCGGTGTCGAAGGAGACGACGAGCCCTTCCTTGGCGGCCTCGGCGTAGAGCGCGCGCTCGCCCGGGTAGAGCTCGGCGCCCTCGAAGGCGAGGGCCGGCTGCGCGGCGGCGGCGGCCAGGGCCAGGACGGCGTGGCGGCGGTTGACGGGGATGACGGGCTTCATGCAGAACCTCCAGTGTCGAGGGCGGGTGGGGGGGATGAGGAAGGTGCGCCGGGCGGTGAAGCAGTGGCCCCCATGCCAGCGGGCAGGGGTGGCGCCTCGAGCAGCAGCAGCCGCTCGGGGTCGAGCGCGATGGCATGGCGCGCGCAGCGCGCCCCCTCGCACAGCAGCACGGTTTCTTGAGCAGGCGTCGGGCCGGGTACGGCGAAGTCCCAGCGCGAGGTCGGGCCGAGGAAGCGCTCGCGCGTGAGGCGGCCGCCCAGACGGTTCGGCGCGTCGGCGGGCGGGTCGGGCTGCACGGCCTCGGGCCGCACCAGCAGGGTGACGGCGGTGTCGGGCGCGTGCGCCTGTGTGGGCGCCAGCAGGTCGCCGAACGCGCAGCGCACCCGCCCGGGGCCGACCACCCGGGCGGACAGCAGGTTGGCGTGGCCGACGAAGCGCGCCACCTCGAGCGTCGCCGGCCGCTCGTAGAGCCGGCGCGGTGTGTCCACCTGCACCAGGCGGCCACGGTCCATCACGGCCACGCGGTCGGCGAGCATCAGCGCCTCCTGCTGGTCATGGGTGACGAGCAGGGTGGCAGCGCCGCTGCGCCGGTGGGCGTCGCGGATCTCGTCGCACAGGCGGGCGCGCAGGTGGGCGTCGAGCGCAGCGAGCGGCTCGTCCAGCAGCAGCACGCTCGGTCCGAAGGCCAGCGCCCGGGCCAGCGCCACGCGCTGCTGCTGACCGCCGGAGAGCTGGTCCACGCGCCGGGTCGCATGGTCGGCCATGCCCACGCTCTCGAGCACCTGGAGGGCGCGGCTGCGGCTGCGCGCCCGATCGACCTGACGCATGCGCAGCCCGTAGGCCACGTTGTCGAGCACGTCGAGGTGACGGAACAGCGCGTAGCTCTGGAACACCATGCCCACGGGGCGCTTCCAGGCCGGCACCATGTCCATCGCCTGGCCGTCGATCGCCAGGACGCCCTGCTGCAAGGGCAGCAGTCCCGCGACCAGGCGCAGGAGCGTGGACTTGCCGCAGCCGCTGGCGCCGATGACCGAGACGAGCTCCTCGCGCGCCACCTGCAGGCTCAGGCCGAGCACGCCCTGCTCGCTGCCAGGGTAGCGGTGGACGACATCCTCGAGAACGATGCTCATGGTCAGGCTCCGGTGCGCCGTGCCGGCACCGCCGCCGCGAGCAGCGCGAGCACGAGCAGGACGACAGTGGCTGCGCAGGCATAGCCCGTGGCGCCGTAGAACGCCTGCAGCAGGACCACGGGATAGGTGCGATGCGAGAAGCTGGCGATCAGGTTGGAGAGCTGGAACTCGCCGATCGAGAGGGCGACGACCATCACGGAGCCCGTGACGAGGCTGTGTCGCATCGACGGCAGGGCGACGGTCGCGAACTGAGCCCAGGGTCCGGCACCGAGCGTGGCGGCACAGGCCTCGAGCTCGCGCAGGCCGAGGTGGCGCAGGTCGGCCAGCACGGCCTGCGTCATGTAGGGCAGCGTGAGCACCACGTGCGCCGCCACCAGCAGCGGCAGCGAGCCGAGCCAGGGCAGCGCATCGCTGCTGAAGACGAGGATGTAGCCGAAGCCCAGCGTCAGCGCGGGCACCGCCACCGGCAGCGCGGCGAGCAGCCGCGCCGCCAGTGCGCCCGCCCGCCTGGCGCGGTGGTGCAGTGCATAGGCCAGTGGGACCGCCAGAAGTGCGGTCCCCACGCAGGTGGCGAGCGCGACGATCAGACTCGTGCCGAAGGCGCGCCGGAACGATGCGTCGGCGGCGAGCTCGCCTAACCAGCGCAGCGTCACGCCCGTGGGCAGCAGCGTGTTCGTCCACACCTCTCCGACCGAGCCCAGCGCGAGCAGCGCGATCGGCAGCAGCAGGTAGACGAGGTACAGAGCGACGATCATCGGGGCAGGGCTCTCAGTCGATCAGCCGCCCGCCGTCGTGGAAGGGGTGCGGCCCGTCGAATTCGCCGCAGGCAGCGGTGTGGGTGACGAGCCGGTCGTGACGCGACCACGCGTGCACGTGAAAGCCCGGGGGCTCCAGCACCCAGGCCGAAGGCGCCTGCTTGTCCAGATCGAGACAGACCTGGTGCGCCGGGCTGGGCGCGGTCGAGACGACGGTGCCGCCGAAGCGGGCATAGATGGTGCGATGCAGGTGGCCACAGACGATACGCTCGACATTCGGGTGCCCGGCCACCAGCACCTCGAGCGCGCGCGCGCCCTCCTGCAGGCCGACGCGGTCCATGTGACCGATCAGGGTCTCGAAGGGCGGGTGGTGCATGGCGATCACGACCGGCCTGTCGCGGTGACGGTCGAGCTCGTCGGCCAGCCAGTCCAGGCGCTGCGCGCACAGGCGGCCGTGGCTGTGGCCGGGGTCGACGGTGTCGATTGCGACCAGGCGCAGCTCGCCGACGTCGACACCGTACTGGATCGGGCCCTCCTCGCCGAGGTAGGTGTGCCCGGGGAAGCCCTGGCGCAGGGCGTCCCGCGCATCGTGGTTGCCCGGCAGCAGGTAGACCGGCAGTTCCAGGGGCGCGAGCAGGGCGGCCAGGTGCGCGTATTCATCCGCGCGGCCGAAGTCCGTGAGGTCGCCCGTCAGCACGACCGCGTCGGGCCGCTGCCGCAGCCCGAGCACCGAGCGCACCGCCGCGCGCAGGTAGGGCGCGGTGTCGAGCCGGCCGTAGGCCAGACGCCCAGGCGCGCGGATGTGCAGGTCGCTGAGCTGGGCCAGCAGGGCGGTGGTCATGGGAGGTCCTCTTCGGTGGGCATCAGGCGCAAGGTGTCGATCAGCAGGCCGACGCGTTCTCCGGGCCTTGCCCGGCTGTCCCGCGCCTGGTCCACCAGCAGGTCGGCGGCCTGGTCCTCGAGCGCCACGCGCAACTGCACGCGGTCGCCGAGGAAGCTGCGCTGTCGCACCACGCCGCAAGGGACGCCGACCTCGGGGTCGACGATGCGGATGTCCTCGGGCCGCAGCAGCAGCGTGCGCGCGGCCGCGGCTTCGCCGCCGATGGCGAGTTCAGCGCCGCCCAGGGTGACCGTGCCGCCGTCCAGGTCGGCGCGAGTGCGTTCCAGTCGGTTGACACGCCCGAGGAAGGCGGCGACGAAGGCATGCCCGGGCGCGCGGTACACGTCCTCGCCGCGACCGACCTGCAGCACCTGGCCGGAGCGCATGACCGCCAGGCGGTCGGCCAGCGCCAGGGCTTCGCGCTGGTCGTGCGTGACATGGACGGTGGTGATGCGCCACTGCCGCAGCCAGGCGGCCAGCTCGTCGCGCAGCGTCTCCTTGAGCTGCGCGTCCAGTGCCGCCAGCGGCTCATCCAGCAGCAGCACGCGCGGGCGGACGGCGACTGCGCGCGCGAGCGCCACGCGCTGCCGCTGGCCCCCGGAGAGCGCGGCCGGGCGTCGCTGCTCCAGGCCCTGCAATCGCATCATCTCGACGAGCTCGCCCACGCGCTCGCGCTCCTGCGCCGGGCTCGCGCCGCGCACACGCAGGCCGTAGCCGATGTTGGCTGCCACCGACATCTGGGGGAAGAGTGCGTAGTGCTGGAACACCATGCCGATGTCCCGTCGCTCCACCGGCAGCGGCGTCACGTTCTGGCCGTCGAAGTGCACGCGCCCGCCTGCGTCGGGCGCCAGCAGGCCGGCGACCAGCCGCAGCAGCGTGGTCTTGCCGCAGCCCGACGGGCCCAGCAGGGCGAGCACCTCGCCGGGCCAGACCTCCAGCGTGGTGGGCAGAAGCGCCCGCACCCC
>CAIRBF010000093.1 GCA_903876715.1 uncultured beta proteobacterium
ATCTCAGCCTGGCGTTCCTGCTCGAGCTGCTTCTTGATCGCTTCCTCGCGCAGGCGATCCTGCTCGCGCAGGCGTTCTTCTTCCTTGGCGCGCTGTTCCTCGCGCGCACGTTCCTGCTCGCTTTGGCGCTGCTGTTCCTGGCGCGCCATGGCCGCGATGCGGGACCGCTGGTCCTGCTCTGCCTTCTCGGTCCTGGGGTCGGGGCTGCGTTGGGCAGGGGACGGCGGGGTCGCAGCCTCAGCCGGGCGCTGCGGGGGGCTCTCTGCCGGGGTCTCGGCCTTCGGCGCGGCCTGCTGCGGCTGGGCGGACCACAACTCAGCGGAGACGGTGATCGGAGCCGGAGAGCGCCAGCTCACGCCCCAGGCGAGTGCCGCGAGCAGAAGGGCGTGCACCAGCATCGACAGCGCGAGCCCGGTGCCTGGCCGTTCCGCCAGCGACACGGGCGGTGCGGCCGAGGCCGCCGTCGTCATGGCTGGCGAGGCTGCCATGGGCTGCGCTCAGCCCCCTTGCTTCACCGACAGCGCCAGGCGCTGGACGCCAGCACGCTGCAGCACGTCCATCACGCCGACCACGCGGTCGTAAAGCACCTTGCGGTCGCCGCTGATGACCACGGGCACCTCGGCGTTGCCGCCCTGGGCTTCGCGCACGCGCTCGGCGAGCTTGTCCAACGTCACAGGCATCGGGTCGGCATTCTGGTCGGCCCGCATGCGCAGCACGGGGCCCTGCCCGACGACCACCTCGATGACACGGGTCGGCCGCTGCTGCGCCTTGCCCACGCTGGGCAGGTCGACGACGCCGGTAGTGATCAAGGGCGCACTGACCATGAAGATGATCAGCAGCACCAGCATCACGTCGATGAACGGGACCATGTTGATCTCGCTCATCGAGCGGCGGCGCGAGCCGCGACGGCCGGAGGCAACGGCGGGCATGGCCTACCTCGGTGCCTGCGCCGTCGCCGGCGCGGCCGAGGCGTTGCGCTGGAGGATGTTGGTGAACTCCTCCATGAAGGTCTCGAGCTGGTTGGCGATGCGGTCGATGTCGTTGGCGAAGCGGTTGTAGGCCACGACCGCCGGGATCGCCGCGAACAGGCCGATGGCCGTGGCCACCAGCGCCTCGGCGATGCCGGGAGCGACGTTGGCCAGCGTCACCTGCTGCAGGTTGGACAAGCCGACGAACGCATGCATGATCCCCCAGACCGTGCCGAACAGGCCGATGTAGGGGCTGACGGAACCCACCGAGGCCAGGAAGTTCAGGTTTCGCTCGATGCTGTCGAGCTCGCGCTGCAGACTGGCGCGCATCGCGCGGCTCGAGCCTTCGATCAGCATCGCCGGTTCGAGCCGGCGTTCCCGCAGCTTCAGGAACTCGCTCATGCCGGCAGAAAAGATGCGCTCCATCGGTGCCGAGTCGCGCTTCTGCCGGGCTGCCTGGTGCAGCTCGGTCAGGCTGCGTCCGGACCAGAAGTCGCGCTCGAAGGCCTCGTTGCCGACGCGAACCCTCTTCAAGCTGAAGACCTTGCCGAAGATTGCCGCCCAGCTCGCGATCGACCCGAATAGCAGCATCGCCATCACGAGCTGCACGACCAAGCTTGCCTCGAGCGCTAGCTTGATGATGGAGAGGTCTTGGTTCATGGGACTGGGCTTCCTCCGGAGGGCGCATTGTTGCAGGCTGGGCGCGGCGATGCGATGACCTCGCCGCCGGACGCCGCCGTGTGCAGGCATTGCAGCAACATCGCCGGCAGCCTGCGGGGCTGCAGGCTTGCCGCGTCGGCACAGGCCACGCGCACCGTGCCCTCGGCCAGCAGCACATCGCCGCGCCGGGCCTGCTGCTCCAGCGTCAGGGTCGCGCGGCCCAGTTCGGTCACCGCCACGCTGATTTGCAGCAGGTCGTCCAGCCGGGCTGGCGCCAGATGACGCACCGCCGTCTGGCTGACGATGAACATCCGCCCGGTCTGCTCGCGCAACGCCTGCTGCTCCACGCCGAGCGCGCGCAGCCACTCGGTGCGTGCGCGCTCGAAGAACTTCAGGTAGTTGGCGTAGAAGACGATGCCCCCGGCGTCGGTGTCCTCCCAGTACACGCGCACGGGGTGCGTGAAGGGCGGCTGCCGGCTCGTCATCTTCGGGTGTCAGCCGCGGTCGAGCTCGCGGCGCAGGCGTTGCAGCGCGGCCTGGATCTGGTCCATCGCGCTGGCGAAACTCAGGCGCAGGTGGCTGGTCGCCCCGGCGGGGCCGAAGTCACGACCCGGGGTCAGCGCGACGTGCGCGCGCTCCAGCATCCGGTGGCAGAAGTCCCAACTGTTGGCGCTGTGGGCGCTGCAATCGGCCCAGGCGTAGAAGGCGCCGTCGGGCAGCACAGGCACCCGCAGCCCGATGGCGTCCAGGCCTGCCACGGCGACGTCGCGTCGGCGCTGCAGTTCACCGCGTCGGTGCTCGCACTCGGCGATGGACTCGGGGCTGAAGCAAGCCAGCGCAGCCTCCTGGGCCAGTGTCGATGCGCAGATGTAGAGGTTCTGCGCCAGCCTCTCGACGGGGCCCACCAACCAGGAAGGCAGCACCAGCCAGCCCAGGCGCCAGCCCGTCATCGAGAAATACTTCGAGAAGCTGTTCACCGAGATGACGTCCTCGCCGAGCGCGAGGGCGCTCTGTGCGTAGCGGGCTTCATAGCTCAGGCCGAGGTAGATCTCGTCGACGATCGTGACCCCGCCGCGAGAGCGCACGGTCTCGACGATGGCGCGCAGTTCGTACGGGTCGATCGAGGTACCGGTAGGATTGGACGGCGAGGCCAGCAGCACGCCGCGCGTGGCTGGGCTCCATGCCGTGGCGACCGTCTGCGCGTCGGGTTGGAAGCGCTGCGCCGGCCCGCAGGGCAGCAGCCGCGCGTGCGCGTCGGCGGCGGCGACGAAGTGCCGGTTGCAGGGGTAGCTCGGGTCGGGCATCAGCACCTCGTCGCCGCGCTCGAACAGCGCCAGACAGGCGAGCTGCAGCGCGGCGGAGGCCCCGGCCGTGACGACGATGCGCTGCGGTGCCACGTCCAGCCCGTGGCGCTGCGCGTACCAGCGCGAGATCGCGGCGCGCAGCGCCGGCAGGCCCGTGGCCTGGGTGTAGGGCGTGCGGCCGGCATCCAGGCAGGCGCGGGCGGCCGCCAGCGCGGCCGGCGGAGCGCCGAAGTCGGGTTCGCCGATGTTCAGGTAGATCATCGGCTCGCCACCTTGCGCAGGATCGCAGCCGGGGCCGGCAGCGATCTCGCGCGCGGACTTCGCCATTTCCATGACCCAGAACGGGTCGATGCGCTCCAGGCGCGATGCGAGCTTCACGACCGTCGTGGCGCCGCGCGAGCCTGCGCGACCTCCACTGCCCGCAGGTCGGCAGCGGTGCGGTCCAGCACGCCGTTGACGTACTTGTGGCCATCGGTGCCGCCGAAGGCCTTGGCCAGTTCGACAGCCTCGTTGATGACGACCTTGTAGGGGATCTCGACGCAGTTCGCGAGCTCCCATACGCCGATCATCAGCGCTGCGTGCTCCACCGGCGACAGCGCGCTCGTCTTGCGGTCGACATGGCGCGCCAGCGCCGCGTCCAGCGTGGTCGCATCGCGGATGCAGCCGTGCAGCAGGGCATCGAAGTGTGCGCTGTCGCAACGCTCGAAGCCCTCCTGCTCGCGCATGTGGGCGTCGATCACGCCCGTGTCGCTGCGGGCGAGCAACCATTCGTACAGGCCTTGCAGCGCGAACTCGCGCGACCGGCGTCTGGGGGAGGGGCCGGCGCGTCGTGTGCCGCCCGGCTTACGCGGCGCCGCGGGCGCCGCCGGCGCGTCTGATGCGTTCGGTGCGTCCGGGCTTGCAGGGATCTCGATGTTCGTTGTCATGTCATGGGCCTGCTCTCAGGGCCGGGCGGTCTGCCCACGGCCCCTGTTCAGGCCAGTTCTTCCATCAGCAGTGCCATCTCGACGGCCACACGCGCGGCGTCACGGCCCTTGTCGATCGCGCGTGCGCGCGCCTGGGCCTCGTTCTCGACCGTGAGGATGGCGTTGGCGATGGGAATGATGTGGTCCAGCGCGACCCGCGTCACGCCGGCGCCGCTCTCGTTGGCCACGAGCTCGAAGTGGTAGGTCTCGCCGCGGATCACACAGCCCAGCGCGACGAGTGCGTCGTAATCGCCGCTGTCGGCCATCACCTTCAGCGCCACCGGCACCTCCAGCGCCCCGGGCACATGAACCTGGCGGATGTCCGAATCACGCACGCCCAACGCCGCCAGCTCGGCCAGACAGGCCTGTGCGAGCGCCTGCGTGATCGCGTCGTTGAAACGCGCGCGCACGATCCCTATGCTCAGGCCCTCGCCGTCGAGCGGCCCGGCTTGGCCTTGGTCAGCGTTCTTCATCGGGCGGTGTCCTCTGCGAATTCAGGCGTCGGCTGGCGCCGGGCCCGCTGGCACGAAGCCGGTGACGTCGAGCCCGTAACCGGTCATGCTGGGCATGCGTCGAGGCCGTCCCAGCAGCGTCATGCGGCCGATGCCCAAGCCGCGCAGGATCTGCGCGCCAATGCCGTAGGTGCGCAGGTCCCAGGGGCCACGCGCAGGGGCGGCACCCGCCACCTGGGGCAGCACCTGACCGAGCAGCGACTCACCGTCCTGTCCGCAATTCAGCAGCACCGCCACGCCGGCGGGCGCCGACTGCAGGCGGCTCAGCGCCGCCGGCAGGGGCCAGGAGTGGCGGGTGTCCCCGGCGTCCAGCAGGTCCAGCGCGGTGAAGGGCTCGTGCACGCGCACGAGCACGTCGTCGGTCGCCGTCCAGCGGCCATGCGTGAGCGCCAGGTGCAGGCCGCCGCTGCGGTCGCGGTAGGCGACGCACTCGAACTCGCCTTGCGGCGTGACGAGATGGCGTTGGCCAACCCGCTGCACCAGCGACTCGTGCTGGCTCTTGAAGTGGATCAGGTCGGCGATGGCGCCGATCTTCAGGTCATGGCGCTGCGCGAAGACCTCCAGGTCGGGCAGGCGCGCCATCGTGCCGTCGTCGTTCATGACCTCGCAGATCACCGATGCCGGGCTCAGGCCCGCCATGGCCGCCAGGTCGCAGCCAGCCTCGGTGTGGCCGGCGCGCATCAGCACGCCGCCGTCCTGGGCCTGCAGCGGGAAGATGTGACCGGGCTGCACCAGATCGGAAGGGCGCGCGTCACGCGCCACGGCGGCCTGCACCGTGCGCGCCCGGTCGGCGGCCGAGATGCCGGTGGTCACGCCGCTGGCGGCCTCGATCGAGACCGTGAAGGCGGTGCCGTGCTTGGTGCCGTTGCGGCTGACCATCGGCGGCAGTTGCAGGCGCTCGCAGCGCTCGCGGGTCAGGGTCAGGCAGATGAGGCCGCGCGCATGGCGCGCCATGAAGTTGATCGCCTCGGGCGTGATGTGGTCGGCCGCGATGACGATATCGCCTTCGTTTTCGCGGTCCTCTTCGTCGACCAGCACGATCATGCGGCCGGCGGCCAGCTCGGCCACGAGCTCGGGTATCGGGGACAGGGGCATCAGCTCATTGTAGGAGGCGCCCGCCCGCCGATGCCTAGGGCCGCCTCGGCCCTGCGCTTGGCGGCCTGCCTGCGGCCTACACTGGCTGCCAATTCCCCACGGTGACCGGCGCTGGCGTGAGCAGGCAGGATGCGCGCCGCGCCGGCCGCTTTCGCGCCGGCCTGAGCCCAGGAGATTTCCGATGAAGCCCCGCCATGCCCCGACGACTCCCACCTCCCGCACCGTGGCGCACTGCGACGACAGCGCTGCCGGCCGACGTCGCCTGTTGGCGGGGGCTGCTGCCGTCGCCGCGGTCGCTGTGCTGCTGGCTGGCGCCCCGCAGGCCGCCCTTGCGCAAGACGCCTTCCCCTCCAAACCCATCCGCCTGGTCGTGCCCTTCACGCCCGGCGGCGTCACCGACACCAGCGCGCGCGTGATCGCCGAATTCCTGGGCCGGCGTCTGGGTCAGCAGGTCGTCGTCGACAACAAGCCTGGAGCCTCGGGCAACATCGGCACGCAGATCGTCGCCACCGCGCCGGCCGACGGCCACACCCTGCTGCTGGGCTTCGACGGCACGATGGTCATCAATCCCCACGTGTTCCAGAAAGTGCCCTTCGACACGGTCAAGGACTTCGCCCCGGTGGGCAAGATCGGCGACGCGGTGCTGATCCTGGTGGCCCACCCCGGCCTGCAGGCGCGCACGCTGCAGGAGGTGATTGCGCTGTCGAAGTGGCAGGCCGGCGGCCTGTCCTACGGCACCTCGGGTATCGGCGGCACCCCGCACATCGCCGGCGAACTGCTGCGCCAGCGCACCGGCGCCAACCTTCAGCATGTGCCTTACAAAGGCGGTGGTCAGGCGATCACCGACGCGATCGGCGGCGCGATTCCGCTCGTCTACACCGCCGTGGCCGGCGCCCAGGGGCACGTCAAGACCGGCAAGCTGCGCGCGATCGCGGTTTCGAGCGCGGCGCGCTCGTCCTCGCTGCCCGAGGTGCCCACCTTCACCGAGGCGGGCGTACCCGATTTCGCCGTCAGTTCCTGGGTCGGCCTGTTCGCGCCGGCGGCCACCCCGCGCACCGTGGTGCAGAAGCTCAACGCCGAGCTCAATGCCGTGCTCGCCGACCCCGCTGCGCGCGAGCGCCTGGCCGTGCTCGGCATCGACCCGACGCCGGGCACGCCCGAGCAGTACGTCGAGGAGGTACGTCGCGACCTCGCGCGCTACGGTCAGGTCGTGCGTGCCGCCGGCATCCGGGCGGAGTGAGCCTGCCCCGATGCGCAGCGTGAAGCCACTGCCCGGGGGGCGCCAGTGAACTGGCGCCAACTGCTGCAACCCCGGCGCATCGGGCGGGTCGCGGCGGCTTCGGCGGCCGCCGACCCTGCCGAGCTGCGCACCGAGTTTTTCAAGGACTGGGACCGCATCGTCTTCTGCTCGGCCTTCCGCCGCTTGCAGGACAAGACCCAGGTCCACCCCATGGCGCGCACCGACTATGTGCGCACGCGCCTGACGCACAGCCTGGAGGTCGCCAGCGTCGGGCGCTCGCTGGGCATGCAGGCCGGCCGCGCCATCGGCGCGCTCGATCCGGCACTGAAGGAACTCGCGGCGCCGCAGGACGTGGGCGCCATCGTTGCCGCGGCCTGCCTGATGCACGATATCGGCAA
This sequence comes from uncultured beta proteobacterium, assembly GCA_903876715.1. Classification (GTDB taxonomy): domain Bacteria; phylum Pseudomonadota; class Gammaproteobacteria; order Burkholderiales; family Burkholderiaceae_C; genus Rubrivivax. The sequence goes on from CAIRBF010000093.1 coordinate 7,143, forward strand.
CCCCCCCTTCGGCCACGCCGGCGAGGCGGCAGTGCGCGAGTACTTCGCCGGCCCCGGGCAGCCCTTGCTCGAGGGGCTGACGCCGGCGCAGCAGGCCGACCTGCTGCGCTTCGAGGGCAACGCCCAGGGGCTGCGCACCGCGGTGCGACTGCAGCACCCGGACCAGAGCGGCGGATTGCAATTGACCTGGCCCACCCTGGGCGCCTTCTCGAAGTACCCGTGCGACGCGCTGTCCGGTTGCCAGGTTGGTGCGGGGGCCGCGGCGCGCAAGTTCGGGTACATGGACAGTGAGCGCGCGCTGTTTGCGGAGATCGCCGAGGGTCTGGGCCTGACCGCGCGTGGCCCTGGTGCGTGGCAGCGTCATCCCCTGGCCTTCCTGGTGGAGGCTGCCGACGACATCTGCTACGGCGTGATCGACATCGAGGACGGCGTGAAGTCGGGCCACGTGGACTTCGACGAACTGCTCGCGCTGCACGCTCCCTTCATCGACGGCGCGCACCAGCAGCGCGCGCAGACGCTGCGCGACCGGCAGCACCGCGCCGAGTACCTGCGTGCGGTGACGATCGGCGTGCTCGTCGACCGCACGGCACAGGCCTTCCGCGCTCATCACGACGCCCTGCTGGCGGGCCGGCACCCGAGCCCGCTCCTGGACTCGATCGATGGCGCGGCGGAATTCCAGTGCTTCAAGACGCTGGCGGCCGAACGTCTGTACGACGAGCGCAGCAAGCTGCAGTGGCAGGTGGCGGGCTTCGAAATCATCGGCTGGTTGCTCCAGGCCTTCTGCGAGGCCGTGGAAGCTGCCGCCGCCCCCACGGGCGCGGCGCCCGCCGGCGGCGAGCGCGCGCGCATGTTGCTGCGCCTGATCCCGGCGGCCGACCGCGTGGCCGCTGCCGGAACGCGTTATGAGCGGCTGCTGCGCGTGACCGACTTTGTCGCCGGCATGACCGATCGCTACGCGGTCGACACCCACCGGCGCCTGCGCGGGATGGGCTCTTGAAAGCCGGTGGCGCTGCGATGGAACCCTGAGATGAGCTTGAGCTTCTTCTGGCACGACTACGAGACCTTCGGCCGTGTGCCGCGGCGCGATGCGCCGGCGCAGTTCGCCGGCCTGCGCACCGACGCCCAACTGAACGTGATCGGCGAGCCGGTCATGGTTCACTGCCGGCCGCCTACCGATCGGCTGCCCGACCCCGAGGCCTGCCTGCTGACCGGCATCCTGCCGCAGGACTGCCTGCGCCTGGGCCTGCCCGAGCACGGCTTTGCTGCTGCGATCGAGCGCGAGCTCGCGCTGCCGGGCACGGTGGGCGTGGGCTACAACAGCATCCGCTTCGACGACGAGGTCACGCGCCACCTGTTCTGGCGCAACCTGATCGACCCTTACGGGCGGGAGTGGCGCAACGACTGCGGGCGCTGGGACCTGCTCGACCTGGTGCGCTGCGCCTGGGCCCTGCGGCCCGAGGGCATGGAATGGCCGTTGAACCACGAGGGCCGGCCCAGCTTCAAGCTCGAGCACCTGACCGCCGCCAACAGCATCGCGCACGAGGCCGCGCACGACGCGCTGTCCGACGTGCGCGCGACGCTGGCGATGGCGCGGCTGCTGAAGACGCGCCAGCAGCGGCTGTGGGACTACGGCCTGACGCTGCGCCACAAGGCCACGGTGCAGACGGTGCTGGCGGCCGGCCGTCCGGTGCTGCACGTCTCAGGCCGCTACCCGGTGGATCGCGGCTGCATGGCCATCGTCTGGCCCTTCGCGAGCCACCCCCTGAACCGCAACGAGGTCATCGTCTGGGACCTCGCGCACGACCCGGCAGAACTGATGGCGCTGGACGCGGCGTCGATCCGAGCGCGACTGTTCGTGCGTCGCGAGGAACTGCCCGAGGGCACTGAGCGGCTGCCGATCAAGACCATCCACCTCAACCGCTCGCCCATCGTCATCCGCAACCTCGACACACTGGACGATGCGCGCGCCGAGCGCTTCGGCATCGACAAGGCGCTGGCCTGGCGCCACGCCGAGACGGCGGTGCGGATCGGCGGGGAGATGGCCGGCGTCTGGGCCGAGGTCTACCGGCGCGAGGGCGCGGCCATGCCGGTGGACGTGGACGAGGACCTGTACGGCGGGTTCCTCGACGACGCCGATCGCGGCCGTCTGGAGCGCCTGCGCGCGCTCACACCCGCCGACCTGGCCCGCCAGCGCCCGGTGTTCAAGGACGGGCGGCTGGAGGAGCTGCTGTTCCGCTACCGCGCGCGCAACTTCCCCGACACGCTGGACGACGATGGGCGCGCGCGATGGGAGCAGCACCGGCGCGAGCGACTGCACGAGGGCCGTGACGGCGGCCCGACGCTCGCGGCCTTCCTCGACCGCATCGACGAGCTCGGAGAGAACGCCGACGAGCGCGGGCAGGACCTGCTGGGCGCCCTGGCCGACTGGGCGTCTGAGATCGCGCCTGATTGAGAGCAACCCCACAGGCCGGGCGCCGCCCGTCCTGGCCCCTTTGAGGGGGCGCAAGAAAGCTTGGGACGGCCCGTCGTGGTCTCGCAGGGGTCGGGCGCGGGCCCGGAGCGCGGGCAGCGGAGGTCCGATTGAGCCGATGCTTGGCGCTGCCGATTGCGCGGCGTCAGGACGGCCGCTGTGGCAAGGCCCCAGCTGGGGCCGGTGTCGCTTGGCGAAACGCCTGTGCCCCGGTCTCCTGCGGGCTCCACTGCGTGATCCACTGCGCCACGCGCGCCGCCGCTGCCGAGGGCGCCCGGTTCGAAGCCCTGGCGAGGTAGAACTTCTGCACCAGATCCGGCTCGACGATGGTGCAGGAGCGAAGCAGGCCGGCCTGGACGTCGTCCTCGATCGCCTGCCAGTGAGCAACCGTGTAACCCCATCCGG
>CAIRBF010000094.1 GCA_903876715.1 uncultured beta proteobacterium
CCCGGTGGCGAGGCTGGCGCGCGCCGGCACGCAGATCGGGCTGGGCGTGTAGGCGCGCGTGAACACGGCGCCTGCCGCGGCCAGGCGGTCGATGTTCGGCGTGCGCGCCACGGGGCTGCCGGAGAAGCCCGCGTGGCGCGGATCGTGCTCGTCGGAGCACAGGATCAGAACGGTGCGATGGCGGCGGGTCATGGATCGATGTGGGCGGGGGCTGGGCACGGGGCGGACTGCTGGCAGCTCACTGCGGCTTGAACCTGGATCCGGCGGTTGGGCGCGCCCGAGCGGGCTGTCATCGGCCATGCCGGCAAGGCGCGCACCGCAGCCAGGGCCTGTGCCATGGTGAGGATGCGCAAGGCCGCTGGCATGGTCGAGGGCTGCTGGATCGGGTGTGCAGCGGTGTCACCTGCGAGGTGAAGCCGGTCGTGGGCGGAATCATCAGCACGGTCAAGCATTTGCCGGCGCAGACAAGCGGTCAACGGCCGGATCCAGGTTGAAACCGACGGCCTTGACCGCCGCGCCCTGACGCGCGTGCTGGCCGGGCAGCCCAACTGCGGTGGAGGTCAGCCGCGCGAGACGAGGGACATGGCCACCGGCTGAGCTCCATGGCAAGGTCCCGGTTCAAGCGGCGCCCACCTGCAGGTGCCGCTGTGACTCGTGCCAACCCAGAAGCCGCCGCTCGCACCAGTGCACCAGCAGGTACAAGGCGTAGCCCAGCATGCTGAGGACCGCCACGATCGCGATGACGATGGCCGCGTCGTTGTTCTCCTGTCCCATCGCCAACAGCACACCCAGACCGAGCTTGGCGCCCAGCAGCTCGCCGATCACGATGGCCGTGACGGCCTGCGTGGAGCCGATGCGCATGCCCGCCAGCATGGCCGGCAGTGCGTAGGGAAACTCCACCTGCCTGAAGCGTGCCGCAGGGGACAGGCCGAGCACCTGGCACAGGTCCCAGGCCGACGGCGGGATGGCGCGCAGGCCCGCCAGGGTGGAGGCCATCACCGGCAGGAACACCACGATGGCGACCAGCACCACCTTCGCACTCAGACCGAACCCGAGCCACAACACCAGCAAGGGGGCCAGCGCGATCTTCGGGGCGGTCTGGATCAGCACGATCAGTGGCGACAGCAGGCGTTCGGCCAGCGGCATGTGGACGAACCACGCGCTGGCCAGGGCGCCGACCACTGAGCCCAGGGCGAAACCGAACACCAGTTCGGAGGTGCTGACGGCCAAGTGCGACAGCAGGTCGGCGTTCGTCGCCAGGAAAACCACGCGGTCCAGCACCACATGGGGCGCCGGCAACAGGTAGGCCGGCAGCTCGAGCAGCAGCACGGCCAGCCACCACAGCGCGATGAACGCACCGGTGGACAGGATGGCCGTCAGGAAGGGCCCGCGCATGAGGCTCGAGTGCGTCCGCCCATCAGCCGATGGCGCTGGGCTGCACCACCAGGTCTTCGGCACGGACGCGCTTCGGGATCACCTTGTACTCCAGCAGCAGGTCGATGCTCTTTTGCCAGACCGCCATGTCGGCCGCGCCCAGGCCCTTGGCCTTGGTCACACTGCTCTGCCAGACGGACGGGATGAAGGTCTCCTTGAACGAGCGCACCAGCAGGGCTTCCTGGCCCTTCCAGGTGGGCGCGTACTTCTCGATCGACAGGTTGATGGCTTCTTCGGCATTGCCATTGATGACCCAGGCCAGCGCCTCGGTCAGCGCTGCGGCCACGCCCTTGGCGACCTGAGGTTTCTGCTTGAGGAACTGGTCACTGGTGACCAGCACATTGCCAAAGGACGGCAGGAAATCGTTCGACGAGATCATGCCGACCTTCACCCCATCCGCCTCCAGGTTGTAGCGACGCAACTCCGAGAAGACGATGGCATCCACTCGGTCGGCCTGCAGGGCCTGGACGATGGCCCCGGTGGCGATGACATCCAGTTTGACATCGTTGATGGTCAGGCCGACCTGCTTCAAGCCCGCCTGCAACTGCAGGTAGTTGGGGCTGCCGAGGCTGGTGACCGCCACGCGTTTGCCCTTGAGGTCCGCAAAGGTCTTGATGCCCGACGATTGCTTGAACAGGGTCGCCCCGATGCTGCGCTGGTAGGTGGTGTGGATCACCTTGACGGGAATGTCGCTGGCCCGTGCGGCAATGACGGCATCGGCATTGGGATAACCGAATTCGATGTTGCCGGCGGCCACGTTCTTGGCGATTTCCGAGGCGTTGGCGTACAGGAACTTGGCGTCGATCCCGTACTTCCTGAAGATGCCTTTCTCCAGTGCGGCGTACAGCGGCGCGTAGAACGGCACGGCTGCCCCGTCGATCTGGATGGTGACGGTGGTCAGTGGCTGCGCAAACGACAGGGCGGGAAGGGCGGCGATGGCGCTGCCAGCCTGCATGAAGGTGCGACGGTCCATGATGTCTCCAGTGGTGGTGAGGAAAGTTCGAGTGTCGACGGAAGAACTGACGATGCGCGGGCGGCCCGCTAGGTCGATGGCCGGGCGGCCGGGGTCGAGTCCCGGGCACGCAGCACCTGCACCCCGGCCACGGCGCCGACGCGAATGAGGTTGCGCTGCGTCTGGGCGTAGTCCTCCAGCCAGCGGTCGGTCGCGCGGTTGTTGTGTGCCGCCAGCACCGCGCCTGCGGCCACCCCCAGCGCTGCCGAGACGGCCAGCACGGTTTCCGCCTCCATCTCCAGGCCGTCGGCCCCTTTGGCAGCCCAGGCCGAGGTCACATCGTTGCAAGGGCCGCCAGCCCGGTAGGGGCGCCCTTGTCCGGCGTAATAGGAATCTGTCGTGGCGGCCATGCCCCGGCGTGAAGGCAAGCCGAACTGTGACGCAGCACTGCACAGCTGTTCCACCACCAAGGGATCGGCCAGAACGCGCGCCTGGGGCGCAGCGTAATGTGCCGCCGCACCCGAGCCGCGCAAAGCCTCGGTCACGACCAGCAGTTCACCCAGGGCGATATCGGGGTTGATGGCGCCCATGCCGCCGATGCGGATGGCGACCTCCATGCCCAGGTTGGCCAGCTCCACGATGGCGATCTCGGTGGACGGCCCGCCGATTCCTGTCGAGCACACGCCCACTGGCGCACCGTCCCAGCAGCCGATACCGAAACGGAATTCACGGTTCTGCCCCACGATGTGGAACTCCGACAGGGTCTCTGCCGCCAGATCCACCCGCGCCGGGTCACCGGGCAGCAGCACGATGCGGGGCACCTCGCCCGGCCCGGCCGGGATGTGCGGTGGACGGCCACCACGCCAGGGAAAACGTGCCGATCGCTCCGGCACGATGTGTTCAGTCAAGGGACACCCTCCAGTGGAGCACGCGCATTTCGATGCTCTCGACCAGGAAATACATCGCCATGCCGATGCCGACCGTGAGGACCACGGCGGCAAACAGCAGCGGGGCATTGAAGGTGGAGTTGGCCATGATCATCAGATAACCCAGCCCGACCTTGCTCGACAGCCACTCGGCCAGGATCGCCCCGACCACCGCCTGCAGGCCTCCCACACGGATACCCGCGAAGATGTCTGCGGCGGCATGGGGCAACTCGATGCTCACGAACGACCGCCAGGAAGTCAGCTTCAGGATGCGGGCCAGATCGCGCAGTCCGGGCTCCACCGAACGCACGCCGAGCACGGTGCCGATCAACACCGGGAAAAACACGAGCGAGATCACCAGCATCACCTTGGACAGCATGCCCAGCCCGAACCAGATCAGGAACAGCGGCGCCAATGCAATCTTGGGGGCGGTCTGCAGGAACAGCAACGGCCCGTCCAGCCATGCGCGCAGCCGGTCGAAACGGGCCAGCAGCGCCCCGCATACGATACCGAGAGTCACACCTGAGGTCAGGCCGACCAGCACGACCGACAAGGTGGCCCCGACATGCCCCCAGATATCGCCAGAGCGCACCAGGGCCCAGAGTGCCTGGCCCACCGACTGCGGCGTCGGCAGCAGGAACGCCGGGACCGGAACCACGCTGATGTACAGCCACCATGCGCCAACGATGCCCAGGATGGCGATGGCCAGATCCCGGAAGCGGTGGCGCAATGTTTGGGGGGCGCTCATTTGAGGTCTTGCCTCAGGTCGGCCATCAGGCGGTGGAATTCTGGCAACAGTTTGGTCGCTTCGGAGCGGGGGCGTACAAACGGGACCTCGTAGATGCGCTTGATGCTTCCCGGGCGGGCCGACATGACCACCACGCGGTCCGACAGGTAGGCCGCTTCTTCCACACTGTGCGTGACGAGCACGATGGTCTTGCCCGTCTTGGCCCAGATGTCCGCCAGTTCGTCGTTGAGCTTGTCCCGGGTGAGCAGGTCCAGCGCGCCGAAGGGTTCGTCCATCAGCAGGATCCCCGGGTCATACGACAGCGCCCGGGCAATCGATACGCGCTGGCGCATGCCACCTGAGAGCTGGCGTGGCAGGGCATCGGCAAACTGCTCCAGGCCGACCAGCTCGAGCAGCCGCCGCCCTTTCGCAGTGGCCTCTTCACCCTTGATGCCGAAGGCTTCCAGCGCAAAACAGACGTTGGCCAGCGCACTTTTCCAGGGCAGCAACACCGGCTCCTGGAACACGAAGCCCACCCTGTTGCCGCCAGGCTGCGTATCCCATGTGATCTTGCCCGTGGTCGGCTGCTCGAGCCCGGCCAGGATGCGCAGCAGCGTCGATTTGCCGCAGCCTGACGGGCCGATGATCGAGACGAATTCGCGCGCGGCGATGTCCAGATCGACGGGTGACAGTGCGTCGATGTCGCCTGCAGCGGTGGAGAAGCGCTTGGTGACGCCCCGGACGGCAACCATGCCCCTGGGATGCTCTTGGATTGGGAATGTCATCAGCTACTGGGCCGGTTGGGCAACATCGCCGCGCCAGGTTCGTTGGCGCTCACCGGCCAGCCTAGACACGTCTGAACCAGGGTTGAGAAAGGCAGCATGGGCATGGAATGTTTGTCGCGGGCTCCTGCCTCGTGTTGGTCCCTGTTGGTCCCTGTTGGTCCCGGCTGCTGCATGGACGCGCTCACCGCAGCATAGGAAATTCGGACGCGGATCGCAAGCCACGACGCCCCGGTCAGAACTTGCCGAAGCGCAGGTAGGCCTGCTGCGGATCCACGCCCTCGAGGATCGCCTTGCGCACCTTGCTCTCGGTGTTCATCGCCTGCTCCGAACGTTCCAGCACCTGCTCCACGTGCGCTGCCGGCACGCGGATCATGCCGTCGCGGTCGCCGACGAGGTAGTCGCCGGGTGCGATCTCGACCTCGCCGATGCGGATCGGCACCTCGGTGGCGGCCGGCAGCCAGTAGCCCACGATGTCCCGCGGCGTGAAGCCGCGGCTCCAGGTCTGGAACCCGAGCGCCAGGATGAAGTTGGTGTCGCGCACCAGGCCGTCCACGACGCAGCCGCGCACGCCCTTGTTGCGCAAGGTCTCGGCCGAGAGTTCGCCCATGTGGGCCACGACGCGATCGTTGGGCTGGGAGGTCCAGATCGAGCCGGCCGGTGCCTTCGACAGCAGCCCCGTCCAGGCCAGCAGCGTCTCGTGCGGGTCCGCGTTCCGGTCCACCCGGCCCTGGATGGTGAAGGCCGGGCCGGCCAGGGTCTTCTCCGGCATCAACGGCCGCAGCTCCGGCGGCAGCGTGAAGTCACGCAGCCCCATGGCCCGCATCGTGTCGTGGATGACGCCGGTGTAGCAGCGCTCCAGGCGCTCGGTGAGTGGGTCGGACGGGTGCATGTCAGGCGGCTCCGAAGGTGCTGGGGGCACGCTCGGAGCAGGCCGAGCGCAGCGGGGTGGGCGGTTGTTTCATCGCGGGGCCTACGTCATGAGCGCCCCGAGGACGCAGTGACCGCCGGGGCGGGCTGGTAGCCCAGCGCCCGGGAGATATCCGCGGCCGCCTGGCGCAGCAGCTCCAGGCTGGCCGACAGCGACGGGCCATGTTGCGCGCTGATGTCTTCGAGGTAGGGGATGGTCAGCGCGCCAGCGCAACTCCCGTCACGCATCCACACGGGGCAGCCCAGGTCGGTGACGCCGCGCACCTTCGGGCTGGGCGCGCAGGCGAAACCCTGGTCCCGGATGGGCGCGAGCAGCGCGCTGAAGTCCTCCAGGCTCAGCGGGATGTCGCCCGTGATGAGGAGGTGAGCTTCGATCATCCGCGCGCGCTGCTCGTCGCTGCAGAAGGCGAGCAGGATGCGCCCGGACATGGCCGTGAACGGATTGAGCAAGGCGCCGGTGCGCACCGTGACCGAGATGCTCCCCGGGGCGTCCACGTGCGCGATCACGATGACGCGGCTGGCCTGCATGATCGAGATGTGGCACGACTGCTGGGTCTGGCGCGCGAGCTTCTGCATCGTCGGCATGGCCGCTTCGCTCAGGTTCTTCAGCGGCGGATAGCGGTGCGCCAACTCGAACATCCGTGACGACAGGCGGTAGCGGTCGCCGGGCTCGATGGTCACCCAGCCCCGGCGCTCGAGGGTCACGACCATGCGGAAGATCTCGCTGATGCTGCGCCCCAGGCAGGGCGCCATCTCAGCCATCGTCAGCCCGCCCTCGGAGTCCGCCAACAGCTCCAGGATGTCCAGGCCCTTGTCCAGCGCGGGGGCCGCGTAGGGCCGCTCGCCGCGCGGACCCGCATCCGCCCCGGGGGCCGCCGCGCTGCCCCTGGGCGCTTTGGTGGGGGTTCTGGTGGGAGTGTCGCCTTCGCCCATCGCCATCGATCGTCCGTCCGGCCGTGTTCAGAAGGTGCCGAGGGTACAACGGTCGATCTCGGCCCAGTCCAGGTCCATCCCCAGGCCGGGGCCCGCTGGCGGGCGGGCGACGCCCTCGTGGACCGGCAGGGGCCCGGCCAGGCCGAAGCCAAAGGGCTCGCGCGGCCACAGCAGCTCGAAGAACTCGCAGTTCGGGATCGCGGCCGCCACGTGCAGGTTGGCCAGTTCGAGCGGCGCGAAGATCGTGGTGTGGGGCTCGCAGTTCATGCCGAAGGCCTCGGCCAACCGGGCCGTCTTCAGCATGCCCGTGACGCCGCCGGTCCAGGACACGTCCGCGCGCACCCGGTCGACGACGCGTCGGGCCACGTAGTCGGCCACGCTGTAGGGATGCTTGGCCAGCACCTCGGTGCCGACAACGGGGATGTCGAGCACGCGGCTGAGTTCGCGCAGGCCGTGGCTGTGCTCGTCGGACAACGGCTCCTCGAGCCAGTGGTAGTCGAGCTTCTCCAGCGCCCGGCCCAGGCGCACCGCCTGCTCCAGGTTGCAGGACGCCACGGGGTCCGACATCAGCGCGAAGGTCGCATCGGGCCCGACGGCCTCGCGCACCGCCGCGTGACAGGCGATGTCGTGGCCGAGATCGCGCCCCGGCGGGTGCAGCTTGTAGCCCTTGTAGCCCGCCGCGCGCAGCGCGAGCGCTTCGTCCGCGTAGTCCTGCGCCTGGGGCAGGACCATCGAGGACCCGTAGGTCGGCAACGCGCGCCGCGCGGCGCCGATGTACTCGAACAGCGCCTGACCGGCGGCCTGCGCGCACAGCAGCCAGCAGCACACGTCGAAGGGGCCGTAGGCGTAGATCGGCAGATGGCCCCACCAACGGTCGGCGACGCGGAATTCGTGCCAAAGGGCTTCCCGGTCGAAGGGGTTGCGCCCGAGGAAGAAGGGCCGCAGCACATCGGCCGCCTGATGCGCCGCCCCACGCGCCGAGCGCCCCGCGAAACCGAACATCGATGCCGACAGGCCCGTGTCGGTCCGCATCGTGATCACCAGGAAGTCAAGGCCGCTGAACGATCGCCCGCGCAAGGCGTCGCCGGTGAGGCGATCGGCGGCGCGGTGACAGGCCCGGATGTCGATCGC
>CAIRBF010000095.1 GCA_903876715.1 uncultured beta proteobacterium
CTGGTCGGCGTCAAGGGTTCGCTGCGCCGGACTGCGTCCGCCCTTGACCCCGATCAGCAGCGGTGGCCACGCGAGGAGCATCAGAAGGTCAAACACTGAAAGTCAGGGTGGAGCTCTTGACGCTGGGGGAAGTCCCTGTAGCAGGGTTAGGAGTCGTGCCTGCTTCGGCAGAGGCAGCGTTCTTTACGCGCTCCGTATGACTTTGAAGTGCTGACAGCAACTCGTCGTGTTTCTTCGCCGCTTGCGTTCCGGCCGTGAATTGATGATTGTTCTCCGTAGAAAATGCTTCGTATTCCAATTTCGCACGATACAGATCATCGTCCTGAATCATTTTCGCGTACAGAGTTAGATCTGCCTTTTGCGCTAGCCGTAGTGTTGCGAGTGCCGATCCAATATCGATTCTAGGATTTATGGCAAAGTTCCAGCCTGGAGACGTGTTCTTAGCGAGGTTGGGGCGCCAGGCGTCGAACAGCGTAAATAGCCTCGAAACCATTTGTGCGTCACGAAATACAACATCACGACCATAAGGACTCATGAACTGAGTTCTGAGCCACCATGCCACATTGAACAAGCTCATATTTTCGGGCAAAGGATCAAAGTACTTTACCTCGGCGGCTAACCTAACGTCACCGACTGAAATTAAAAAGGCGCTTTCAACCAGTTTCTGTTCGCGAAAGCAGTGCGCTGCACCAACGATCAGGGTAAGACCAGTTAATTCGTTTGCGGTGCTGAAAAACTCTTCGCATCGCGTTTCGACGGCTTGCCCTTCTCCAAAAGGTCGAAGTGCCTCCCGAAAGTCAGCGAGCGACACATGGTTTGCACCGAATGAAGCACATGCGATTGAGGAGAGCAAGGCGCCAATCAATATCCGCATATCTACGAATCCTAACTTGTTGTGTACGTGCGCACCGCATAACACGGCATGTGTCCGATAACATCGCGCGCGCTGAATAACATGGGATCTGCCAGATAACATGGTAGTCGCTCGAAAACTCCGCCCTGTCATCGGCCCCCAGCAGGCGCCAAGTACAGATCGGCGCGATCGGCAACTCCCAAGCTGATGCGCCATCGGCCCATGATCTTCCAGCAAGTCACGCGAAGACACGTGATCGATCATGCAGATAACGTACTTCGCTGTCAATGCATCTTCTGACTGCTCGTCGTGTATTGACCTCCCCTCCCCAGCAGATGCGCCGCCCAGCACACCACCGCCGAGTCGGCGCTGAGCGCCCCCGGGTCGCATCCGCCGGCGCCACCATTCGGGCTGCGCGCGGATGGCCTGCATCGACGTGGACGGCCTGGGTAAGCGCAGCCTCACCATCGGTTGGATGCGGGCTCCCGCGACGCCGGTCGCGCTGAACCCGGGCGCGCAACTCAGCGGGATCCCAGCGCGCGACAGGATTACCCGCCCGGGACGGGCCCATCAGCGCGACATGACCCGGCGAGCCGCGCTCATCGACACGCCCGCCCACACCCCGCGCTGCCGCGCAGGCCCGCCCGCGGGGCCTTTGAGGGCGGCGAGAAGCGCAGCGTCGGGGTCGGCGCGCGTCAGCGCGCTTCGTCAACGGACTCGCCGCCGTTGTCCGAGCGCAGAGAACCGCAGGTGAGCGTAGCGAGTTCGGCGGCGCGACCCCGGCGCGAGCATCGCAGCGCAGTCGGCCCGCAGGGCCGACCGCCCGATCAGGCCCCGCGGGCGGGCCTGCGCGGCGGCGTGGCGCGCGCCATGGGCTTGTCTTCGGGGTCGAGCCATCGGAAATCCTTGAACCAGCCGACACCCCACCGAACGGGCCGCCGCCGGGAAGCCGCCCTCGCCGCTTGTGACCTGTCGTTCCCAAGCTGACCGAGGCCCAGGCGGCCAGTGCCTGCTTCGGCCGCGGTTGTATGGGCTCGGCGACCGATCGCCAGGAGCGCTAAAGTATGTACAGACATACCTTCGGAGGCAGACACCATGCAGACCGCCACCAGCAAGGACTTCAACCGTCACGCCAGTGCGCTGCGGCACCGGGCCACGTCGGAGCCGCTGTTGATCACCGAGCGCGGGCGGCCGGCGCACGTGCTCATGAGCTACGAGGCCTACCAGGCCCTTTGCGGGCCCTCGGCCTCGGTGGCTGACCTGCTGGCCATGCCGGTGGCCGACGAGCTCGACAGCGTGCTGCAGCCCGCGCGCGAGCTGGCCCGATCGGCCGAACTGGCATGACCTTCCTGCTCGACACCAACGTGCTGTCTGAGCTGCGCAAGATCAGGCTCGGCCGCGCGGACCGTCACGTGGCAGCCTGGGCCGACGGCGTCCACGCCCGCGACCTGTACGTGTCCGTGATCACGCTGCAGGAAATCGAGCAAGGCATCCTGCAGTTGCAGCGCCGGGACCCCGCGCAGTCCGCCCCGCTGCGCCACTGGTTCGACGCCCAAGTGCGTCCCCTCATGGCTCCGCGCACCCTGCCGGTGACCGCCGAGATCGCCCTGCGCTGCGCGCAGCTGAACGTCCCCGACCCGCGGCCCTTTCGTGACGGACTCATCGCCGCCACGGCCTGGGTGCATGGCCTGACCGTGGTCACGCGCAACGAGGCTGACTTCGCCGGCACGGGCGTGGCGTTGCTCAACCCCTGGCGCGAGCGCGCCTGACGCTGTGACACGCCCGCTGCAGCGACGTACGGCGCCGCTGCGCCCCGTTCCCGTGCACTGCATTGGCCGCCGGCGGCGTGGCCAGCGGTCATGGAGATCCAGGCCCGGACCCCGGGCCGCCCCTCACCCCCCCGCCGCCAACCCCATGCGCGCCCCGATCGCCTGCCGCGTGGCCGGCAGCTCCGACGGCAGGCGGTCGGCGAGCTGGGCGAAGAGCGCGTCGTGCGACGCGAGCTCTTCGGCCCAGGCGGCCGGGTCGATGTCGGTGAGGCCGGCGTAGGCCGCGCGGTCGAAGGCCACGCCGTCCCAGTGCAGGTCCTCGAAGCGCGGGCTGGTGCCGAAGGCGTGCTCGTGGCCGCCGGCCTGACCGTCAATGCGGCGCAGCATCCACTCCAGCACGCGCATGTTCTCGCCGTAGCCCGGCCAGATGAAGCGGCCGTCGGCGCCCTTGCGGAACCAGTTCACGCAGAAGATACGCGGCAGCGTTGCGCCGCCGCCGTTCAGGCGCTCGCCCAGGTGCAGCCAGTGCTGGAAGTGGTCGCCCATGTGGTAGCCCATGAAGGGCAGCATCGCGAACGGGTCGCGCCGCACCACGCCCTGCGCGCCGGCGGCGGCGGCCGTGGTCTCGCTGCCCATCGTGGCGGCCATGTAGACGCCCTCGGTCCAGTCGCGCGCCTCGGTCACCAGCGGCACCGTGGTCGAGCGCCGGCCGCCGAAGATGAAGGCGTCGATGGCCACGCCGGTGGTCGAGTCCCAGGCCTCGTCGAGCACCGGGTTGTTGGTGGCGGCGACCGTGAAGCGCGCGTTCGGGTGCGCCGCCGGCCGCGGCTTGCCGCCCTCGGCATGGGCGCGCGCGATCTCGGGCGTCCACTCGCGGCCCTGCCAGTCGGTCAGGCGCGCGGGCGGCTCGTCGGTCATGCCCTCCCACCAGACGTCGCCGTCGTCGGTGAGCGCCACGTTCGTGAAGATCACATCGCGCTGCAGCGAGGCCATGCAGTTCGGGTTGGTCTTCAGGTTCGTGCCCGGGGCGACGCCGAAGTAGCCGGCCTCGGGGTTGATCGCGTGCAGGCGGCCGTCGGCGCCGGGCTTGATCCAGGCGATGTCGTCGCCGATGGTCGTGACCTTCCAGCCCTCGAAGCC